>NZ_JBMDKA010000004.1:0-283360 GCF_057809475.1 Flavobacterium sp. FG19 | reverse complement strand
ACACTGAGACTGAACACTGAGACTGAACACTGAGACTGAACACTGAGACTGAACACTGAACACTAAACTTTGTCCCAAATGCCCCTAAAATAGTCGTAAATACCTATATCCCGAAAAAAATAAGAATAGTACATTTGTAATACATTAACTAATAACGATTTAAAAATAAACCACATGAAAACAGCAAAAATTATTTTTTGGGTTACTACTATCATTATCTTCCTTTTCGAAGGCGTTATGCCAGCTTTGACTTCACAAACCGAACTGGCCAAAGAAGGAATTAAACATTTGGGGTATCCTGAGTATTTCGGAAATGCCCTGGTGATTTTCAAAATTCTGGGTGTTCTGATCTTAATAATTCCAAAAGCTCCTAAAAATGTAAAAGAATGGGCTTATGCCGGATTTGGTTTCGATTTTATTTTCGCTTCCATAAGTCATTTTGCTGTTGACGGCGTTAATTTCCAAAGTTTCTTTCCGTTGATCTTCCTGGTGATTTTAGCTCTGTCTTATATCAATTATCATAAAATAGAACGATACAAAAATATCGCTTTGTAAACACTCCTGTTATGATAGAGGTTTTTAAAACAAATGTTCAGGAAGTCGAAGAATCCATACTGATTATTGGGAAACTTCTTGAACATTTCCCAAACAGTGCTATCAATTTCGACCTAGAAGACTGCGACAGAATTCTTCGTGTACAGGCTGCAGTAATTTCAAATCCTAAAATTATAGAAATCGTTAATCTGCACGGGTTTCAATGTGAAGAACTTTTATAATTTACTGAATTACAATTTTTTACCATAAAAAACGTATATTTGAGATACTAACTTTTAACCGTAAAAAATGAATTTACCAGCAGAACATCAGACCGTAATGCCTTATTTAATTCTGAAAGGCGCAGCACAATTCATCGATTTTACAAAAAAGGTGTTTGGAGCTTCAGAAACCCATTCCAAAGCACTTCGTGAAGACGGTACCATCATGCATGCAGAAATTACCCTGAACGGAAGCACTATCATGTTTACCGAAGAAACCTCCGACTGGCCCAAACAAACCGCCAATTTATTTGTTTATGTCCTCAACGCAGATAAAACCTATCTGAAAGCACTGGAAAACGGAGCCGAATCGTTAATGGGATTAAGCGATCAGGATTACGGCAGAACCTGCGGTGTAACAGATCCGTTTGGCAATGTCTGGTGGATTACTTCTGTAAATTAGCTATTCTAAAAAATCAATATTATGGAAACAAATGTGCAAAAAGATATTGTTGAAACCTTTGCAAAACTCCATACAACGTTTTCAAAATTCTCTGACAGCGAAATAAACTCAGTGCCTTATCATGGAAGCTGGACACCCGGACAAATCGTACAGCATATTATACTGGCCTGCTCCGGTTATCCGGAACTGTTTGCCGGAAAAACAGAGAAAACGACAAGAAAACCGGATGAGAAAATAAAGGATATTGAAACTCTTTTTCTGAATTTCAGTATAAAAATGGAAGCTCCCGTTTTTCTTATTCCTGAGAAAAGAGAATACGATAAAAATGTCCTGAATTCAAAACTGGCCAAAATAGAATCTGAATTACTGGACTGTGCTTCAAAATACGATCTCACCCTGACCTGTCTGGATTTTCAGGTACCGGGTTTTGATCCTTTTACGATGTACGAATGGATTGATTTTGCTTTAGTTCATACACAAAGGCATACCCATCAGTTAAATACGGTTTTCCAGTACATCACCAAACTCTAAACCCTAAAATACTATGAAGCCAAAATCTGAAATTGTAATTTATTCAGGTTTAGTAGCGGGAACCCTCGACATTCTTGCCGCTATACTCCTATATTCTGTAATATTAAATAAAACAACAGCCGAAAAAATCCTGCAGTCCATAGCCAGCGGCGTTTTTAAACAACAGGCTTACAGCGGCGGTTCGCAGATGGTTTTCTATGGTCTGCTTCTTCACTATTTTATTGCACTCGCTTTTGCCTATTTTTATTTTAAGATATATCCTCATGTTCCGGTCCTGAAAAAGAACATCATTTTGTCGGCAGTTCTATACGGTCTCTTTGTATGGATCGTCATGAACCTGATTGTACTGCCTATAGTATTTCCGGTACTGCCATCGAAACAATTTGATTTTCCACTGATTCTTTCCATCGTGATTTTAATAGGCTGTATCGGATTACCCATTTCATATATCACTAAAAAATACTATCGAAAACAATAAAACAGTATTCTAAAAAACTAAAATCAAAAAAGCGAAATCAGCCATAACCTGATTTCGCTTTTCTTTTCTAAAATAACGTAAAAAAAATCTAAACTCTTCTTCTTCCGCTTATTAGTGAAATAATGATTAAAAGTACAAGTATGAAGAATAGGGTTTTTGCGACACTGGCGGCTCCGGCGGCAATTCCGCCAAAACCAAAAATTGCGGCTACTATAGCCAAAACTATAAAAATGACTGTCCATCGTAACATAATATTCAATTTTTAAGTTAGAAAATAGGTCTTTTCAAGTCCTTTTAGTTTGTAGTACAAATTTCACAATTCCAAGAAAGAAGTATTAACTCAAAAAAACATGATTTTTAGCACAATAAACTACAAATCAAAATTTTATCCTTCCTCTTTTACAATTCAGCCTTTAACATTATACAATTCCCACACAAACGCTTTTGAGTTAATTTTTTGATCGATTGGATTAAGCGCCCCTTTGTTATCAAAGTAATTTTAACCAGAGATAGCAAAATAATATGGAAGCAATAACTACCCTAAACACTACAGCTGTAAAACTGGGTGTTATTTTAGAGAAAACCGAAAGGCCTTTTGAAGAATTAGGTGTGTTAAACCCTGCCATATATCAGGACGGAAATAACGTTCATATGTTTTACCGGGCGGCCAAAAAAGGAAATTTTTCGACTATTGGATACTGCCGCTTTGAAGGTCCCGTTACGCTCGCTGAACGCCGTACCGAACCCGTTTTTGTACCCGAATATATTTATGAAATCCATGGGGTCGAAGATCCCCGTATCGTTAAAATCGACGATTTGTTTTATATGACCTATGTAACGTACGACGGCATAAATGCCTGCGGGGCACTGGCGGTTTCAAAAGATTTGGTTTCCTTTAAAAAGAAAGGGATTATAACGCCTAAATTTATTTTAAACGAATTTACCAATCTGATCCGTAAACACCTGCAAAAACCGGGTATAGCCAGAATATTAGCCTTTAATACCGAAAGAAGTTATCCTTTGAGCGAAACCATAAAGGAAAACCTTTTTGTCTGGGATAAAAACGTGGTCTTTTTTCCAAAAAAAATCAATGGAAAATTTGTGGCTTTGCACCGATTATTTCCATCGATCCAAATCGTTTCCTTCGAAAACAAAAAAGAACTAACGGCAGACTTCTGGAAAGAATACCTTAAAAACCTGCCTGACCATATTATCATGGAGCCCAAATACGATCATGAAACCAGTCATATCGGCCCGGGTGCTCCGCCTGTTGAAACCAAAGACGGATGGCTGTTTATTTATCATGCCGCCGAAAAACGTGAAAAAGGGCTAGTATACCATGCCTGTGCCGCTTTACTGGATCTCAATGATCCTTCAAAAGTAATAGGGCGTTTAACCAGACCCATTATTACGCCATCTGAATATTATGAAAGACACGGTTATGTCAATTATGTTGTATTTCCAACCGGAACAGCAATTTTTGACGACCAGTTATATATTTATTACGGTGCTGCCGATGATAAGATTGCGGCGGCTTCTCTGAACCTTAACGACTTATTAACCGAATTAAAACAGAATCCCCATGAAGAAGATATCCAATAAATCGAAAATAGTTTTTCTTTCCACCTTTCCGCCAACCCAATGCGGAATCGCAACTTATACTCAGGATACCATACAAGGAATTACCGATGTTTTTGGTAAATCTATCACTTGTGAAATCTGCGAACTGGTCAGTAAACCAAAAGCCAATCCTACACAAGCTTATACTTTAAACACGCAAAACCGGGAAGAATATACTCATACTGCCGAAGAAATCAACAAAGATAAAAACGTAAAATTAGTTCACATACAACACGAATTCGGTTTATTTGGAGGTCAGTACGGGAATCATCTTCTTGATTTTTTAAATACCATAAAAAAGCCGGTAACCTTTACTTTTCACAGCGTTATTCCCAACCCGAATGATGAATTGAGAACCTTTGTAAAACTGCTGCTCAACTACAGCAAGTCGGTTTTTGTTATGACAAGTCAGTCCAAAGAAATTCTGATTCGGGATTATGACATTCCCGAAGACCACATTACAACAGTGCCGCACGGTACCCATACGGTCATTTATGAAACTCCGGAACTGGTAAAAGAAAGATTAAACATTCACAATAAAATTGTCCTGTCTACTTTTGGTCTTTTGGGAGAAGGAAAAAACATCGAAACGGGTTTACAGGCACTTGCAAAAATTGTAGAAAAAGAGCCGGATGTATTGTATTTAATTATTGGCAGTACCCATCCTAATTTAATTAAAGACGGTGTAGATGCTTATCGTGACAAACTGGAAGCTCTTGTTGATGAATTACAGTTACACAACAATGTTCGCTTTATCAATCAGTATTTAGAAACCGAAGAACTTTTAGAATATTTAAAAGCGACCGATATTTATTTGTTTACCTCAAAAGACCCGAATCAGGCGGTAAGCGGCACTTTTGCTTATGCCATGAGCTGTGCCTGTCCGATGGTAGCCTCAAAAATTCCGCACACCAAAGAAGTTTTAACTCCTGACTGCGGTATTCTGGTTGATATAGGAAATGCAGATCAGTTTGCTGAAGCTGCTTTGAAACTAATCTCGGATGAAAATCTAAGACAGGAAATGGCGATTAACGCTCTGGCTAAAATGAGAGCTTCTTCCTGGGAAAATACGGCTATTATTCAAATGAATACTTATAAAAAACTAATCGAAAACCCGTCTGATATAAAATACAGCTACCCTCCTGTTCAGTTACGACACATCAAAAAATTAACTACGGATCTGGGCATTATCCAGTTTAGCAAAATTTCAATTCCGGATCCTGAATCCGGTTATACCTTAGACGACAACGCCCGTGCGCTAATCGCCTTCTGCATGCATTACAAACTCACCAGAGACAAAGACGACCTGCCTTATATTTTAATCTATCTCGATTTTATCGAAAGATGTCAGAAACCAAAAGGAAATTTCATCAACTATGTCGATCAGGAATATCGTGTACATGTAGAACAAAATGCTGAAGTAAACCTTGAAGACTCAAATGCAAGGGCTATCTGGGCACTCGGAACCGTCATTGCCAATGCTGATATACTTCCTGAAAATATTTCGAAAAAAGCAACAAAGTGTTTTTTAAACTCTCTGAAATGGGCCGAAAATATCCAGTCGCCGCGTTCTATAGGTTTTGCCACTAAAGGTTTGTATCTATACCATTGTACCGTGCCTAATTTATACGTAGCAGCCATAATTAATAAACTTAACAGCAAACTGCTGGCTAATTATGAAGATACTGCTTCTGAAGACTGGCAGTGGTTTGAAAATTACCTGACGTATGGTAACGGAATTCTGCCGGAGTCGATGCTGTATGCTTATTTAGTAACCAACAAACCGGTTTATAAAAAAGTGGCACTGGATTCAATGGATTTCTTAATGTCTAAAATGTTTGCTGATAAAGAATTCAGGGTGATTTCAAATCAGGGCTGGTACCATCGTGGTGCTGAACCTCAGCCATACGGAGAACAGCCTATTGATGTAACGTATACCATCCAGACTTTAAATGCCTTTTATAATACCTTTAAAACCCCGGAATATAAAAAGAAAATGAAAACGGCCTTCAGCTGGTTTTTAGGAAAAAACCATTTAAACCAGGTGATGTATAATCCGGTAAGCGGAGGCGGATACGATGGACTTGAAAAAGAAAATGTCAATTTAAATCAGGGAGCAGAATCTACAATCTGCTACTTAACCGCAAGGCTGATTATGGAGAATTTCGCCCTTTCGGAGTCAAAGGTCATTCCCTTGATGAAATCCCGCACCGGAGTGGCCATCAATTTATAAAAAATCCAAATTTTAAATTCCACATCTCCAATCGGAATTTAGAAACTAAAATTTTCATTAAAGGCAATAGACTGACCAAAATTCTATTAAACCCGGAAAATCCCTTTCTTAATGAGAGGGATTTTTTGTTTGTAATAATCTTCCTGATACAGTAATAGCAAAAAATAAATCTTTTTAACTTGCCTATCTACTAATAGGTAGTATATTTGCATAAAAAATTACCGCTATGACCACAAGAGAAGTAATTATAGATAAAGCAGATGAATACATTAGAAACAAAGGCTATAATGCCTTTAGCTTTAAGGATATTTCGAATGACATAGGCATAAAAACAGCCTCTATTCATTATCATTTCCCAACTAAATCTGATCTGGGCGTTGCTGCGATCAAAGAACATATTGCCCGGTATGAAGTTTTAAAAAAACAAACAGAAAATAAGTCCCCTTTAGAAAAACTGGAAGCATTTTTAGCGATCCATGCCCAGATCAAACAGGAAAATAAGGTTTGTATAGTGGGTTCACTGGCAACAGACTTAAATACGCTGGATGATTCCCTTAAAACAGAACTGCAGTTATTTGCCAGTCTGGTTTTACAATGGCTGACCGAAGTACTGATAGAAGGAAAAGAACAAAAACTATTTGATTTTCAGATGGCACCAAGAACAAAAGCCTTAATGATTATCACCAATATTATTGCCATCGTACAGCTTTCGAGGCTTACAGATCCTAATGATTTTGAAATTGTAAAAGAAACTATATTAAACGAATTAAGAACTCATAAATAATGAAAAGAGTCGTAATAACAGGATTAGGAGCGGTAACTCCTATAGGAAACAATGTATCTGAATACTGGAATTCCCTGATTAACGGAGTAAGCGGTGCTGCTCCCATAACAAGATTTGACACCACACAATTCAAAACGAAATTTGCCTGTGAAGTTAAAAACTTTGATCCTCAGTCTATTTTCGAAAAAAATGAAATTAGAAAATACGATCTTTTTACACAATATGCCCTGCATGCGGCCGACGAAGCCGTAAAAAATGCAAATATTGATTTTGATACCTTAAATAAAAACCGAATTGGAGTTATATGGGGATGCGGCGATGGAGGTATTACTACTTTTGAAGAACAAATTGGCGAATACAAACTTGGAAATGGCACCCCAAGATTCAGTCCGTTTTTTATTCCGAAGAGAATTGTCAATATTGCTTCGGGAGTTATATCTATTAAATACGGCCTTCGCGGCATTAACTATACAACAGCAGCAGCCTGTTCTGCCAGTAACACCGCTATTATCGATGCTTTTAATTACATCCGCTGGGGTAAGGCCGATATGATGATCAGCGGCGGTTCTGAGGCCTCAGTTTCAGAATCTTCTATCGGTGGTTTTAATGCTTCAAAAGCACTATCGACATTAAATGATGATTATACCAGAGCTTCACGTCCTTTTGATGTTACAAGAGACGGATTTGTTTTAGGTGAAGGTGCCGGAGTTGTGATCTTAGAAAGCTATGAACATGCCGTAAAACGAAACGCGGTAATTCTTGCCGAAATTGTGGGCGGTGGTTTAGCTGCCGATGCCTATCACTTAACAGGAACGCATCCTGAGGGCGAAGGAGCTGTTTTGGGAATGGAACTGGCTCTTGAAGAAGCCGGGATTACTCCTGATAAAATTGATTATATCAACGCTCACGCTACCTCTACTCCAACCGGAGATTTAAGCGAACTTAAAGCTGTCGAAAAAGTATTTGGAATACAACCTAATGCCAATATAAGCGCTACAAAATCAATGACCGGGCATTTGCTTGGCGGTGCGGGAGCCATTGAGGCCATTGCCTGTATAAAAGCCGTTCAGGAAAACATTGTGCCGCCCACTATCAATACACAAAATGTGGAACAGGATTATGCCGAAAAATTTAATCTGACCCTCGGTAAAGCACAATCCCGTATCGTTAATTATGCCATGAGCAACACCTTTGGTTTTGGCGGACACGTGGCCAGTTCAATTTTTAAAAAATTTACCGAATAAACTTCAGCTAAAAACTATTTCTTTCAAAAATCCCTTTCGCATTCGAAAGGGATTTTTTGTTTTAGAACGGGTTCAACGTTAATTCCCTTTAAATATTGTAAAACCATGAAAATTATATAAGGCTCAAAAAAAGTTCTGTAAAAGATTTTAACAAGTATTGAGGTAACTTTCATCTATCATTGCAAAAGTGGAAAAAACTGTTAAATAATTGATTTTCAAAAGCACTATAACTTAAAACAAAACTATTTTGATTCCCGGTTTAAAAAATACATTCGCACAAATTGGAGATACAGCATTGTTTGCCAAAAGGTTTTTTAAGGAAGTATTTATACCTCCTTATGAGGCAAAAGAGTTTTTGAAACAATGTTATTATATTGGTTATAAATCACTGCCGCTGGTAGCGATAACCGGTTTTATTATGGGATTGGTGCTGACACTGCAGTCCCGTCCGACTCTGGTAAAATTTGGTGCCGAAAGCTGGCTTCCCGGTATGGTTGCCCTTTCGTTAATCAGGGAAATTGCCCCGGTGATTACCGCTCTGATCTGCGCCGGAAAAATTTCGTCGGGAATTGGTGCCGAATTAGGTTCCATGAAAGTAACCGAACAAATTGATGCCATGGAAGTTTCGGCTATCAATCCGTATAACTATCTGGTCGTAACCCGAATTTTAGCCTGTACTTTAATGGTTCCTATTCTCGTGTTTTTTGCAGATGCTATAGGTATTATAGGCGGTTATGTAGGAATTAATATTCATGGCGATGTTAATTTTTACCGTTACCTGACACAGATTGTTCAGTCGCTGGAATTTTTAGATGTGATTCCGGCAACAATCAAAACTTTCTTTTTTGGATATTTTATAGGGATGATAGGATGTTATAAAGGCTTTAATGCTTCAAACGGAACAGAAAGCGTAGGACGTGCCGCCAACTCGGCTGTCGTTACCGCATCCTTAAGTATATTTATTATTGACATGGTGGCTGTACAAATAACCGATTTATTTTTTTAAGATGATTAAGGAAGAAAAAAATAGTAAACCTAAAACCAGAGAAAAAGAGCAGACTCCCATCATAACAATCAAAGATCTGCACAAGACTTTTGGTCATGACAATGCGGTTTTAAAAGGTGTAAACCTTACCGTGAACAAAGGTGAAGACCTGGTGATTCTGGGCCGTTCCGGTTCCGGGAAATCGGTTACGATCAAATGTATTGTAGGGCTGATCGAACCGGATCAGGGCGAGATCAGGGTTTTTGACGAAAATGTACTGAACCTTTCTAAGGAAGAGCTTAATAAAATAAGAGTCCGAATTGGTTTCTTATTTCAAAGCGGTGCTTTATACGATTCGATGTCGGTCAGAGAAAACCTGGCTTTTACCTTAACCGCCCATAAAAGGGATCTAAGCGCAGACGAAGTAGAAAATGAAGTTATGGAAGCACTGGAAAACGTCGGATTAAGTGATGCTATTGATAAAATGCCATCGGAACTGTCGGGCGGGATGCGAAAAAGAATCGGTCTGGCCCGAACTCTAATCTTAAAACCGGAAATTATTCTGTATGATGAACCCACTACCGGGCTGGATACCATTACATCCAGGGAAATCAGTGAATTAATACTGGACATCAAGCACAAACAAAAAACGTCATCTATCATTATCACACACGATATGGCCTGTGCCAAAATGACGGCTGACCGCATTATGGTTCTCAAAGACGGCGTAATTCATGCCGAAGGAACCTATGAAGAACTGGAAAAAGACGAAGACGAATGGGTGCGCTCATTTTTTGAATAAGCAAAATAAAAAGAATAGAAATCATGGAGAAACAGTCTGGATATACCTGGAAATTAGGAATGTTTGTAACAGTAGGTCTGTTACTGTTTATAATCGCCATTTATTTTATTGGAAAACAAAAAAATTTATTTGGCTCCACATTCCATATCACCTCAAGATTTAAAACGGTAAGTGGTTTAGAAGTCGGAAACAACGTTCGTTTCTCAGGAATCAATATCGGTACCGTGGAAGAGATCAGATTAATTAATGATTCTTCGGTAGTAGTAGCGATGGTGATCAAAGATGAGGTACGTGAGTTTATCAAAACCGATGCTCGTGCCAGCATTGGATCTGATGGATTAATGGGCGATAAAGTACTTACGATTTCTCCCGGAATGAAATCTCAGAAATCTATTGAAAATAATGGTGCTATTGCTTCTATAGACGGAATTGAAATGGCCGACCTTATGAAAAGCGTTAAGAAAAGCGTAGACAATATAGGCGTTATTTCAGATGAGCTGGCGATTTTCAGTCATAGTATGAACAACGGGAACGGTGCTTTGGCCAGACTGGTGCGTGACGATAAAATGGCCAATAGTGTTTCCAATACCCTTTCTAATTTAGAAAACGGTACCAAAGGTTTCAGCGAAAATATGGAAGCGGCCAAAAGTAATTTCCTGTTCAGAGGATATTTCAAGAAAAAAGAAAAGGAAAAAGAGAAAAAGCAGGAAGAAATAAAAGAGAAAAAAGAAGAACAGGATAAAGCCGCTAAAGAAAAAGAAGCCAAAGCCAAAGAAGAAAAAGAAAAACAGGAAAAAGCTAAAGAAGAAGCCAAAAAAGAACCTGAAAAAAAATAATCAAAATTAAACGCCATGAAAGCCTCATTTAAAAATATAAGCCTTAAAATCCTAAAATGGAGCGGAATAGTAATAGCAGGTCTCCTGCTGTTACTTTTTTTGATTCCGCTGCTTTTTCCGGGAAAAGTGGCTTCAGAAGTCAAAAAAATTGCCAACGAAAGACTCGATAGCAGACTGGATTTTTCGAAATCCAGGCTTTCGTTTTTTACCCATTTTCCATCCTTAACCGTTTCACTTGATGATCTGTCTATGACCGGTTCTGCGCCTTTTCGAAATGATACGCTTTTAAAGGCAGATCAGGTGGCTTTTGGTATCAACCTGAAAAGACTGATTTTTGACAGCGAAGTTAAAATCAATAAATTATATGTTTCGAATGCCCTAATCAATGTCATGGTTAATGAAAAAGGACAGGCCAATTACAATGTGTACGTAGCTCCCGAAGACCGAAAAGACGAAAAACCAGATCCCAATGCTCCCGAAGAAGGAACCGCCATTAAACTCGAACGAATTGACCTGGAAAACTGCCATGTAAAATACAACGACCGTTCGGCTAAAATTCTCGTCGATGCCAAAGGCTTTAATTATATAGGAAAAGGAAACCTCAGCGATGATATCTTCGACCTTAATACGGATGCCAAAATTGATTCGCTGGATTTTTATTACGACCGAACAGCTTATCTGAGAAAAAAAGCGGTCCGAGCCGATTTAATCACCCGAATCAACACACATGCCCTTTCGTTTATTCTGCAGAAAAACGAACTTCAGATTAACAAACTCCCTTTAAAATTTACAGGCTTATTCACCATTTTAAGAGAAGGATATAAAATCAATATCAAAGCAGCTTCAGAAAACACGACCGTAAAAGATTTATTATCGGTGATGCCGCCGGAATATTTAACCTGGCTGGACAAAACGGAAGTTTCAGGAAAAAGCGATTTAGTACTTTCTTTTAAAGGAGATTATAACGTTTCCAAAAAACAGAAACCCAATCTGGCCTTTAATTTAAAAATTGCGAACGGGGCAGTTACATATCAAAATGCACCGGTTCCGTTAAATGATTTTCAAATGGACCTCAATGCCATCCTGCCTTCACTTGATCCGGAACAATTATTGGTAAACCTGAGAACCCTGCGGTTTAAAGTAGGGGAAAAGGACTATTTTAATGCGTATTTACATAGTAAAGGTTTAAGCGAAATGAACATCAATGCGAGTGTAAAAGGTGCTTTGGATCTCGCTGTCGTTGATGCGGCACTGGGCTTAAATACAATTGATTTAAAAGGAATTTTAAAAACCGATATACAGGCACGAGGGCTTTTCAGTACTTCCAAAAAACTATTTCCCAAAACAATCGGCGGTATTTCGCTGCGAAACGGATGGCTGAAAACAGACTCCTATCCTAACCCGATTACGGATATAACTCTGGTCGCTAATGTCCTGAACAAAGCGGGAACTTATCAGGATCTGATTGTGGCTGCAGCACCGGCTTCGTTTGTATTTGAAGGAAATCCGGTGTATGTAAATGCTGCTTTATCTGACTTTAACGATCTGGCTTACAATGCGAAAATTAAAGGCGAATTAAACGTAGGCCGTATTTATCAGGTATTTTCTCAAAAAGGCCTGGATATAACCGGTTATGCAAAAGCCGATTTATCGCTTAAAGGAAAACAAAGTTATGCCGCAGCAGGCCAATATGATAAACTTGACAATAAGGGAACTATCCTGCTTAAAAATATCAAAGCCACCTCTGAACTTTTTCCGAAATCCTTTTTTATCAAACAAGGAAATTTCCGCTTCCAAAATGAAAAAATGTGGTTTGAAAAATTCAATGCTTCCTACGGAAAATCTGATTTTGATATTAACGGTTATCTCTTAAACACCATTAATTATTTTCTGGAATCTCATGGTACTTTAAGCGGTAATTTCAACCTGAATTCCAAACTAATCAATGTAGATGAATTTATGGCTCTTGAAAAAGGGGATAACAAAGACCGGAAACTGGAAGTCGATTATGCCAAAGAAGACCATCCTAAAATGAGTGGTGTCGTTATGATTCCGCAGAACCTTGATGTATCGCTTAACGCCAATGCAGACAGGGTCGAATACAACGGACTTGTTTTAAATAAACTTTCCGGAAAAGCCGGCATAAAAAAAGAAGGATTTTACTTAAAAAACACTATATTTAATGTAATCGATTGTACAGTAGGGATTGATGCCGCGTATAAAGATGAAAATCCAACCTCAGCAAGGTTTGACGCTCATTTTACAGCGAAAGATTTTAGTGTGCAGCGTGCTTACAAAGAAATTCCAATGTTTCATGATATGGTAACAGCTGCCGAAAAAGCACAGGGAATTATTTCTGTTGACTATACAATTAAAGGGGATCTGAACGGTAATATGGGACCTATTTACGAATCGCTGGAAGGCGGCGGCACGATCAACCTTCGTGATGTCAAAATTAAAGGACTGAAATTGTTTGAAGGATTAAGTTCCAAAACCGGACAAAAGGGCTTAGACGATCCAGATATGAAAGGAATCGAGATTAAATCAAGTATTGACAATAATTTAATTCAGGTGGAGCCTTTTACATTTAGTGTCGCCAGTTTTAAACCTACCATAAAAGGAACAACCAGTTTTGACGGTCTTCTGGATATAAGAGTACGTTTAGGGCTTCCTCCTTTTGGAATTATCGGTTTTCCAATTGTGGTAACCGGAACACACGAAGATCCCAAAATCAAAATATTCAGTAAAACCGGCCAAAAAATAGTGGGTGCCATTTACGACGAAAAAAACAATAAAGTAGTTAAAAAAGAAAAGGTAAACAAAACCAAATCCTGATTAGTTGAAATAACCAGACTAAAAACGAACCCAACATCGTGTTTTCACGAAAACCAGATAAAAAATGAAATTACGTTCTACAGAAACTTTCTGGCCTTTAAAAAATGCCATGAACATTAGTTATCCATCGCTTGATTCTGATATCGATACCGAAATCTTAATCATTGGCGGAGGTATAACAGGAGCCCTGATGGCTTATAAATTAATCACTCAGGGGAAAAAAATAGTGTTAGTTGACCGCAGGGATATCTGTAACGGAAGTACCGCTGCCAGCACTGCACTGCTTCAATATGAAATTGATGTTCCGCTGCACGAACTAATAAAACTCAGAGGTGAAAAATGCGCTCTGGACAGCTATCGAAATGGCAAAAAAGCCATTTTCGATCTTCGAAACATTATTGACACTGTGGAAAGCGACTGTGGATTTGAATTTAAAAAAAGCATTTACTTCACGTCCTACAAAAAAGATGTGCCTTTTTTAAAAAACGAATTTAAAACCCGTAAACAGTTTGGTTTTGACGTAAGCTGGCTTAACAAATATGATCTTGAAAAAATGGGATTAAACGCCATTGCCGCTATCGAATCTAAAACCGCCGCCGTTATGGACCCGTTTAAACTTGCCAGTGATCTGCTGTATTATTGTTACCAGAACGGTATGCAGATTTTTGACAGAACGAATATTACGTCCATTCAGAGCCAGAAAGGAAAATGTACTGCCTTTACTGAAAACAAATCAACTATAACAGCCCAGCACGTTATTCACTGCAGTGGTTATGAAAGCACCGAAACAGTCGGGGAAAAAATTGTGGACCTGAAAAGCACCTATGCCGTTGCTTCTGAAGCGATGATGGAAATACCTTCTGTTTTAAAAAATGCTGTGATTTGGGATACCTCTTCGCCTTATCATTATTATCGTGCCACTCCTGATAATCGCATTATTATGGGCGGCGGCGATGAAGAATTCAGGGATGCCAAAAAAAGAGACAAATTACTGCCTAAAAAGGAAGCTTCGTTACTACGCCAGTTTAGAAGAAGGTTTCCTAAAACTACCTTTAAACTCGATTATTCCTGGGCGGGAACTTTTGGAGAAACCAAAGACGGACTTCCCTATTTTGGAAAACCGGATCCTAAAAAAAATGAACACTACGTTTTAGGTTTCGGAGGAAACGGAATAACGTTCAGCGTCATTGGAATGAACTCGATTGTAGATTCTTTAAGTAATAAAAAAAATCCGGATTTAGAATATTACCGCTTTGGAAGATAATTTAAGAGACTAAGATTCTGAGAGACCAAGACATAAAAGACTTAGAATCTCAGAATCTTAGCGTCTTTTAAAGAACCAATTCCATCTGAATGTTACAGCGTTTATAAGGCGTTTCCAAACCAAATACTTTTTCGAAGCCCAGTTTGTAATATAAATTCACTGCCGGTTTTAAAAGGGTATTGCTTTCCAGATATAGCTTTTTAGCTCCCAGTTCTCTTGCCTTATTTACGACAGCCTGCCCCAGTAACCAGCCTATGTTTTTTCCCTGGGCTTTAGGCGAAACAGCCATTTTGGCCATCTCAAAATCATATCCCGGAACGTTGCTTTTAATAAGGGCACAGACTCCCACAGGCTCATTTTGGTGCAAAGCCACCAGAATTTTTCCGCCTTTATCTAAAATATAAGCTTCGGGATTGTCAAGGGCTTTATAATCGGCTTCTTCCATTTCAAAATAAGTCGAAATCCATTCTACGTTCAGCCCCCTGAAAGCTTCATGATATTCCGGTGTATAATCTACAATCTGTACATCTTTACTTTCACGGATTTTTTTCTGATCGCTTACTCTTTTAAACATCGATTTCTGCTCCAGTAAAAATTCCCATTCTTCCAGTGCCGCCCATAAATTATGTTTCGCTTCTAAAATTAGTCCGTCAATAGCCACGTCAATATCCTGAAGCTGCTGTTTGATTCTCTGCGAAAGTAAATGTCCTTTTGCTGTCAGAACAACATTGTTCTTTCGTTTATCCTCGGTTTTTAAACTCTCCTCTACTATCCCGGCAATTATCATTTCCTGGATAATTTTACTAACCGACGGCTGCGAGTGCCCAATTTCATTTGCAATTTCTGTAATCGTCAATTCCCTGTCTTCGGTAAGTGTATAAAAAACCGGAAACCATTTGGGCACAAAATCTACTCCGTACAATTCATAAATTTTAGAAGCATCGTCTGTAATTACAGCTGTCATTAAACGAAGACGGCTTCCTAATGCCGCCTTACCTACTTTATCAAAAAATTCCATATTATAATTAATTATATAACCAGTTATGTAAATATATAAAAAAATCTTTTCTGCAAAGTTTTTTTTAAGGGCAAACGGACACAGGACAGAGTTTTTTTATTTTTCTACAAAAAAATAAGATTCTAAAATCTACAGTTTTTAAGCTTAACTTAAAATTTGAGAGACATTAGAATCTTATTATTAGAATATATCTTGCTTAATAGCTAACGACATTACTTTTTACAAAGACAACAGTAAAAAACGCTGCCTCTCTGTACTTTTGAACCTTCTTAAGCGGTAATCGCTAAGGGATTTAAATTGAATTTATACTCTTTTGGACTGCAGTTGAATTTTTGCTTAAAGATTTTAGAGAAATAACTTCTGCTGGTAAACCCAATGCAGTACACTATTTCGGAAATGTTTAAATCAGAAGTTCTGATCAGGATTTCGGCTTTCAGGACGCGCATGTGCGTTATATAGTCGTTTACGGTTCTGTTATGGATCATTTTAAATCCTTCCTGGAGTTTGTTTGGAGAAAGACCTGATTTTTTGCTCAGCGATTTTATGGTAAAAGCTTCCTCCGGATTTGCTTTGATAATTTCTGAAAGCTCTTTTATTTCTTCCATTTCTCTTAATGTCAGGCAGTTTGCTTCTTTTGAAAAAGCATTTAAATCATCGGTATGCTGCTGGATTTCCATAGCCAGAATAATTCTTAAAATACCTTCTTTCAACAGGTTTCTGACTACTCCGGTTTGGGTTACGGCATTTAACTGCTCAATTTTTTCTCCAATTTTTAAATTATAAGAACCGGCATAGAAAAATTCTTCTTCGTGGTTTTCCTGAAAAAAAGTTTCTCTTACCATTTGGTTCAGAGAATGTGCCTGCCCGGTTTCTGACTGGGTTCCCACCACTATTAAAGTAAATTTTGTTTTCCTGTCTTTTTCAAAATACAAAACATTATCCTGATTCGATTTTGAAGTAACTATCGCTGTCTGAAAAGTTTTGAGTTTTTTCTCTTCTCCGTTCCATCCAAAACTATGGGAAAAATTTCCTTTAGAACAATATGCAAAATAAATTGGAGAAGAATCCCCATTGATTACATTCAGTTTTAAATCGGCCGAAAAAGTCATATCAAACTGGACGTAGGAAATATGATCATTAAAAGAAGCTCCCATAATGGTCCCTTTTGCCAGACTATTATTTACTTCCAGTGTATATTCATCGACATCAAAAGTTACTTTGCCGCCAAAATCTGCATGCAGTTCCTCAAATATATTTTGAATTTTCTCTGTATGTATAGTAACTATTTTCATCTTGTTTCGATTTAAATTCCGTAATTTTAAATGAGATTCTTAAACCAATACTATTGTATGTAAGAAGCAGATTCAAAGTTCGTTCAATCGCAGACCAAAAATGTTATATAATTTCCTGCAATTGTTTTATAATTACTTCTCAGTAAAAAATTAACTCAAATAAAATATTTCTTAATTCAATAGATGAAAAGCTACTCTTTTGCACCTGTAAGCTCTCCTAATGCCCAAATTCTTATTTTAGGCACTATGCCCGGAACCCGGTCTTTAGAACTAAACCAATACTACGGACACCATCAGAATAATTTCTGGAAATTTATGTTTGCTATTTTTAAAGAAGAATTTTCAAGTGATTATGAAGCCAAGAAAGCACTTTTACTTCAAAACAAAATCGCCCTCTGGGATGTTTTACACTATTGTGAAAGAGCTGGCAGTTTAGACAGTGCCATAAAAAATGAAACCGCAAATGATTTTGAAACTTTTCTGAAGGATCATCCTGAAATCCATACTATTTTATTTAACGGACAAAAGGCTGCGGCGTTTTTTAAAAAATATGTGCATTTGCCAAAATCTTATCATTTGATTACGCTTCCGTCTACAAGCCCCGCCAACGCAGGAAAAACTTTCCAGTCCAAATTAGACGAATGGAAGATTATTAATTCATTGTAAGTAATTAAAATAATCCCACTTTGGGCATTACAAACAGACAAAGCTGCTTACGAAGTAAATTAAAAATTCGGGATTCCGACAGTTGTCGGCGGCAGATAAAATTTAAAATGTTGAAATAATATAACTTTTGAACTTTAAAATATAACACGAAATTTCTCAACCCTCTGTAATTTTACAATCAGGAAATCAAAGCCAGAGTTTAAAAGGATTGATGATGATGATGGAAGGCTTTTTTTTAAGATACAGACAATACTACGACAAACTTGCTGCAAGTTTAGACTATAAAGAGAACATTGGTTATGTTAGTTTATTTTTGAGAAAAAAGCTATTCTAAAATTTTTAGGGTAGCTTTCTTTTTTGGGTTCAACACAAACCTATTTAATTATGAAAATCCAGACTTATTACAATCACATACGATTTTATACACCACACCATTTTATTTATTATCCGTTTTTAACGGTGTTTTTGGTCTTCAGCGTTTATTTTGCTTTTACTACAGAAAATGCTCTTATATGGACATTTATAAGTCTTGTTTTTGTGTTTTTATTTTTCCTTGCTTTTATGCTGCGTCAGCACTATGCCTTAACTTTACAAAACCGCATTGTACGTCTCGAACTCCGTTACCGGTATTTTACATTAACCGGAAAAAGACTTGAGGAATTTGAACACAAACTTACAGACGACCAGATATTCGCTCTCCGATTTGCTCCCGACGATGAAATTCTGCCTTTAGTTGAAGATACTTTAAAGAACAACCTCAGCGGAGATGCCATTAAAAAAGCGATCGTACACTGGCGGGCCGATTATAACAGAGTATAAGTTTTTTTAATTCTAAATCTTAAAATTCCAGGTTCCGGACTCTTTGTTTTTAAATATGAATTTGATATTATGTATTTGATTTTGTTTTTCTGGAATTGAAAAAGGCATAGAACAACAGTAAAACGAACCAGACAGCTGTTACTACTGCAAAAAATATCGGCATTATAGAAGGATGCAGGTAGTTGGGGTTGTAGAAATAGCGGTCTAAAGTCCTGATTTTCTCATTCAGGGCTCTATGGTCAAAATTGTTATCCAGTGCTACTGCGTTTCTCTCCGGATTTTTTACATAATAAAAAACTTCATCTGTTAAATCTTTAGGACGTATGCCGGCTTCTATATTGTATTTTTTAAATATAGTATCCAGTTTTTGAAATTGGTATACAAGTGAATCCTGTGCGTATTTATACAATAAATGATACCGTTTTACGGCTGCATTGTACTGCTGTTTCCTGATCGAATCACCATGAACAGGGCTGTATAGCGTTTTATTTTGCAGAAAAATACAAATTCCGTCATCGTATTCAGGACTTACTTCCTGTCCTTTAAAAATAATTTGGGTACTGTCCTTCATCACCGTTTTTTTGATGATCCGGTCTTTCAGTATATTTTTATCAAGTCCGGCGAAATCCAGCACAGCACCTGCTTTCTCAGAAGCTTTATTTAGTGTTTCCGTTAAAACTGTCACGGTATCAATACTGTAATAAGTAGTTTCGGTATTAAACTGGTCATGATAGATTAAAACCTGTTTGTCTTCCTTAACAACCGGATAAGGTTTGGGATAAAGTATATTTTCGTAATTAAACAGTTTCTCCGAATAGTAAGAGGTCGAACCATACAAAAACGGGTTCAGGACATTCAGCAGGGTCTTATCCTTATTATATTCCTTTTCAGACAATTCACTTCTTAATTTGGCATTCTGTCCAAAACTGAAACTTACAAAAAACGTAAACGTTAAAAACGAAATCAACAGCAGGAATACGCCCGCCTGAATCATTTTTGCAAATGAGTACTGCTGCCGGGCATGATTTTTTAACAAAAAAATCAAAAAGAAAAGCAGAAATAAGCCGCTTATAAAAAAATGTGAAATAGAAACATCATCATAAAATTTAAACCTGTAAAATTCTGAGTAAATATCTATTTTCTTAATTCCTTCAAAGGTAAAGTAACCATACAGAAAATAGGCCAGGTGTATGAAAAACAAAAAAATAAAAGACTTTATAAAATAGTGTTTAAGAGGCTTGTTCATATGCAAAGGGTTATAGATTCAAATATAAAGAAATGATTACAAATTTCAACACTGTTAAACGGCTCAATTTAAAACAAATTTGAAGTATTCACCGATTTCCAACATACCACAAAACACACAAACAACTGTAAATCAAAATAATAAACCTATTAAAAGACAAATTGAACGTTATTTTTTCCTACCTTTAATTGTTAAAATTTCATTAATAAACCTAAAACATCAACCTCATGAAAAAATTAGTTTATTTTTTGATAATTCCTCTTTCCTGGTTTTCAGTTAATGCACAGACTACTGCTGAAGCTCTGCCGGAAAACAATGCAGCCGAAATACAGAACGACTACAGAAAAATGCAGGATTACAGTGCCGAAGACCTTCCGTGGCATGGCAGACGCTTTAAAGTAATGGCAGGTGCTTTTTTTCCTGTAAACAATACGCAGGTCGAAGTAGGCGGCGTTAATGGGAATATAGGTACCGAAATTGATTTTGAAAGGGATTTAGGTTTTCAAAACAATACCACTTCTTTTTTTGGTGCTTTTGAATGGCGTGCTTCACGAAGATCCCGTTTTAATGTGGAATATTTTTATTTAAAAAGAACTTCTGAAAAAACACTTCAAAAAGAAATTGAGTTTAAAGATCATACTTATCCGGTAGACGCTAGGGTTTCTGCTTTTATGAACAATGAAATGATCCGTTTTGCCTATGGGTATGCCATCGTTTCTAAACCTAAATACGAACTGGGTCTGTTAATTGGAGCGCACGTTTTACTGGGCGACGTCGGACTGAAACTGGAGGCTAACACACAGGCGCTGGAATACGGCGATAACTTTGATTTTACAGCACCGCTGCCGGACATTGGAATCTGGGGAGAATTTGTTCTGGGAAGAAAAGTGGGGCTTTATGCCAATATTAATTATTTTGCCATTAAAATCGATAACATCGACGGACGCCTGGTAAGCTATAACCTGTCTGTCTTATATAATGTTTACAAAAATTTCAGCCTGACAGCCGGTTATACCGGTTTAAATTTCAGAGTAGATGTTGACCGTCCAAGAGCCAGCGGTTTCTTTAAATGGGGTTACAACGGACCTACCATAGCCGCTACTTACAGTTTTGGAAATCATGTGAAATTTTATAAACATTAAACAGTATTACGAACAGCTTATTTCAGGATAAACTCAGAAAAGCTTTTCCTAAATTTTCGATACAGTCTGAAGCAATAAACGATTCATAACCTGTATGAGGCACAGCAATATCGGCAGTCAGCCCATGCAGGTAAACACCCAGTTTTGCCGCATATTTGGGTTCATAGCCCTGAGCCAGAAGACTTGCCAGGATTCCGGTTAAAGTGTCTCCGCTTCCTGCTGTTGCCAGCGCAGCATTTCCGGTTGTGTTTTTGTAAACTGAATTTCTGTTAATGATAAATGTTGGCGCCCCTTTCATGACCACAATAACTTTATATTTCTCTGAGAAAGCAATGGTTTTCTGGAATTTTTCGGATTCTGAATTCCATCTGCCTATTAAACGTTCTAATTCTTTTGGATGAGGTGTCAGGATGGTGTCTTCGGGAACTAATTCTAACCATGATAAATTCTGGGAAATAATGTTCAACGCATCGGCATCCAGAACTAAAGGTGCTTTATTTACTCTTAAAAATTCAAATAATGCCTTTTGTGTTCCGAGTTCCTGTCCGATTCCCGGACCAATTCCAATGGCTTGCGGAATTAAAGCTAAATGAATGTTGGTAATGAAATTGGTGTTTTCGTCTGTAACTGTCATGACTTCCGGAATCGAAATCTGAAGAATCTGATAACCGCATTTGGGAATAAAAGCCGTTACGAGTCCGCATCCTGATTTTAGACAGGATTTTGAAGCTAAAACGGCCGCTCCTACTTTTCCGTAACTCCCGGCAATAATCACGGCGTGGCCTTGCGTCCCCTTATGTGCATGCGGATTTACGGGTTTGTAGATTTTTAAAATTTCTTCTTTTGTGATTAAATACGGAGACTTCATTTAGCTTCTTTTAATTATTGTGGTTAATTTTTAAACACATAGTCCCGATCCCGAAGTGTCGGGACGGGATAGTTTTATTCTGCGTATAAAGGCGTTTCAATCGCTTCAATAAACATAGCTGCATATTTTATACTAAAATTACATAAAAAATTGAAATCGTCGATATCTCTCTTTTTAACGGTCACTCCTAGCCCTGATAGTAGCGGCATCCTTTTTGTTTTTTCTTTAAAAACAAAAAGATATAGCGGATAGCAGGAAATAGCTCCTAAATATTGCGAAATTTATAATTTAAGGTATTCGAAATCGATATTTTTTGAATAGATTTGCAAAACAATTTTATAAAACAACACAATGAAAAATACTGCGCTTACGCACATACATGAAGGTTTAGGAGCAAAAATCCTTCCTTTTGCGGGTTATAACATGCCTATTACTTATGAAGGAGTTAATGCTGAACATGAAACGGTTCGTAATGGTGTGGGCGTTTTTGACGTTTCGCACATGGGAGAATTTTTACTGACGGGTCCAAATGCTTTGGCTTTGATTCAAAAAGTGACTTCGAATGATGCTTCGACCTTGACGATTGGAAGAGCGCAATATTCTTGTCTTCCTAATAATGAAGGCGGAATTGTGGATGATTTGATTATTTATAAAATGAAAGAAGAGCAGTATTTACTGGTTGTAAATGCTTCGAATATTGAAAAAGACTGGAACTGGATTTCTTCTCACAATGATTTGGGTGTTGAAATGAAAAACCTTTCTGATGATTATTCTCTTTTGGCAATTCAGGGACCAAAAGCGGTTGAAGCTATGCAGTCTTTGACTTCTGTGGATTTATCTTCAATTGCTTATTACCATTTTGAAGTAGGCAATTTTGCCGGAATTGAGCATGTGATTATTTCGGCTACCGGTTATACGGGTTCCGGAGGATTTGAAATTTACTGTAAAAATGAGGAAGTAGAACAGGTTTGGAACAAAGTTTTTGAGGCCGGAGCTTCTTTTGGAATTAAGCCAATTGGTCTTGCTGCCCGTGATACTCTGCGTCTGGAAATGGGATTCTGTTTATACGGAAACGATATTAACGATACTACTTCTCCACTTGAAGCCGGTTTAGGATGGATCACAAAATTCACTAAAGATTTTACGAATTCTGAAGCGCTTAAAAAACAAAAAGAAGCAGGAGTTACCAGAAAACTGATTGCTTTTGAAATGCAGGAACGTGCGGTGCCAAGACACGATTACGAAATTGTGGATGGTGAAGGAAATGTTATTGGTATTGTGACTTCCGGAACTATGTCGCCTTCTATGAACAAAGGTATTGGTTTAGGATATGTAACTGTAGCAAACAGTGGTGTTGACAGCGATATTTTTATCAGAATCAGAAAAAATGATGTTCCTGCAAAAGTGGTAAAACTGCCTTTTTACAAGAAATAATTTTTTAATTACTATACCTTATTTAAAAATGCACCGCTTTTTGTGGTGCATTTTTTTTTTAGTATACAGAACTATTGCCTTAACATTTAAATTCTTACGATTTAACAGACATATTAATTCAGCCCTATGTAAGATTTTTTAGAAATAATATAAATCCATATCAAAAAATTACTGTAATTTTAAGGTAGAATGCTGATCCTTATTTTTATGAGAAAAATCTTTCCGCTGTTTTTACTGTTTGCCCCTTACCTATTTAGTCAAAATAGCGCTGAGACATGCGATATCCTGAACAAAATAAACAACGTGATTCAAACAGAACATTTACGTCCAAAACCCGTAAATGACAGCTTATCTGTTTTTGTTTTTGATAATTTAATGAACGAATTAGATCCCTCAAGAAATATATTTTTTAAAACCGAGTATGACGAAATGGTTTCAAAATACCGTCTTAGAATTGATGATCTTATTCTTGAAAATGACTGCAGTTTTCTGACCGATATTACCACAAAATATACCAATGCCTTAATCCGTACCAAAACACTTCTTGAAAAAATACAGGCTTCTGCTTTTGATTACACGATAAAAGATACGATACGTTTCTATAAAAAGTCGTTTCCTTTTTACCTTAAAAAAGAAGATCTGGAAAAAGTATGGCGAAAAAAACTGCGTTATCAGATTCTGGACGATATAGCCGAAACAAGTGATAATCTCGATTCTATAAAAGCAAACTTTAATTCGATTGAAGCCAAATCGAAAAACCTCATTTTATCCAATGAAATCTGTCGTTTTGCAACATTGCTCGAAACCAAAACCAGGCAGGACGAAAACCTTTACAATTTCTTTTGCACTTATTTTGATCCGCATACGGCTTATTTCAGCAACGATTCCAAATCCAGTTTCGTAGCTTCCTTATCAAAGGAACATTTGTCACTGGGAATGACCGTTAACCTTAACGAAAAAAATGAAATCATTGTTCATGAAATAGATCCCAACGGCCCGGCTTATCAAACAGGGCAAATCAAGAAAGGCGATCAGATCATTTCGGTTTCTAACCATAAAGAAACACTGCAGGTTTCCTGTGCCTCTTTAGAGTCCATTTCTTCCATGATCTTGTCTGAAGCCAATAAGAGCCTCACACTGACCTTAAAAAGAAATTCAGGAAAAAACTTTGATGTTTATATCGAAAAACAAGTGATGAAAGATGAGGAAAATTCTGTTTTCAGTTTCATTATCGGTAAGGAAAGTAAAATTGGTTATATCAAAATTCCCAGTTTTTATGCAGACCTGGACGGAAACAGCCGAAAAGGCTGTGCGGATGATGTAGCAAGGGAAGTGATTAAACTGGAAAGAGACAGCATAAAAGGTTTAGTAATTGATTTAATAGACAATGGCGGCGGCTCTATGGAAGAAGCCATAAAACTGGCCGGAATGTTTGTCGATTATGGCCCGCTCTCTATTGTTGTTGACCATACTCTGGAAAAATCGGTTATAAATGATCCCTACAAAGGTATGATTTACAAAGGCCCCATCGTTATTCTGGTAAACAGCAATACGGCTTCGGCCAGTGAATTTTTCTCTTCGATCATGCAGGACTATAACCGTGCGCTTCTGCTGGGCAGCAATACATTGGGAAAAGCGACCATGCAGACCATCCTTTCGCTGGACGAAAATAAAAATACCGATTTTTTAAAAATCACCATCAATAAATTTTACAGGGTTACCGGAAAAAGCCATCAGTATATAGGGGTTACGCCTGATGTAGTACTCCCGGAATTTTATGAAGATGTATATCAAAAAGAAAGTGATTTTCCAACTGCCATAAAAAATGACAGTCTTAATACGGCATTAAAATTCAGACCTTATGTCAAACGAAGTTTAATCGACAAACTGGCCAAAAGCAGTACGATCAGACTGGCAGACAATTATTATTTTAATGACATCAGAAGAATCAATCAAAAAATAGATCAGCTGGTAAATACCCCGAAAGCAGAAATTCCGATGACTTTAGATGCTGTTTTTAAACAGAAAAAAATAGTCAATTCGCTCTGGATGGAAATCAACACTTTTAACGATGAAAATAATCCGCTGGATGTTTACAATTCTACCATAAACCAGTTTTTGCTGGGCGTTTATCCTAATGACAAAACGATCAACCAGTACCAGATTGATAATTTAAAAACCAATCCGTACCTGAATGAAGCGGTTACTATCATCGGCGAGTTTAATGCTTCAAAATAAAGTCTGTTGTATTCTAAGTTTGGTTATATCGGGCCCTATTGCAGCTAAACCTGAAAACAAAGCCGAAACAAATCAAAAAAACTTAAATTTTGATTTTGGATAAATAAGGAATTACTTTTATTTTTGCATCACAAAACTAAAAATTAGAAATGGGAAGAGCGTTCGAATTTAGAAAAGGAAGAAAAATGAAACGTTGGTCTGCAATGGCCAAAACATTTACCCGAATTGGTAAAGACATCGTTATGGCTGTTAAAGAAGGCGGACCTAACCCTGATGCCAATTCTAGATTAAGAGCGGTTATACAAAACGCAAAAGCAGCCAACATGCCAAAAGACAATGTTGAGCGTGCCATTAAAAATGCGAGCAATAAAGATACTGCCAACTATAAAGAAATTTTGTTTGAAGGATATGCTCCTCACGGAATTGCTATTTTGATCGAAACGGCATCTGATAATAACAACAGAACGGTTGCCAACATTAGAAGTTACTTTAACAAATGCAACGGAACTATGGGAACTCAGGGTTCTGTTGAATTTATGTTTGACCATACCTGTAATTTCAGAATTGCTAATAATGGTCTTGATGCTGAAGAATTAGAACTGGAATTAATTGATTTTGGTGCCGAAGAAGTTTTTGAAGACGAAGACGGAATCTTAATCTACGCTCCTTTTGGAAGTTTTGGTGCTTTACAGAAAGAGTTAGAAAACAGAGGTCTGGAAATCTTATCTTCAGGCTTTGAGAGAATTCCTCAAATCACAAAAGAGCTAACAGAAGCGCAAATCGCCGATGTTGAAAAACTAATCGAAAAAATTGAAGAAGATGATGACGTTATGAACGTGTATCATACGATGAAAGAAGAATAATTTCTTTCGTTTCATACTATTAAGGAAGCTCCGATTTTTCGGGGCTTTTTTATTTTTGCCCTGTTTTAATTCTTCTAAAAAAAAAGCTCCCTATACTAAAAAGTCTAAATACATTTAATAAGTTTACATTTCTGATCAAAAAATTACAACCCGGCCAATGAGAAGTAATATCGACTATAACATTATACTTGTTTTATTTCCTTTCTCCTTTTCATTCCGGGATTGTTACCTTTTACAGCGGAAAGAACAGTCCATATAAAGATAGGATGTACGACTGCACCAGCTGTAAACGAAATACAGGATCAGCCTTATACTGTTAAAAACAAAACTCAAAAAATAAAAATACTACATACAAAATGAGTCCTCTTAATGCAGAAGATGCCCGTACTGCCAAATTATTATATGAAATGCCCTATACTGTTTTATATGATGAGACAGATCATTTCCTGAAAAAAATACAGGCAGAAAACCCTCTTTTTAAAGTTCCTGAAAACACCATCTTAATTGGTGTAACAGGTTGTTATCAGGACATTCCCTTACCACATACTTATAATTTTATTTTTAGTTCTGATAATATTGAAGATCATACAGATACTGTGGCCATAATTAAAAAAGTATATGCTTTGGGAATTAAAGAAATGGATGGAATACCTTCAAAATGGAGTGTTACAGCTCTGATTGAATTTCCTGAGGGTATTCCTTCTGTTTTGAGTACTAAAAAGGCAAAAAGCGCCCTGTATTTATGTTCGAGGATTTTTTGGGAAGAACTTGTAAAAATAACCATTTAAACGGAAACAGAATTACATTTAAAGATTATAGTAAACAACTAATTAAGTATAAAAAAAAGCAGTTATAAATGAAAGCAATAGAACAGTTTTACTGTATTCAAACCGAAATATCAGGCAGTGGATCTGAAACTATAAAAGCAGAAGGAATTGTTTCTGCCGGACAGGAATTCATGCGGCCGCATATAGAATTTCTAAATGAAGACGGAGAACGCACAGCTTCTGTCAAAAAAGTAAGTTACAGAAAACGTCTCATTGCCAATCCATATACAGGAACTAATGAATATTTTACGAAAGACGAATTGTTTTTTCTGTCTGAAACCTACACATTTGACCTAATAGAAGATCCGCAGTATAAAGGATACTTCAGCAGCGTTTTAAAGAAACACCCGCTTTATAAAAGCGCCGGAGATATTATTTTAATCGAAACAGAAAAAGAACAGTATCTTATCATTGAATTTTATCGCTGGCAATATGAATTTCAACCCCGAGGAGCCGGAGAAGACAGTTTAGGAGAAGATATTACTTATATTCACGGAATATGGCAGTCGCCTTTACTGACAGATGAAATACGGGCAAAAATAAAAGGCAGTATCTAACAGAACTATAAATCTGAATAGCAAAAACAAAAAATGATTAAATACAAGTTTTACAAAAATGAAATTGGAACACCTCAATTTTCTGTAAAAGAACCTTTAGAAGGATTAAACGAACTGGGATCATGTAGTTTTGAATATTTAGAAGAAATTGTGAAAGCAATTGAAAAGGTTATGCCGGGCATTTTACAGGAATACGAATTTGGATACGAAGTCTACTCGATTGAATGTAAAAAAGAAATATCGCGGATTACAGATACTTACAATAACAATAAATGTATTGCCGAAATCCCTACCCTGGAAGTATATTATCTAATGAAAGACTGGAGAAATTATCTCAGCAGCAGTCCAGTGCCAACAGATGACAGTGCCTTTATAAATGAGACCATTCCATTTGACTATATTTTCTTTGACGGCTTACAAACCCATCAGGTGGTTAAGCCTTACGACAACTGGTTAAGTTCTTCAGATTATGCAGTCTGGAGTAATTCTTATGTAGAGATACGCAGCAAAAGAATTCATCTTATAAAGGAAAATGTAAAAACACTATCCACTTTTAAGGACTTTGAAAAAACTGAACTGGAAGTAATTGCTTCAAAGCATGATTTAAAGATAAAAGAAGAAAATAATATATATTATGCCTGTACCGATCATCATAATTACGGGCAGTTTTACATTTCCGAAAACGACCAAATCATTGTGATTTACAGTATTGAAGGAGGACGGATGCCGGAAAGTATTTTTATTTACGACGTTTTAGAAAAAGAGGTAAAAATTTAATTTTATCAAGTTTAAAATCATGAAACTCTATGCACCAAATAAATTAAGAGGAATCTGGAATTTTGAAAATCCTAAATATGGTTATGATTATGAGGCAGCTCCATACCCGGAGATTCTATCCGATTTAAAAAAACTGCTGACCCTTCTTTTAGAATCCAAAATACTGATTCCAAAATATCTGGAAGGCAAAAATGAAATTTTAGAATATACGACTGTTGATGAACTGACTGCCTTAATTGAAAAAGATAATTATTTACACCACTGTTTCGAATTTGGAATCAGCGGAGATACCATTATCTATACA
Organism: Flavobacterium sp. FG19; assembly: GCF_057809475.1. Lineage (NCBI taxonomy): Bacteria > Pseudomonadati > Bacteroidota > Flavobacteriia > Flavobacteriales > Flavobacteriaceae > Flavobacterium > Flavobacterium sp. FG19. Next base: position 254,479 of record NZ_JBMDKA010000004.1, on the reverse strand, counting down.
GAACAGGGAGAAGAAATTCACTCTGGGATATTCTCGTTCTCTTTTAGGACCTTCCAGCAGCATCTCACACTCTCAACAAGCTCGGATGTCTGGCTTCCTATGGCTTTTGATGAAAACAGTTACTCTTTTATCTGGAATTTAGAACGGCATAATTTAAACTATCACAGATTACCTGCTGTCTTACAAAAGATACATCAAGTTTCTGATTGGGAGAATGAAAATCTGCTGACAAAAGAAGTTCATGAAAGAGGAAGTCTTCAGATTGATTTCGATATTTTTCTTTCTCCTGAAATCATCACAAGAGAATATCAGGAAGATCCAAACCCTAATTTTGATCTTACAGAGTATCTTGCTAAAATGGAATGAAACACACTCTGCCGTTTTTAAAGTAAACCGCTGAAATTTCACAACTCATCAATATTAAAAAAAGGATGAAATTAAAATGCAATTGACGAAAACTACACCAAATACAACACTATGCACGAAATAACTGCGCAAAAAATGCACAACTTTTTGTATAATAAAGAAAATGGCTTTTTAATACAATATCATTTCAATAAAGGTATTGACCCCATTTTATTAGATGAATTCTATGAAATTCTGGAAACATTAAAAAAAGACTGGATGACTAAAGATAATATACCTAAAGATCTTGTCTTTTATTTAGTATCGATAGTACCTCTTTTATACAGGGATTTAGAAATTTACAGAAACGACGAATTAAGGTTTTATCAATATGATGAATTGATTTATGCTATAGACGCGGCACTGGCAATGTGTTTTAATCCCGATATTGATGACCCGTATTTTAATACTCCTCTTAAAGAATTGGGACTTTAAAAATTTAGTAAAAAAAAACAAAATTGCTGTACAGTTATAGTTATATATAAAAATAAGAGGGTATTGGTCTTTTGAACTTAAAATAAAAATCAGGATAAGAATATGCTTTTGTCAAAAAAAATACCAGCGATATGTTTCGGGAAAAGCTTTTGATTTTTAAATACATTGTAAACGAACCGATGCCCGATAAAAAATTACAATCTAATAAATGGGAAGATTATTTTAAGGAACTCCCCCAAAACATCAAAAAAGATGAAGTTTAATACTAACTCAAAAAATTGCATTTTCTCTTTTCGGGATGCTGAATTGTTATTCTTAATTCATAATAAACAAAAACTGCATATAAATGATTATGCTCATGTATTGTATTCAAATATTATTGAGTCGTTATTAATGATCAATGAACGTAAAACAATTGAGTTTGTTGAACGATTAAGTAACGAAGATGACTTTGAACTTATATCAAATCATTTTGGCAGTTTGAGCGGTGTTTTTCAAAGCAGTGATTTTATAAACAGAATTGAAAATGCCGCTGAAAAATATACAAACAGCAACTATTATAAGTGGATACTGGACAACATAACTGAAGCAAAAAATGCTCTTGACAATAACGAAAGCCCCACTGCATGAGACCTGAGTTGTTAATTATTGAATAATAAATCTGTTGATTGAAGTTTTAAACCTGAAATCATTTATAGGGTATAATTTGCATTGATTGTTTTTTTTTATATTTTTAAAAAATATCCGAATTGAATTAAACTAATATATTAAACTTTAACAAATGCAGACCTCAAAAATCACCCGATACGCCATAATACTATTGGTAGTTTTATTTATCGTAATCAGCGTAATCAGCTAAAAATCAAAAGCCTTCTGAGATCCAGAGGGCTTTACTCTTTTGTTTCTATTTCCTTATTTAATTGAACTTTAATGAAAAAACGCCTGCAGCCCGAAGATTTACCCGAAGTTCTGGATGAAGAAACCATACAAACTTTAGTTGAAATGTATGAAGAATTTCCTAAAAAGGATTTTAGCTGGGCTATAATTTCTGAGGTGCTATTAGAAAGAGAACAGCTGACTATTATACTGGATATTGCTGAAGGAAATCAGACCAAACAAGCAGAATATTTAAAAAGCCTGTTAACTGACGAAGAAAAGCTTATCAATGAGCAAAAAAAGCAGGCTTTTCTTAAAAAGCAGGAAGAAGATCCTCATCTTTTCTGCGGCAACATGGGAGAGCCGGATACGCCCGAAGAATTCAAATCAAGATTTGGAGTCTGGCCGGACGGAACTAATGGAAAAGAATTCAGACCCAAAAAATAAAATATGACAACTTTAAAGTACAAAATCAAACCTGTTATTTATTTTGAAAATAAAGAACTCTGGATTTTTAACAATGAGATTTTAGACATGCCGCTTTCAATGATCGAAGATGGCATTATAAGCTGTAAACAAGTAATGAACGGAGAATATGCGGAGCTTTCGTGGGGACTGGAGGTATCTGAATTATTCCTTAATAAAGAAATCAGTACTTTAGAATATCACGGAAAGTTTGTGACTGAGATTCCAACAGCAGAAATCTGTGAAATGCTTGAAAAATACCGGGCTAAATTAAAAGAGTACAATACTGAAGAAAGCTTCCCACAGAATACATAAGATGGTAACGGTCTGTATTCCAAAAACAAAATTCATGATTAAAAACTGGAAAATAGGTAATGAAACCGGAATTAGCTTACCGATTGAGATACTACAGCCCCATCTTCTTTATTTTGATAAAACAGGTAAAAAGATCTGAGAAGATTTTTTACAAGGACAAATTCGAATGTTAATATAAAATTTAATTTTGATGGAAATAGTCAAAGACCAACATCAATTGATATTTAGAACCTGAATTATTAACAAGATATAAAAACCCATAAAATATTGAGGCGTGGTAACAAATTATATTGAAATAATAGAAAATTTAAAAGGTAAAAATTGGCAGAAAATTAATATCATCTTTAATATTGATAAAGGGTCTATCAGATATGGTAAAATTGAATACATTGATGAGAATGATTTAACAAATTCTTTTTGGATATCATTTGATGAAATTGATGATTTGATTAATTCAATATTTAATAGATATGACAGTAACATAGATAACCTTAACACTAGATTTAATAAATATCAGATTGAAATTTATGCTGATGGTGAGGTTACAGAGAAAGAATGGTGGGATTCTGAAAAAGAAAAAAAAGATTTATTAGATAGTGCAGATGTTTTTTATCAATGGGTAAATGAACGTATGATGTCTATGATATTCGAATATGAAAAAGATAATAATCTTGTTCCTATTCAATATGATTCAGACGGTGATCTGGAATATTTAAGTTCGTGGGACAGTGGTGTATTTACTTTTCATATTGATAAAATTAATACTTTAGAGTATAAGGTAGTTCTCATAAAAGATGGTAAAGAAAGAACGCTTGATCTTCCTTTGAGAGATTATTTTGTAGAAGAAATATTAGATCACTATAAAGTAACTAATAATGACCTTTCTGATGAATGGAAACCTTGGAATACAATGATATTAAAATCTCTTCACTATGATATTCCTTATGATATGAGAGATGAGTTTGTTAGTTACATTCTTGAATAGTTCTTTTAGTCCCAGTATTTTATGCAAACCTCAAAAATCACAAGATACGCCATAATAGCACTAGTAGTTCTATTCATAGTAATAAACGCATTAAACTAAAAACAAAGCCTTCTGAGATCCAGAGGACTTTACTCTTTTGTTTATATTTCCTTATTTAATTGAACTTTAATGAAAAAACGTCTAAAGCCTGAAAATTTACCCGAAGTTCTGGATGAAGAAACCATACAGATTTTAGTTGAAATGTATGAAGAATTTCCTAAAGAGGATTTTAGCTGGGCTATAATTTATGATGTGTTATTAGAAAGAGGTCAGCTTCGTATTATATTTGATATTGCCGAAAGAAACCAAACCAAACAAGCAGCGTATTTAAAAAGTCTGTTAACTGACGAAGAAAAACTTGTTAATGAACAAAAAAAACAGGCTTTTCTTAAAAAACTGGAAGAAGATCCTCATCTTTTCTATGGTAATATGGGACAGCCGGATACGCCCGAAGAATTCAAATCAAGATTTGGAGTCTGGCCGGACGGAACTAATGGAAAAGAATTCAGACCCAAAAAATAAATTAAGAGTCCGTGCACCCCCTCTACTCCAAAAACAAAATTCATGATTAAAAACTGGAAAATAGGTAATGAAACCGGAATTAGCTTACCGGTTGAAATACTGCAGCCCCATCTTTTTTATTTTGATAAAATAGATAAAAAGATCAGGGAAGATTTTTTAAAAGGACAAAAACAAAATATTTCCTGGGAATACAACAATAAAAAGATAACTATTTCTGATGATAACGGAAGTGTCGAAGGTTTTCCGCTTTCCAGTCTGCAATATGTGATTGCCATTTTTAAAGACAGTACAGCATATCCTTATCCCAATAATGCCGTAATTTTTAATCTGGACGGCACTTTAGAAAAAATTCTAAAATTACCCGCTTTTAGATCGGACCAGATAACAGAATTATTAAGAGAAGAAAAAGAGTCCAATCCGCCAGCTGTCAGTTCTTCTGAAAGTAAAAGAATAGGTTTTAACCGTTATTCCAGATATAACCCGAAAAACCATATCGAATTAGATATTATCGACCTTGATTATGGTTTACATCATACTGAATCGCAGATATTAGATCCGGATACGCTGGAATTCACCGACTTTTTAAAATCCCGTTTCGAAAGAGAATATTACTGGAACCCAAAATATAAACCTCAGTGATACATCGTCCAAAAAGAGTTTTACTATACCATCAATATTCGGCGCAGACCAGCCTGAAACAGTAAAATAGCATTTCTGATAAGGCATTACCATAACATCATTTTTATGACAGACAACGCAGAAGAATTAAAAACCGCACTCATACAAGCCGGATGGTACGAAGGAAGAACTATTAAAAGTGAAATAGAAAACAGTCTTCTTTATCAAATACTCCCACCTAAAATTCAGGATTTTTTTTCTCAATTGGGTAATCTAAGCCTCCATGTGGAAAATAAATTACAAACCATGACTATTAATACGTATCATTTTAATGATCAAAAAGTCGCAGCCTTTTGGAATGCCAATAGTTATAAAATAAATGACAAAATTGATCTCACAGATGAGAAATATTTAAATTACTATTACTCTGTATTAATTGGTACTCAGTTATATCCGGTTGCAGAATTAGTTGAACATTGTAATGTAATGATGGATGAAAACGGCAATTTTTACATTATTAATTCACTTCCGGAACTGATTTGGGTTTCGGATACCATTTTTGATGCGCTTACTAAAATACTACTGGGTTCATTGGACATAGCAATCTTTAACGAACATACTATGAAATGGATGCCTCCGGCCGGAAAGGAATTAAAAACCATTCTTCCTGTTAATCCGCTGTTTAAAGACAATCCCTGGGGATAAAAAATTTACGGGTTATTTTTTCGCAACGCCATTGATTACTTTTATCAAATAAGTTCCTTCCGGTAAATCACCGATATTAGAAGCATTAATTCCCATTACCTGTTTACCCTGCGAGAAAACCTCTATACTCTTTACTGCTTTACCGTTATCATTTGAAACCGCTGCTGCAGGAGCTGTTGTTTTGGCAGGAAGTATTACTTTTTTGGCTGTATTAGAAACTGGTGCCGTCTCAGGTGCAGCAGCAGGAGTTGGTTTTGAAGTCTTATAAGCTTCCAGAACCTGTTCATCCGTCATAGCAACTGTATATATCTTAAGATCATCAATATCTGCGTTAATACTGGCTGCTGCATTTTGTTTCCCAATATTTAAAATATAACCTTTTGTAGCACGCGAAATTCCCTCTTCTGATTTTAACAGTTCTCCGTTACGGTACAATTTAGAGACATTCCCATCATACGTTATACAGTACATATACCAGATTTCTTTGGCAAGAGGTGTCGAAACCGTAATATTACTGGCATCTCCCCAGCCCACAAAACTAAGCTCAGAATTGCCTGAAACCACAGGCTGCTGTGACAAACCAAAATACTGCGTATTTACAGCCGTACCGTATCCCAAAACATAATGGGGTATATTGACAGCATTAAATTTTACCCAGACTGATATTGTTCTGGGTTTATTACCCTGCGGCAATTCTCCTACTACGGCCTGATATCCTTTATTGGTGAGCCGTAAAGCTGCTCTTGGAGTCCCCATTCTGTCATTTACAAAAACAGGGCTTCCTAAAAAAGAAATAGTATTGTCGATACTGTTTAAACTCTCATTAAAATTAAACTCCTGAACAGGATTTTGTCCGTTAACACTCAGAAAACTTACAAAGAATAATGCGATTACTATTTTTTTCATAGGGGTGATACTGTTTCTAATGTGTTACCGAAAGAGGATTATAATCCTGTATTTCAGTCTTATACTTTATTAATTGTATTTTTATATTTTTTGTTAAAACTATAAATTAAACTCAACCCAAACAAACAATTCCTACATAAAAATAAATAATTCTCACAAATTTAATTTAAAATCCTTTTCCTGCAAACCCCGTAAAACAAAAAAGCCTTCCGGTTGTTTCAAAAGGCTTTTTCAGATACTCTAAAACAAAAATTAACTAACAATTAAAAAAATGAAACACTAATTCTATTTTGAAATAATTATCCCAACCTGAAAATTCGGTATCCGTAACCACAGCTTTTACTCCCAGGTTCATTATTAAACATTTCAGCAGTTCCGGTTTAAATTCTGAAGAGATCAAATTTATGTATCTTACAAAAGCAATGCATGAAGGACTTTTCTATAACAGATATATTCAGGCACTAAATCAATTAGCACTACTAATCTATATTAATATGTTTTCTGGCGAAATTTTATTCGGCAACTAACCTAAAAAATCGTCGAAATAATCAAATCTTATGTTTTCTCGCAGTAAATTAAAACCAATTATAAATTCGCCTATTTTCTTAAAATTATAAAATTACTTCAATACGCGCCTTGTATTCCTACGTATAAATACGTTATCCGTAACAAAACAAGGAAGAGAAAAGTTTTAGGTATAAAAAAACTCCATCTGCTGCTGCGGATGGAGTTTCTATATTAAAATGTGATTGTTTTATTTTACGAATTCAATTTTCTGAGCTTCTTCTTCATTAACACTGTCAAAAAACCCTTGTTCGTTCATCCAGTCATCACTGAATACTTTACTCATATAACGCGATCCGTGATCCGGGAATATCGCTATAATATTGCTGTCTTTTGTAAACTCACCTTCTTCTGCATACTGTTTAATGGCCTGCATTACTGCTCCTGAAGTATACCCTACGAATAAGCCTTCCTTACGGGTTATTTCCCTTGCAGAGTGGGCACTTTCTTCATCGGTTACTTTCATGAATTTATCGATAATATCAAAATCCGTGGCCGACGGGATTAAATTTTTCCCTAAACCTTCTATACGGTACGGGTAAATCTCTTTGCTGTCGAATTCTCTTGTTTCGTGGTATTTTTTCAATACGGACCCAAAAGCATCCACGCCTAAAATCCTGATATTCGGATTTTTTTCTTTTAAGAATTTAGCTGTTCCGGAAATAGTTCCTCCGGTTCCGCTGCAGGCAATAAGATGTGTGATTTTTCCTTTGGTTTGTTCCCAGATTTCGGGACCTGTAGTGTTGTAGTGGGCATCAATATTCAGCTGGTTGAAGTACTGATTGATATAAACTGAACCTTTTGTTTCTTCGTGCAAACGTTTGGCTACGTTGTAATAGGATCTTTCGTCATCTGCAGAAACATGGGCCGGACAGACATAGACTTTGGCGCCTAAACTTCTCAGCATGTCAATTTTGTCTTTGGATGATTTTGAGCTTACGGCCAAAATACAGTTATATCCTTTAATAATACTTACCATTGCAAGACTGAAACCTGTGTTACCTGATGTGGTCTCGATAATGGTATCGCCTGGTGAAAGTATTCCTTTTCTTTCGGCTTCTTCAATAATATATAACGCTATTCTATCTTTTGAGGAATGACCTGGATTAAAAGCTTCTACCTTTGCGTAGAAATTTCCTTCTAACTCTTCGGTGATTTTATTTAGCTTAATAAGGGGGGTGTTACCTATTAACTCTAAAACATTATTATAAGCGTTTATTTCTTCTTTCATAAAAAAATAGTTAATCAAAGGCATTTTTAAAATACCCCGATAGGTTGCAAATTTAACAAAAAATTTCTAATTAGCTTTTAATTTTTTCTAAATCTAATAAAAAACTAAATTCTTTTGCTAAGTCTTTTAAAGCCTCAAAACGACCTGAAGCCCCGCCATGACCGGCATCCATATTAGTATCCAAAAACAGCTGCTTGCTATTTGTTTTTAGTTCCCTCAATTTAGCCACCCATTTTGCCGGCTCCCAGTATTGTACCTGAGAATCATGCAGTCCTGTAGATACATACATATTAGGATATTCCTGAGCTTTTACATTGTCATAAGGTGAATACGACAACATATAATCGTAATACTTTTTATTGTTTGGGTTTCCCCATTCGTCATATTCTCCGGTTGTCAGCGGAATGCTGTCATCGAGCATTGTTGTAATAACATCTACAAAAGGCACCTGGGCAATCACTCCGTTATACAACTCAGGAGCTTCATTTACTACTACTCCCATTAAAAGACCGCCAGCAGATCCGCCTTCAGCATAAAGATGTTCAGCCGAAGTATATTTCTCGTCTATTACAAATTTAGAGCAATCGATGAAATCTGTAAAGGTATTTTTCTTTTTTAACAGTTTTCCGTCTTCATACCATTGCCTTCCTAAATCTTCTCCTCCTCTGATATGGGCAATAGCATAAACAAAACCACGGTCTAACAAAGAAAGACGCGTCGAAGAAAAGTACGTATCCATCGTTACTCCGTAAGAACCATAAGCATATAACAACAACGGATTTTTACCATTTTTTTGAAGTCCTTTTCTGTAAATCATCGAAATCGGGACTTTTACACCATCTCTGGCTGTGGCCCATACCCGTTCTTCTACATAATTTTCCTTATCAAATTTCCCGCCTAAAACCTGCTGTTCTTTTAAGATTTCCTTGGTTTGGGTTTTCATATTAAAATCAATAACAGATGAAGGTGTTGCCAGCGACTGATAACTGTAACGCAGTATATCTGTATCAAAATCCACATTTGTTGTAGTATAAGCATTATAGGTTTCGCTTCCAAATGGCAGGTAATAATCCGGTTCTCCATTCCATGGAATAATCCTGATATGATTCAGACCATTTGAACGTTCCTCTACCACTAAAAAGTTTTTGAATATCTCAATATCTTCCAGCAAAACATCATCTCTGTGTGAAATAAGATCCACCCAGTTTTTTTTACCTGTTTTGTTTTCAGGCGTTTTCATTAATTTGAAATTGGTCGCTTTATCTTTATTCGTTAAAATATAAAAAGAATCTTCGTAGTGCGAAATACTGTATTCTAAACCCCGGACACGAGGCTGGAATACTTCAAACTCCCCGTCCGGGTTGTCTGACTTCAGAATTCTGTATTCAGTTGTAAGCGTACTTCCTGAACTGATTACAATATATTTTTTAGATTTTTCTTTACTTACCGAAACATTAAAAGTATCATCGGTTTCATTATACACCAAAACATCTTTTTGGGAATCGGTATTTATTTTGTGCCTGAAGATTTTATCAGCTCTTAACGTTACCTCATCCTGTCGGGTATAAAAAATAGTTTTATTATCATTGGCCCAGACTGATCCTCCGGTAGCATTCTCGATTCTGTCTGCTAAAATTTCCCCGGTTTCCAGATTTTTAATCTGAATGGTGTAGATTCTTCTTCCCACTATATCTACTCCAAAGCTCGCGAATTTATTGTCAGGGCTTATACTTAAACCTCCCAGTTTAAAATACGCATGTCCTTCTGCCAGTTCGTTACAGTTAAACAAAATTTCTTCAGCCGCCGAAAGACTTCCTTTTTTTCTGGCAAAAATGGGGTAATTCTGACCTGTTTCAAAACGGGTAATATAGTAATAACCGTTATAAAAGTAAGGCACAGAAGAATCATCTTCTTTAATCCTGCCTTTCATTTCTTCATACAAAGATTCCTGAAAATCCTTGGTATGTGCTGTTACTTTTTGGTAGTATTCGTTTTCCTTATTCAGATAATCAATTACCTCGGGATTCTCTCTGTCGTTCAGCCAGAAATAATTATCTATACGGGTTTCTTTATGTTTTTTAAGTGTTTTTGGAATCTCTTTAGCCTTTGGGGCAGTTATATCGTTTTGCATTGATTGGGCATTTATTTTTAAAAACAAAGAAGCAAAAGTAGTACAAACACAACAGAACAGAATTAAATTTTTCATAAAATATTCTATTGATTTAATACAGCAATATACTAATTTTGTCTGAAATAATTTAAAAATCAATAAAAAATGGATTTAATGGGAATGATGGGCAAACTAAAAGAAACCCAGCAAAAAATTGAAGATACCAAAAAGCGCCTTGATACTGTTTTAATTGACGAACAAAGTGCTGACGGATTAATAAAAATTACAGTTACCGCAAATAGAAAAGTAAAATCGATCTCTATTGATGATTCTTTACTTGAAGACAAAGAACAGCTTGAAGATTATTTAATTGTAACCTTAAACAAGGCCATTGAAAAAGCAACAAGTGTAAACGAAAGAGAACTGGATGCTGTAGCCAGAATGGACATGCCGTCTATTCCGGGAATGGATAATTTGTTTAAATAAAGATTCTAAGATGCTGAGATACTAAGGTTCTAAGTTTTTTTTTCAAAACAAAAGAAAGACGCACAGTTGTGCGTCTTTCTTTTGTAATCTCAGCGCCTTAGAACCTTAGTACCTCAGCATCTTATCAATCCTAAATCTTCGAAAACATCTCCAGTACATACGTATGCATTACTTCCTTATAATCCAGATGGGTTACAATGCGGAGTTTATTATGTCCTAAAGAGCTTATCAGTATATTTTTTTGTTTTAATTTCTCAATCAAAAGCTGGTCACTGTAACCTTCTGCGAGTGAAAAAATCAGGATATTTGTTTCAACAGGTTCTACAGCCGAAATCCATGATTTGGTACTTAAAATAGCTCCTATTTCTTTGGCTCTCCGGTGATCTTCTGCAAGTCTTTCTATATTATGTGCTAAAGCATACAATCCCGCAGCGGCCAGATAGCCCACCTGACGCATTCCTCCACCTAATATCTTTCTGATTCTCAACGCTCTATGAATATCAGCTTTGCTTCCAAGCAGAACAGAACCTATAGGAGCTCCTAATCCTTTTGACAAACAAACTGAAATGGTATCGAAAATAGCCCCAAATTCTTTGGGATTCTGTCTTTTAGCTACCAAAGCATTCCAGATTCTGGCTCCATCCAGATGAAACTTCAGATTATTGGCATCGCAGACTTTTTTTATTTCTCTTAAATCTTCTAATTCATAACAGGCTCCACCCCCTTTATTGGTTGTATTTTCTACACAAACCAGACTTGTTAAGGGACTGTGATAAAATTCAGGATCATTAATTGCCGCTGCTACCTGCGCTGCCGTAATCATACCTCTGTGACCATCAATTAAGCAGCAGGAAACCCCGCTGTTAAAAGAAACTCCGCCGCCTTCGTAATGAAAAACATGAGCATATTTATCCGCAATTAACTGCTCACCCGGCTGGGTATGAAGTTTTATAGCCGTTTGGTTTGCCATAGTCCCAGATGGAAAAAAAAGCCCAGCTTCCATACCAAAAAATTCAGCCACTCTGGTCTCCAATTCGATAACTGTAGGATCCTGTTTGTATACATCGTCGCCAACCTGAGCGTTAAACATATACTGAAGCATCTCATAGGAAGGCTTGGTAATGGTATCGCTAATTAAATTTATTTCCATATAAAACTATATATTTTGGAATGCAAAATTACGTATAACTGTCAGTTATTAATCCTAAGTTTTAATAAATTTTAACTTGTAGATTACACAGAACCAAATTAACGTAATATTTGTAAAAAACATATAAATCCGGCATTAATAATTTGAAAATTGCTTTCTTATTTTAGAAACAATAGTATTTGCCGAAAAAACTGCTCCTTCCATATAACCGGGAAAATGTGCTGCAGTTTCAGAACCAGCAACATAAAGCCTGTTTTGAAAATGCACTTCAGAAAAAACCGGATGCCCGTTATTTTGGTGCGGATATACAAAAACAGCCTCCTGTTGCGGGGCTTTAACCAAACGGTCCCCGGGCCATATTTTTTCTTCAAAACTGAGATAATCCAATGCTTCTGCTCCATATATTTTTTCCAGCTGATCCAGCACTTTTTGCTTTCTTTGTTCTTTAGAAAACTGAGTGTAACTGCCATTTACAAAACCGCACAAGGCAAATTTGATATTCTCAGAATCGGAATGATCGTAAAACTCATTTATGGGACCTACATTACTAAACAAGGTCCCCGACCAGTTTTTATTGCGCCAAAACGGGGTTTTATAAATCACTGCAATTTTTACAGCATCCTGCATCCAGGTGTGTGTCTTTTGGGCTGTTTTAACAATCTTGTCAGAAAGTAATGGCTGGAACGCGACGGTATTCACCAATAAAGCCGGAGGTATTGCAGTGATGACTATATCGCTTTCAAAAGCGCAGTTTTGTGTTGTAATACTGACTGTATTCTTTGTAAAATCGAGTTCTTTTACCTGCTGGTTCAAAAGTATTTCAGCAGAATCAAAATAAGATGCAATTTTATCTATCAAAGCTAAGGTTCCTCCTCCTATCCGGTAACTTGGACTGTCATCGGGGATTGCAACAGGTTGTGGCGGAGCCATTGAAAATGCCTCAAAATAAGCTGTTCCTTTCATATATTGTTCAAAATAAGGCAAATCAAGTTCTTTTATTAACTCCAAAAGATGTATATGTTGTTCCCCAAACCAGGTCGCTCCCATTTCAACCGGGGTTTCAGCTGCGCTTATAATCGTTGAAATCCTGCCTCCTATGCGATTACCCGCCTCAAGAATCTGAACCTCAAATCCAAGCTTTTTTAATCGATACCCCGTCAGAAGCCCTGATAATCCTGCTCCTGCGATTGTTATTTTCTGTTTCATTTAATGTAGTAATATAAAACGAAAAAAGAGTTCTTCACTATTTTGAAAAACTCTCTGATCTCTAAATTATAATTTCGTTAATTTCTTCCGGCCATTACACCACCGTCAATATCCCAGATGGCTCCCGTAACCCACGAAGCTTCATCTGAAAGTAAATAACAAATTGTTTTGGCAATATCTTCCGGTCTTCCAACACGGCCGATGGGGTGAAAACCATTAAATCCCTGAAGAGTCTCTTCAATTTTACCCTCTTCAATAAACGATCCGTAAATAGGCGTTACCACTACAGCCGGAGAAACAGCATTAACACGAATGTTATAATCTGCCAGTTCCATAGCCAAATGCTGAGTCAGACTATGCAAACCTGCTTTTGCCATTGAATACGCTGAAGAAGGCGTGGCTTTTATAGCCTGTTTTGCCCACATTGAGCCAATATTTACAATAGATCCTCCTCCATTGGTCTTCATAATCGCTGCAGCCGATTGTGTAATAAAGAAGAAGCTTTTATTGAAATTGTGGTATATATCAAAATCCTGTTTAGTATGTTCTAAAAATGATTTTGGACTAAAATATCCCGCCGCATTGACCAGATATTTCAAATTAGGAGCTATCGTTTGCAGGGAATCTGAAAATTGATTTACCTGATTTTCATCAAACAAATCAACGCCAACTGTTTGCAGGTTTCCTAAACCTGCCAGTTCCTTTTTGACTGTTTCAAGGTTTTTATCCGGTCTTCCTGTTATAATTACTTCAATATTCTGCTGTAACAATAGGACTGCAGCTGCTTTTCCCATTCCGGTAGTGCCGCCTACAATTAATGCTTGTGATTTCATCTTTTTTTGCTTGTTTAAATTAACAAGACAAAATTCTTTCTATCAGCTGATTCAAAATGGCAAAATCGGGACAACAAATGGTATTTTACGGAAGCAGGGAAGCCTGAAATTCTTTTGGGGTAATTCCGGCTGCTTTTTTAAAGTATTTTGTAAAATAAGTCGGCTGCTCAAACCCTAAATCATACGCAATTTCCTGAATCGAAAATTTGCCGTTGGCCAGTCTTCTTTTGGCCTCCAGTATTTTAATCGAAATAATAATATTCGCCGGTGTATTGCCCAAATACTGCTTGGCTACACTCGTCAGCTTTTTATTAGTAGTATGAAGTTTATCACTATAATAATCAATATTTAAAAAAGAATCTTTGGTCTTATAAACTTCTTTTTTAAATAAGTAGGCGAGTCTGAAGTCCGCATTCAGATTAAAATCTATAGCCGTTTCTTTGCTTTTTAATCGTTCGATAAGAAAAAGCAGACTGGAAAAAATAGTATACACTTCTTCTTTCATAAAAAGATCACCGGCTTTCAGTTCTCCGGCTATAATCTCCGTCAGAACAGAAAACCGTTTTGTTTCTGCTTCGGAAAGGGATAAATAAGGTTTTCCTATTTCATTAAAAACAGCTAATGAAAAACGTTCAAGGAATTCAGGATTAAACTGAGAAATAAAATAATCATTGAAATGAAAAAGAAAACCTTCATTTAAAGAATCAGTGCAGAAGTAATGAATCTGATTGGTATTAATAAAAAAGATGGTATTTTCCGGATGATCAATGATTTCATAATCTACATAATGCCTTCCTGCACTTTTAAACCAGATAACCTGATAAAAACTGTGCCGATGCGGTATTGCAGCATGTTCCAGATTTTTAAGCAGATACGGTCGGGCATCATTTACTTCGAAATGCAGTTTTGAAAAATCATTTTTATGAAGGTCGTACCGGCTTATGTTCTCCATCTCTTTTTCTTGATTTACCTTTTTCGTTGTTTTGAGACTGTTAAATTTATTGCTGTATTCTAAAAACTATGTGCTATTTTTGTACAACAAAATTAAGCATTAGTTTTTGACTTAAATTAATGCAATAACAACAAAAAACATATAAAACAAGTTATTAATTTATGACAACAGCCGAACAAGTAAAAGGTATTGTGGAGCGCCTTGGTGCGTTGAGGAGGTATCTTTGACGTTGATGCCAAGCTAATCGAAATTGCCAACGAAGAAGAAAAAACTTTTGCACCGGATTTCTGGAACAATCCTAAAGAAGCCGAACTTATTGTAAAAAATCTTCGAAACAAGAAAAAATGGATTGAAGATTATGATAAAGCTGCTGCGCTGACAGACGAATTACAGCTGGCTTATGATTTTTACAAAGAAGGTGAACTTTCTGTAGATGAACTGGATGAACAGTACGATACTACACAGTCGCATATTGAAAACATCGAATTCAAAAACATGCTTTCTGATGAAGCAGACAGTTTAAGTGCCGTAGTTCAGATTACAGCCGGAGCCGGAGGAACAGAAAGCTGTGACTGGGCAGGAATGCTGATGAGAATGTACATGATGTGGGGAGAAAGTTATGGCTACAAAATAAAAGAACTGAACTTTCAGGAAGGTGATGTTGCCGGAATCAAAACCGTAACTTTAGAGTTTGAAGGAGATTATTCTTTTGGTTATTTAAAAGGTGAAAACGGCGTTCACCGTCTGGTACGAATTTCCCCTTTTGACAGTAATGCCAAACGTCATACTTCGTTCGTATCTGTTTATGTTTATCCGTTGGTTGATGACAGCATCGAAATCGACATTAATCCGGCTGATATTGAGATTACCACTTCTCGTTCAAGTGGTGCCGGAGGACAAAACGTAAATAAGGTAGAAACCAAAGTACAGCTGGTTCACAAACCTACCGGAATTCAGATTCAGTGTTCCGAAACAAGATCTCAGCAGGATAACAGACAGCGGGCCATGCAGATGCTTCGTTCTCAGTTATACGAAATTGAGCTAAAGAAACAGCAGGCACAGCGTGCTGATATCGAAGCCAATAAAATGAAAATCGAATGGGGTTCGCAGATCCGTAATTACGTTATGCAGCCTTATAAATTAGTAAAAGACGTTCGTACAGGCTACGAAACCAGCGATGTTGACGGCGTAATGAACGGAAATATAGATCCTTTCCTAAAAGCCTATCTGATGATGATGGGACAGAAAGAGGAAGAGTAAGTTTTCAGTCGCAGTCTCTGTTTTCAAAAAAACGGGACTAAACTGAGACTGAAAACTGAGACTATAAACTAAAAAAAACAGCTATGATAAAATGGGCAGATGTAATTCATTTTACAAACAAAGGAAATCCGGCTCCTGAAAAGAGAGTGGAAAAAACGGAGGAAGAATGGAAACAGATTCTGACTCCGGAAGAATTTCAGGTAACTCGTTTAAAAGGCACAGAAAGATCTTTCAGTTCTGAAATGTGCAGTTTGTTTGATCCTGGAATTTATGAATGTAAATGCTGCGGAACAGTTCTTTTTGACGCAAGTGAAAAATTCGAATCAGGAACCGGCTGGCCATCTTTTACACAGCCAATCAAAGAAAATGCTATCGGGTATCATGCCGACAGATCATACGGAATGGTTCGTGTGGAAGTGGTATGCAATGTATGCGATGCGCATTTGGGGCATATTTTCCCTGACGGACCTCCGCCGAGCGGTTTGCGTTATTGCATTAATGCCGTTTCTTTATCAAAAGTCAAAGAATAAATAGAATAAGCGATTCCTTTAAAAAGAATCGCTTTTTTTATTCCCTCTAAAAAAGTCTGCGCCATAAAACAAATACAAACAGCCGTTTAACAATTGGGGATTATTATTTTTAAAGATTAAAATTTCAGATTATTCTTCTAAAAACAGAACCGACACAATTTACCTTGTTGAAAAAATTTAAACAAATTAGTAATTAAAATGTTAATTTTGTAATATTTACCACTACATTTTAAATACTCAATAAAAAAACTTAAAAAAAACATTAGGTAATTAAAATCGAATTTATTTTATTTGACAAAAATTCACACTAAGTCGATTAAAAATTATCAATGAAATCCTATTCCATTCAAGAAATTAACGAAGTTATTAATGGCGTAATTTACGGTACAACTTCACAAAGTATTACGGCAACAGAACAGTTAGAAAAAGCAGGCATTTCTGAAATTTCTTTTATAGGTAATAAAAAATACGAAAAATACTGGTCGACATCTAATGCTTCAATTGCTGTTGTCAATGAAGATATTTCGATTGAACCCGGCGAGAATCGTGCTTTTATTAAAGTAAAAAATGCCGATTTGGCTATGTCACAGATTCTGGCCCTTTTTGCCCCTCCTCCTCCAATATTTCATAGCAATATACACAAAACGGCTGCGATAGACGAGACCGCTATAATTGGTGAAGGTGTAAAAATTGGTGCTGGCTGCTATATTGGACCAAAAGTTGAGATTGGTGCCCACACCGTCATTTATCCTAATGTGACTATTTTAGATGAATGTACCATTGGAACAAATACCATTATTTGGTCCGGAACAGTTATTCGCGAACGCTGCCATATTGGAAACGACTGTATCATCCATCCAAATGCGACCATCGGGGCAGATGGTTTTGGATTTCGTCCTTGTACTGAAAAAGGATTGGTCAAGATTCCGCAAATTGGAAATGTAATCATTGGAAACGGAGTTGAAATTGGAGCAAATTCATGCGTTGACCGCGGAAAATTCAGTTCTACCATTTTGGGTGATGGCTGTAAAATTGATAATTTAGTTCAAATTGGACATAACAGCAAACTTGGAAAATTTTGTATTATGGCCGGAAACAGTGGCTTAGCAGGTTCTGTAACTTTAGGAAATGGCGTTATTATTGGCGGAAGCGCTTCTATAAAAGATCATACTACAATTGGAGACGGAGCTGTAATTGGTGCCGGATCTGGTGTTACCGGAGATGTTCCGGCAGGAAAAACAATGCTGGGCTATCCTGCTGTTGAAGCTCGTGATGCCTTAAAACAATGGGCAATGTTAAAACGAATGGTTTGTGCCCCTAAAAAGTAATCTTATTTATTTTTACATAAAAAAACATCCGCTAAACCGGATGTTTTTTGTTTTATAAAGCTTCACATTCAAAGCCAATTACTTTCATTAAAAAAACTACTTTTTCGATTATATCATCTTTACATTCAAACCGCAGAATATTATCGCGGTCTTCAAGATCAAAATTCCACTTCGAATTTGGAAACAACCGGTTTAATTTTGGTGTCACTTTTTTTACTTTTGAAATACTGTCAACATTTGTTTTAAATACTAAAACCATACTTATTGATTTTTAATTTTACTCAAAATTTTAGAATCAATATAAAATGTTCCAAACGGAACAACACAGGCTAAAAGCACTTTCCATGTGGTAGTCACAAATTTCCAGTTCTGCTCCACTCCTACACTTATGGTGTTAAAAATAAAAAGCAAAAATAAAGCACCGTGAATGGTTCCGACAGGTCTTGTCAAAAACGGCATTTCAAAAATATATTTCATTGGCATTGCTATAAAAAGCAAAATCAAAAGCGACGTTCCTTCTAAGAATCCAATAATTCGCAATCTGCCGATGTTTGTCTGTAATAAATTTTTCATGATTATCTAAAATAAGGTCTGTTGGCAAGAGGTGAAAATGGCCACGGAATGGCTATAAAAATGATAAATAAAGCAATTAAAAACCAGATAAGCATCGTTTTGAATTTTTCTTCATCAGTTTTTCTACGTTTGGAAAGAGCTGAACCAATCGTAATGATGATAATCGCAATTAACATCAAAACAATATGGATAATTCCAAAAAATGAAGCATCCGGATTCTGAACCCCATCTTTAAAATTTCTCCAGAAAAATTTCACAATCGGACTCTGCAAATACACTAATATTCCAAAAAGAAGCTGAATATGAGCGATAGTAGCTGTCCAGTGCCGGAATAAATTTGCTTTTTTAGTAAATGGAAGTTTTTGCGAATAACCTTTGTAAGCTATGTAAATTGAAGATAACAAGCTTACCAATACGAGCCATCTTATAAAGGAATGGCCTTCTAAAAGAGTTTGATACATTGTTTTTTGATTTAGACAATGCAAATATATTTAAAAACATACTAAGTAGTATGTTTTTAAAAAATAATTTTATTTCAAACTATTCAAATAGCCCCTAAACTCCTTTAAATAAACCACATAAGCAGTATTATCATTTTGAAGTTTCCCGAAGTTTCTTACTCCCCAGTAGCCCGACAAGATGAAAAATGCCACTTGTTCGCCCACGACATCTTTACGAATTAAACCCGATTTCTTTCCTTTTTCAATTGAATTTATAATCGTTTCTTTCCACAAATTCACTAATTCAGATAAAGCTTCGCTAAACCTGTCATTCCAGGGAGTCATTTCCTGAGTAAGATTCCCTACAGGACATCCGTATTTTACCTGCAGGAAAGGATCTTCAAGAAGCAGATACGAGATCATATTGTAAAAATCCTCAATTGGGTTTTGTGATGCCTCAGTGGGTTTTATAAAATGTTCCTGCATAGTAGGTTTTAGAATTTCTTCTATAATAGCAATGCCCATTTCGTCTTTAGTTTTAAAATGATAATAAAAAGCTCCTTTGGTAACTTGTGTAGTTGCTATTATTTCATCTATGCTTGTAGTTTGATATCCTTTGGTATATATCAATTCAAATGCTTTTTGAAGAATAGTGAGACGGGTGTTTGCTGCTTTTGACATAAAAAATACTAGTTAGTATGAAAAGCAAATTTACAGAAAAATAACGGGTATAATTTATTCAGACACATAGAAACATAGTTATACTGCTGCTTAAGAAGACATTTCACTTATAGTAATCCACATAGCTCTCTGTGTGCTAAATCTTGTCAAAGCTGTATAACCGTTTACACAAAGCTATATGTTAGAAACCAGTTTCTTTCTAATTCCTTTTTTTTAATTATTACATTGTACGTTTCTATGTGTTTAAATAAAACAGAATAATATAAACTTCTCTTAATTCATAAAGCAATCGCTTTATTTCAATTGATTTTGTAAATTAGCCAACACTATTTTGTAAAATCAATACTATATCATGGATTTAAACTTCAATAAAAACGAAGATCACAATAAACTGCTCCTTTCTGAATTAAAACAAAAGTTCGCCAAAGTAAAATTAGGCGGAGGCGAAAAACGTATTGAAAAACTGCATGCCGAAGGCAAAATGACAGCTCGTGAAAGAATCGCTTATTTATTGGACGAAAATTCTAAAAGTATTGAAATCGGAGGTTTTGCAGGTGAAGGAATGTATCCGGAACACGGAGGCTGTCCGTCCGGAGGTGTTGTGGTTAAAATTGGATATATTAAAGGTAAACAATGCATCGTTGTGGCTAATGATGCTACTGTAAAAGCAGGCGCCTGGTTCCCGATTACGGGAAAGAAAAACCTGCGTGCACAGGAAATTGCAATCGAAAACAGACTTCCTATTATTTATTTAGTAGACAGTGCCGGCGTTTATCTGCCAATGCAGGATGAAATTTTTCCGGATAAAGAACATTTCGGACGAATCTTTAGAAACAATGCCCAAATGAGCAGTATGGGAATTACTCAGATTGCAGCCGTTATGGGAAGCTGCGTTGCCGGAGGTGCCTATCTGCCAATTATGAGTGACGAAGCCTTGATTGTAGACAAAACAGGAAGTATTTTTCTGGCCGGAAGTTATCTGGTAAAAGCAGCAATTGGTGAAACAATCGACAATGAAACTTTAGGAGGCGCTACGACACACTGTGAAATATCAGGCGTAACCGATTATAAAGCAAAAGATGATAAAGATGCTTTGGATAAAATCAAAAATATAGTAGACAAAATTGGTGATTTTGATAAAGCCGGCTACAGCCGAATCAAAGCAGAAAAACCAGCTTTAGAACCCAACGATATTTACGGAATTCTTCCAAAAGCAAGAACCGAACAATATGATATGATGGAAATCATAAAACGTCTGGTTGATAATTCAGAATTTGAAGCTTACAAAGAGGGATACGGACAATCGCTGATAACAGGTTATGCCCGAATTGACGGCTGGGCGGTTGGAATTGTAGCCAATCAAAGAAAAGTAGTAAAAACCAAAAAAGGCGAAATGCAGTTTGGCGGTGTAATTTATTCGGACAGTGCTGATAAAGCAACCCGATTTATTGCCAATTGTAATCAGAAAAAAATTCCTTTAGTATTTTTACAGGACGTTACCGGATTTATGGTCGGTTCAAAATCAGAACATGGCGGCATTATTAAAGATGGTGCCAAAATGGTAAACGCCGTAAGTAATTCGGTTGTGCCTAAATTTACAGTAATCGTAGGAAACTCTTATGGTGCAGGAAACTACGCTATGTGCGGAAAAGCCTATGACCCAAGATTAATTTTTGCCTGGCCGAGTGCGGAACTTGCTGTTATGGGCGGAACTCAGGCTGCAAAAGTTCTGGCACAAATAGAAGCTTCTTCACTTAAAGCAAAAGGCGAAATGGTAGATGAAGCAAAAGAAACAGAACTTTTTAATAAAATAAAAGCCCGTTACGACGAGCAGACTTCTCCTTATTATGCTGCTTCGAGATTATGGACAGATGCTATTATTGATCCCCTAGATACCAGAACCTGGATTTCCATGGGAATCGAAGCTGCCAACCACGCCCCTGTTCAAAAACCGTTTAATTTAGGGGTAATTCAGGTATAAACTTTTTAGAAATTCACAAAACTGGCTAAACAAATAGCAAAAACCTCATTTCAAGATACTTAAATTAAATATTCCATTAAAAATCAGTAACTTTATACGTAATTTTTAATCACGTAGTATCATGGAAAATGTCAAAAGCTTAAATAAGTGGGCCAATGCGCATACTTATTTACCAGTAGATTTAGTACGTATTATATTGGGTGTTTTTTTATTTATGAAAGGAATTTCATTTGTAACCAATGTCCAGTATTTACATGATTTAATTTCTCCTATTGATCGTTTTGGCGGCGGAATGTTCCTTTTGCATTACATTGCTCCCGCGCATATGATTGGAGGTATAATGATTGTATTCGGGCTGCTGACCCGCTGGGCGATCGCAGCTCAATTACCCATACTATTTGGCGCCGTCCTGGTAAATATATTGGGACGCATGCATTCCGAAAGCTTAATTTTAGCCTGCGTAGTGCTTTTACTATGTATATTCTTCCTGTTTTACGGAGGAGGAAAACACTCTGCCGATTACTATTTCAAAATGCAGCAATAAGATTAGTTTTGTCCTCAGCTGATCCAAAGCTGAGGATAAAAATAAAAGTAATTTTAAGAAGTAATTAGCACTTTAAAATTTCGTTTATTGTGTTTTATGAACTAAATTCGCCCCCATGAATTGGATTCGTAAAACAGTCATTTTTGCATCACTTTTGATCATAGGTTTCTTTGCCGCTCAGGCAGGCCAATTTCCTGTACAGCAAACTGAAAGCCAAAAAACGGATACCAATTTCTGTAAAGATACTACAGACTCTTCGGCATTTATTCAGCCTCAGGGCAGTTATCAGCTGGCAGCCAATATTAAGACAAATGCTTCCGGAATTGCCAGATGGTTTGATGCTCTGTTTACGGTTTTACCTCAGCATGAAACCTCTGCGTCTTTTTTTAATTTCACCAATACCTTTTCTACCCAGAGCAAAAAAATCTCTTTACTGCTCTACGCCTTCCATTTTTTCTGGTAATTAAAACAATAATTCTATCTGAAAGAGTATTCTCTATTCAGGAATTTAAACGGTTTTCGGCCTGAAAACGGTTTAGTGTTTTATAGTATTTACCAAAACTTTTAAAGTATAAAAAATGGAAACAAGTGTAACCATAATAGGTCTCGTGATTGCCATCATCGTAGCCATTCCAATCTATTTTTCAGCACGATCGAGCGCTGCCAGTAAATCAAGAATTTTAAACATCAAAAAGAAATTCAATCCGAATAACCCGCATGAGTTTGATTTAACCGAATCTCAAAGCAATAAAACCCTGACGATTGACCATAAAAACAGAAAATTCATTCTGATGAATTTTAATCCCAATCAGCAGGAATCTACTTATGTTGATCTGAAAAGCGTATCGTCCTGTAAACTGGTTTTAACCACAGAAGGCAGTTCAGATACGATCGTGAAGATTGATTTTGAATTCCAGGACAAAGAAACTTCTAAAAAAATCACAATTCCATTCTATGATTTTGACGATGACCGTATCAAACAAATCAGTGTCTATCAGGATCATATGTTTGCGAAAAAATGGCTTAAAATCATACAGGATTCTATTTAGTGTTAGTTATTTAATTCAGCAAAAAGAGGCTCTTTATGAGTCTCTTTTTTTATTCCTACATGATATTTGTCATTTTATAGCCGGGGCCGAACTTGTAATTTTGATGAAAACTAAATCCGTCTTTATGAAAATTTCACTAACCCAAAAGTACAATGTACCGGGACCAAGATACACCAGCTATCCTACCGTACCTTATTGGAATGAAGCCGAATTTACAATCGATGAATGGAAATCCTCTTTTCAAAAAGCATTTTCAGAAAGCAACTCGCAAAACGGAATAAGTTTATATATCCATTTACCTTTTTGCGAAAGTATGTGTACTTTTTGCGGCTGCAACAAGCGTATTACAAAAAATCATTCCGTTGAAGAAAAATACATAAATGCCCTTTTAAAAGAATGGCGTTTATACTGCTGTTTGCTTCCTGAAAAACCTCTTATCAAAGAAATCCATTTAGGAGGCGGTACCCCGACCTTTTTCTCTTCAGGCAATTTAGAGAATCTTATCAATGGTATTTTCAGCTTTGCCAATAAAGCCGAAAATCATGAGTTTAGCTTTGAAGGCCATCCAAACAACACCACTTATGAGCAGCTCAAAAAATTATATGATTTGGGTTTTCGCCGGGTAAGTTTTGGTGTTCAGGATTACTCCGAAAAAGTCCAGAAAGCTATTAATCGTATTCAGCCTTTTCACAATGTGGCTAAGGTAACTTTCTGGGCCAAAGAAATTGGTTATAAATCTATTGGACATGATATTATTTTTGGTCTGCCATTTCAGACTCTGGAAGATGTAATTGATACGGTCGAAAAAACAAATTCAGTAAAACCCGACAGGCTGGCATTTTACAGCTATGCCCATGTGCCGTGGATTAAAGGAAACGGACAGCGCGGCTTTAACGAAGAGAATCTTCCTAAAGATGCTGAAAAAAGAAAACTGTACGAAACTGGAAAGCAGCTGCTTTCTGCCAACGGTTACCATGAAATAGGAATGGATCATTTTGCCCTTCCTTCCGACAGTTTATTTCATTCGGCACAAAACAAATCCCTGCATCGAAATTTCATGGGCTACAGCGCTTCAAAAACACAGCTTATGATTGGTCTGGGTGTTTCCTCGATCAGTGACAGCTGGTATGCTTTTGCCCAAAACACCAAAAATCTGGAAGACTATTACCAATTACTGGAATGGGACCAGCTTCCGGTTGTAAAAGGTCATATTTTGAATAATGAAGATCTTATCATCAGAAAACATATCTTAAACTTAACCTGTGAACTTGAAACTTCCTGGAGTCATGATTCTTTATATTTTGAAGAATTACCGGAAGTTTTAATGTCTTTAAAAGAAATAGAAAATGACGAGTTGATTGTAATTGAAAACAATACCATCAAAATCACTGAAGCCGGAAGGCCTTTTGTACGTAATATTTGTATGGCTTTTGATTTACATCTAAAAAGAAAGTCACCGGAAACAAACCTGTTTTCGATGACAGTTTAATGGCAGTTAGGAGTTCCCTGAACAAACAAACTCATAGTAGAGGGAGATAAATAGGGAATTCCTAATCCCAAACCTCTTAAAATAAACAAAACACCAATAATTACGGCCACATACGGAATTGCTTTCTGAATTTTATTTCGAAACGGAAGTTTTAGAAGTGAATTGATATACACTACTACCGTCATTAACGGAATAGTTCCTAATCCGTACAGCAACATATACAAAACTCCGTAGCCGGCGCTCTGCATGGCAATAGCCCCAAACAAGGCCACATATACCATTCCGCAGGGCAAAAATCCGTTTAACAAACCAATTGTAAAGAGCGATTTGTAGCTTTTCTTTTTAAACTGACTTCCTAAACTTGATTTTATTTTTGAAATTATCCTGTAAACCGGTTTTGAGAAATTATATCTGGCAAATACTTTTTCCGGAATTAAAACAATCAGGATCATAGCAATACCTATAAAAACAGACATTCTTTGCTGCATTCCGGCCAGAAAAAATCCTCTTCCGAGCAGTCCGAAGATTAACCCTATTGTAGAATACGCCGTTAATCGGCCCAGGTGATATGTTAAAATCTGAGTTACTTTCCTGGTTTCATTCTGATGATCCACAGGAAGCATCATGGCAATAGGGCCGCACATTCCTACACAATGCAGACTGCTTATAAGACCTAATATAAATGCAGAAAATAACATTTTAGCTGTTTTGATTTGATTTATGTATATTGACGTGAAGTCTTTTCAGGACATTTTTTTGTCGATGTCATTTTTTGCTACCCGCCTTTTGCTTCTAAAGAAGTAAATATACTGTCTTCATTTCTTTTGTTCTTTACCTGGACAGATCTCATAGAATTTTATATAAGACAGAGAAAAAGTGACCGTCTTTTGTCCGCAGGGACTATGTATCTAATCCTGAGCTCAGAATCGGAATCAGTTTACGTAAATGACCTCTTTAGTTAAATATTTTTTGCCGTCGTACTGCCATTCCATATTTACGTCCCAGCGGCCTTTGATCAACTTTTTGTGCGGAATAACTATAGAAGAATTATTTAAAGCAATTTGGGTATTAAAGTCAAACTTTTTGTTAGAAGGTCTGTACAGTAAAATATTTCCTTTTACTTTATCATTGTCAAAATTGGCAGGAAAAGTCACTTTTACGCCTTCTTCTTCAAACTTAATAACAGGTTTGTGCTGCAGATCATGCGCATTCTGAATACGTGCCATTTCTTCCTGAAAGTGGGAATCATGTTTGTAATATTCTTCTACAACCAGATCGTTATCATATTTACTATTTGACTGTACTTCAAAAACAAAGTATAAAATAAAGGTCATAAACAATCCAAATGCTATGACAATGGCGGTTCCCCAGTTAATTTTCATAATAATGCTGTTTTTAATTAAAACTTCGTGGTCCTAAGAAATTGGTTTTGGTAGTCTGAAGGAGTTCTTTTCCGTTATAGACTCCAATTTTTATATTGGTTTTATCGCTTTCTAACAGTACTTCATTTATTTCGATGAACAAAGTTCCCTGTGAAATACCTTCTCTTGGAACTTTGAAATGTGTTTTCCCAACATTTTTGATCTCACCTTTCTGATCGATCAGCTCAAAATGAATATCATTGTAATCTTTCATCGTTTTATTAACGATCTTATAGGTATATACATTACTGATTTTATCTCCTTTGTGCTGGAAAAGCTGACCAGGCAGACGCAGGATAACAGCCTGCACATCGGCTCTTAAAAACAGCATCCCCACAAAAATACTTAATAAGATACAAAGAACTGCTGTGTAACCTTTCATTCTGGCTGTAAACCTGAATGGTTCTTTTTTTGCAATTTCATCTTCAGAAGCATATCGAATAAGGCCTTTGGGCAGACCAACACTTTCCATAATATGATCACATTCATCTATACAGGCGGTACAATTGGTGCACTCCAGCTGCGTTCCGTTTCTGATATCGATTCCCATTGGGCAGACGTGGACACATTGCAGGCAGTCGATACAATCTCCTTTTCCGGTTAAGGCCCTGTCTTCTTTTTTATTAATTTTGGCACGCCCGGTTTCTTTTTCACCTCGTACAAAATCGTAAGCTACGTTTATAGATTTATTATCTAAAAGAACGCCCTGAAGTCTTCCGTACGGACAGGCAATAATACAAACCTGTTCACGAAACCAGACAAAAACAAAATAAAAGACTCCCGTAAAAATCAGCAGGGCAATAAAATTACTAGCCTGCTCAATAGGCCCCTGTTCCACCATTAGCAGTAAAGCATCGCTTCCTACTAAATAAGCCAGAAACACATTGGCAATAAGAAAAGAGATCAAAAAGAAAATTATCCATTTGGTTATCCTTTTCCTGATTTTTTCAGTATTCCATTCCTGTCTTGCCAGACGCTGCTGTGCGCCCCGGTCACCATCAATCCAATATTCAATACGTCGAAAAACCATTTCAAGAAAGATAGTCTGAGGACAAATCCATCCACAAAAAATCCTTCCAAAAACTACTGTAAAGAGTATTATAAACACAACCCCTACCAGCATTGAAATTACAAAAAGATAAAAATCCTGAGGCCAGAAAGGGAATCCAAAAATATTAAAACGACGTTCGAGTATATTGAACATCATAAACTGATTGCCGTTTACTTTAATAAAGGGATTTATAAATAAAATAGCCAGCAGTACATAACTGACTATTTTACGGTAATCATAAAATTTACCAGACGGTTTTTTAGGAAAAATAAATTTCCGTTTACCACCCTCATCTATAGTTCCAATGGTATCTCTAAAAGCTTCGTCTGGTAAATTTGACATGGTATTGTATTCTAATTATTTTTTAACTGCGGTACTATCTGCTGGTTTTGCTGCAGCGGCATCTGTTTTGGGAGCACTTTCATCAACCCACACATCCCCTTCAGGTTCTTTTGGATCTTTTGGATTACTTCCCTGTAATGAGAGAATATAACTTGCGACTTTTTGGATTTCTTTCGGTTTTAAAGTTCCTTTCCAGGAAATCATCCCTTTTCCGTCCCGGCCTCCGTTGGTAATCGTATGGAAGAGGTTTTTAATTCCTCCTCCTAAAATCCAGCGGTCATCGGTTAGGTTAGGCCCAATCTGTCCTCCGGCATCAGCTCTGTGACAAGCCGCACAGTTTGTGGTGAAGATTTCTTTTCCTGCTGCGAGACTTGGTTCATCCGTTAATAAAACCACTGTTTTTTCATCCATTAAATCAGGAGCTGTTTTTAGATATTCTTCAACATCAATTTTAGCCTGAGCCATTTCTTTTTTAAGCTCCATTTCCTGGTTATCCGCCCCTAAAACATCGTAACGAATCACATAGATTACACCAAAAATGATACAGATATAGAACAGATACACCCACCAAGGCGGTAAATTGTTATCCAGCTCTTTGATTCCGTCATAATCATGATCCATCAAAAGTTCACCTTCTTTTTCTATTGGTGATGTTTTAGTCAGCTTTTGCATCAGGTTTTTAAACCAGGTGCTTTCTTTTAAGCTTAGACTTTCTTCATATTCCTGTTTTGCTTTTTCTTCCGGTGACATTAACTGATACATCACTCTGTTTACAGCACTAAGTGTTATTTCAATTGCAATTAAAATGAAAAGAAAAACAAACAAAAAGACTGATATCATTGGATATTTTACAAACGCAGGTCTATCTCCTGAGTCAACAAAATATTCCATCAAACCAAAGACGATGAAGAAAATCAATGGCACTCTAACATATACTGGGAAAAACTTTTTCATTTTATCTATCTTTTGTAATTACAACAAGCCCTTCATCTAAAGGAATACTACTCATTTCCTGAATTTTATCTTTTCTATAGGAGAATACCCAAAAGCCTAATCCTACAAAGAAAAAGAAGAAAATCAGGAGGGAAATAATCGGGTATAATTCTACACCCGATATTGTTTCCATATTGTGTTTTATCTGCTCAAACATAATGCTGTTATTTAGAAGTTTCTTTTACTTTAATATCAGTACCCAGTCTTTGAATGTAAGCAATCAAAGCCACGATTTCCCTTTCGTTCATTGGAACGAATTTCTCTCCTTTTACAGCGGCTTTTTTACGGCTGTCTTCATAACTTTTTACAAAGTCAGGATCACTTTCAAGGCTTTTTTCGATTTTAAGCGCCTGATCTCTTAATGTTTTCTGAGCATTTGCAATATCAGCATCTTCATAGGGAACACCTAATGTGCGCATGGCTTTCATTTTTTTCTCTATCAGGGAAATATCTAAAGCTTTATTATCGAACAGCCATTTATAACCTGGCATTATTGAGCCGGCAGAGGTGCTTTGCGGATTCCACATATGGTTAAAGTGCCAGTTATCATTGTACTTACCACCTACTCTTAATAAATCCGGTCCTGTACGTTTTGATCCCCATAAGAATGGATGATCGTAAACAAACTCTCCTGCTTTTGACTGTACTCCGTAACGTTCTACTTCACTTCTAAACGGACGAACTGATTGTGAGTGGCAGCCTACACAGCCTTCTCTGATATATAAATCACGTCCTTCGAGCTCTAAAGGTGTATATGGTTTTACACTGGTGATGGTTGGTATATTGGATTTAACCATTATAGTAGGTACAATCTGGATAATACCTCCTATTAAAATCGCAATTGTAGCCAAAATGGTCAACTGGATTGGTTTTCTTTCTAACCAGGAGTGGAATTTTTCTCCTCTTACTCTTCCGCTGCTGATTCTTTGCAATGCAGGAGCCTGAGCTAATTCGTCTTCTACCGGAGCACCTTGTCTAACTGTCATAATAATGTTATAAACCAATGTCAGCATACCTACTAAGTACAAAGTACCTCCGATAGCTCTCATCCAGTACATTGGCATAATAGCCGTTACGGTTTCAAGGAAGTTCCCGTAAGTTAACGTTCCGTCCGGATTAAACTGCTTCCACATAGAAGCTTGTTGAAAACCAGCCACATACAACGGAATTGTATAAACAATAATCCCTAAAGTTCCAATCCAGAAATGGAAGTTTGCCAGTTTCTTAGAGAACAATTCACTCTTAGTCATTCGTGGAATCAACCAATAAATAATCGCAAAAGACATAAAACCATTCCAGGCTAAAGCTCCAACGTGTACGTGGGCTACGATCCAGTCTGTATAGTGCGCAATAGCATTTACATTTTTAAGAGATAACATTGGTCCTTCAAAAGTGGCCATTCCGTAACCTGTAATCGCTACTACAAAGAATTTCAAAACGGGTTCTTCACGAACTTTATCCCAGGCACCTCTTAGCGTTAAAAGACCGTTAATCATACCTCCCCATGATGGAGCGATTAACATTACTGAGAAAGCTACTCCTAAATTCTGTGCCCAGTTTGGCAAAGCAGAATATAATAAGTGGTGCGGCCCGGCCCAGATATAGATAAAAATTAAAGACCAAAAGTGAATGATTGATAATCTATAAGAATATACAGGTCTGTTGGCAATTTTAGGAACGAAATAATACATTAATCCTAAAAACGGAGTAGTAAGAAAGAATGCTACCGCGTTGTGTCCGTACCACCATTGTACCAAAGCATCCTGAACACCGGCATAAACAGAGTAACTCTTAAGACCTGAAACCGGAATCTCAATATTATTAAAAATATGAAGTACCGCAACCGTTACAAAAGTAGCCAGGTAAAACCAGATGGCTACATAAAGATGGCGTTCTCTTCTGCGCAGCATGGTTCCTATCATGTTAATTCCCATTACGACCCAGATCAGGGCGATGGCAATATCAATAGGCCATTCAAGTTCCGCGTATTCTTTTGAAGAAGTATAACCTAATGGTAACGTAATGGCTGCAGCGACAATGATGAGCTGCCAGCCCCAAAAATGCAGGTTACTTAAAAAGTCACTGAACATTCTTGCTTTTAATAAGCGCTGCATTGAATAATACATTCCTGCAAAAAAGGCATTCCCAACAAAGGCAAAAATAACGGCATTAGTGTGCAAAGGCCTTAAACGCCCGTAACTAAGCCACGAAATCCCGTCTGTTATATTGGGAAAAAGGTACATAACCGCTAAGGTCAGTCCCACTAACATACCCACAACCCCAAAGAGGATGGTGGCGTAAATGAATTTTTTTACAATTTTGTTGTCGTAATAAAACTGTTCCATTTCCATAATTTATACTTGTTTTTCTTCTGTTGGTGAATTATTATTTTGGGAAGTAATTTTGGTCTCGTCATCAAAGAGAATTCTGACTGAGGGCGTATAATCGTCATCATATTGTCCTGTTTTGACCGCAACAATAAAGGCAATAAAGAAACAGACTGCCACGAAAATACTTACTGAAATTAATAGATAAATAACACTCATACCGTAAATTTATGTTAACAAAATTACAAGGTCATCGGCGTTTAAAATATGATAATTATCATAGTCAAAGAAGAATGTTAAAAATAACAAAAATATCTTTACAAATTACTTTTAAAAATTATAATTTTCTGTTACTGAAATAGTTAGACATAAAAGTAACAAAACTTACAATGGTAATTGTACTCAATGGCATGATGATCGCAGCTACCAGCGGAAGAAGGTTTCCGGTGACTGCAAATGTGAGGCCGATAACGTTATACAGCAGTGATAAACCGAAGCTCATTTTGATGATCAAAATCGATTTATGAGAAAGCTTTAAGAAGTACTTTAATCGTGAAAACACTCCTGCATCCAGAATAGCATCACAGGCTGGTGAAAACACATTTACATTTTCGGAAACGGAAACGCCCACATTACTCTGCGCCAAAGCTCCGGCATCATTTAAACCGTCTCCAACCATCATTACATTATGGCCGGATTCCTGCAGTTTTTTAATAAATTCCAGTTTTTGTTCCGGTTTCTGATTAAATACCAGTTCAGTCCCTTCTGGCAGAATAGCTTCAAGGTTTTGCCGTTCGCCGTCATTATCCCCGGAAAGAACTTTAATATTATATTCTTTACTCAAAGAAGCAAATAATTTTTCCAAACCTTCACGATACTGGTTCTGAAATATAAATTTCCCCAGATACACCGTATCAATTTTGATATGCAGCGCTGTTCGTTCTATCTCTGATACTTCAGGAACAGGGCTTTCAACAAATGATGAAGATCCAATTTTTATTTCTTTTCCTTCAACAGAAGCTAAAATTCCTTTTCCGGTGATCTCCTCAAAATCATCTATTTTAATTCGTTTATACTCTGGTAAAAAATCATAGAGCATTCGGCTTAAAGGATGATTGGAACCTCTAAGGACATTTTTAATCAGCAGGAAATTTTCATCAGAAACTTTCGTTCCTTCATATACAATATTTGACTTTTTATTGGTCGTAATGGTTCCGGTTTTATCAAAAACAATGGTATCTACTTTGGCCAGCTGTTCAATCACAAGGGCGTTTTTGAGATACATTTTTTGTTTTCCCATTATTCTCAGGATATTACCAAAAGTAAACGGTGCCGTTAAGGCCAGTGCACAAGGACAGGCTACAATTAAAACGGCAGTAAAAACATTAAAAGCGGTATTAGCATCAAAGAAAATCCAGTAACCAAAACCGGCAAAAGCGATCAGTAATAAAATAGGCGTAAAATAGCGGCTTATGGCATCGGTAATGGTTTTATGTTTTTGCAGCACTTTTTTCTGAAATACTTCATTACTCCATAACTGTGTCAGATAACTTTGGGAAACCGAATGTAAAACTTCCATTTCAATCACTTTCCCGATCTGTTTTCCTCCGGCAAATACTTTATCGCCTGATTTTTTTGTAATGGGAACTGCTTCTCCGGTAACAAAGCTGTAATCAATCTCTGTTTTTTCGCTAATCAGGATACCGTCTACCGGAATCAGCTCCTGGTTTCTAATCAGTAAACGATCCCCTTTTAATACGTCGTAAATAGGTACACTTTCTTCAGACAAATCAGAATTAATTCGGGTAACAGCAATGGGAAAATAGGATTTAAAATCTCTTTCAAAACTTAAAAAACTATAGGTCTTGATCTGAAACATTTTTCCCAGCAGCATAAAGAAAACCAAACTTGCGAGACTATCAAAAAAACCGGGGCCATGATCCATAAGCATGTCATAGCTGCTGCGGATAAACATTACAATAATTCCGAGCGCTATGGGAATATCAATGTTGAGCATACCGCTTTTGATACTTTTATAAGCCGAAACATAATAACCGCTTGCTGAATAAAAGAAACTTGGCAGGGCCAGCAGAAAAATCAGTAACCTGAAGAATGGTTTATAACTGTCTAACCAGAATTCTTTCATTTCGAAATATTCCGGAAAAGAAAGCAGCATAATGTTTCCAAAACAGAAAAAAGCGACCCCGAGTTTGTAGGTCAGACTTCGGTCTACTTTTGTCTTTCCTGTTTCGTAATTTTCTAAACTAATATAAGGTTCATATCCTATCGAACTTAATAAATCAGCAATTTCTTTTAATGAAACGGTTTCGGAATTAAAGGTAATACGAACTCTTTTTTCAGGAAAATTAACCTGCGAAGAGCTTATTCCGTGCTGTAAACGGTTAAGGTTTTCCAGAATCCATATACAGGAACTGCAGTGAATATGAGGGATATTTAGGGAAACTATCGATGTATTTCCTTCCTGAAATTCAAGAATTTTAGCTTTTATAGAATCGTTATCCAAAAAGTCGTATTTGCCTTTGATATCGGATGGAGTGGCTCCGGGCGATTTTTCAAAATCATAATAACAGGTTAAATCATTCAGACTAAAGATTTCATAAACGGTTTTACAGCCTGTACAGCAAAACGTTTTTTCATCAAAATTGATTTCTTCATCTTTAGGGATTTCAAGTCCGCAATGAAAACAAGTCTGCTCACTCATAATTTGTTTTTTTAGTGGAACAAATATTCAAAATAAGTGCTGATTATAAATATGATAATTATCATATAAAACCGAAATCAAAATGCAATTCTAAGGTATGGAAATAAAGCCTTTAAATTGCATAATT
This sequence comes from Flavobacterium sp. FG19, assembly GCF_057809475.1. NCBI lineage: Bacteria > Pseudomonadati > Bacteroidota > Flavobacteriia > Flavobacteriales > Flavobacteriaceae > Flavobacterium > Flavobacterium sp. FG19. The sequence continues at coordinate 220,818 of NZ_JBMDKA010000004.1, read as the reverse complement.
CTAATTTTTGCAGATTTTTAATACCCGAAAGTAACTTTGAACCGCAATATTCGTTAATTTTGCACCAAACTTTATCTGCCATGAATAAATGTGATCAATGCATCGTTAGACAACTTTCATCATTAAAAGCCCTTAATAAAGAGGAAGTTGTAAAACTCGCTAATAGCAAAACAACCTATACCATTAAAAAAGGGGAAGCTATTTTTGAGGAGGGCGAAGTCACTAACGGCGTTTTTTGTGTAAAGGACGGTGTAGGAAAACTTTCTAAATTAAGTGCCAACGGAAAAGATCAGATCGTAAAACTTGTCAAATCCGGTGAGCTGCTGGGACAACGTTCTATGATTAGTAACGAACCTGCTAATTTAACCGCAAAAGCCATTGCAGATATGGAAGTCTGTTTTATTCCCAAAACAGAAATCATTCATTTTTTTAATAACAACAATCAGTTTTCTTTAAATTTAATGCAGTCTGTCTGCGAAGATTTAAAGGAATCAGAAAATGATAAAATTGCTTTAGTACAAAAAACGGTAAAGCAGCGTTTAGCAGAAACATTACTTCAGCTGCACGATGATTTTGGCGAAAACCCGGACAAAACACTAAAAGTACAGCTTACCCGGGAAGAACTTGCCGGAATAATCGGAACCGCAACCGAAAGCTGCATTCGTTTGTTATCTGACTTTAACAAACTGGAACTAATTGAATTAGCAGGTAAAAAAATTATATTAAAAAACGTAAAAGCCTTAAAAAAACTGGCTGATTAATTTTTTACTGTTTTTTAGCTTCATTCCAGAAAACATCCATTTCGGCCAGGGTCATATCCATTAACGGCTTTCCTAATTCGCTGGCTTTGTTTTCCAGATACTGGAAACGTTTTATAAACTTTTTATTGGTGCGTTCTAAAGCATCTTCAGGATTTACGTTTAAAAAACGGGCATAATTTATCATGGAGAATAAGACATCTCCAAATTCAGCTTCTATTTTATCCTGATCACCTGCCGTTACTTCAGCCTGCAGTTCGTTTAGTTCTTCCTGAACTTTATCCCAAACCTGATGCGGTTCTTCCCAGTCAAAACCTACACCCTTTACTTTATCCTGAATGCGGCTTGCTTTTACTAATGCCGGAAGACTTCTTGGAACACCTTCCAAAACCGATTTTTTGCCTTCTTTTAATTTCAGCTTTTCCCAGTTTTGTTTCACTTCTTCTTCATCCTTCACTTTAATGTCACCGTAAATATGAGGATGGCGGTGAATTAATTTATCGCAGATTTCATTGCAGACATCGGCTATGTCAAAATCATGGGTCTCTGAGCCAATTTTAGCATAAAAAACGATATGCAGTAATAAATCACCAAGTTCTTTTTTAACTTCATTCAAATCATTGTCCAAAATAGCGTCACCTAATTCATAAGTTTCTTCAATAGTAAGATGTCTTAGGGTCTGCAGGGTTTGTTTTTTATCCCACGGACACTGCTCACGAAGTTCATCCATTATAATTAATAATCTTTCGAAGGCTTTTAACTGAAGTTCTCTGCTCATTTTTTGAAGTTTTTTTTGAGATTGAAAGAAGTTGTAAAAATAAAAAATCCTGTCAAGAAAATCATCTTAACAGGATTAATATATTTTAATGCAGCCGACTGCTATTCTTCTTTTTTAGCTTTTGCTTTTTTAGCAGCAGGTGCTTTTTTAGGTTTTTCCTCAACAGCAGGAGCTTCTTCAGGAGTTTCAGCAGCTGCAGGAGCTAAATCTGTTACTAAACCTTTAGCCTGAAGCGTGTTGTACCAGCTTACTACTTTTTTAATATCAGAAGGATACACTCTCTCTTCGTCGTATTCAGGCAGAATTTCTTTAAAATAAGCACTCAAAGTTGCATTATCTTCTTTGTGAGATATCGCCTGACCTTTGTTTTCTTTAGCCGCAATTTTCTGCATTACCTCAGTCAACGGTTTTTCCCCTTCGTATGTATAGATCGAAATTTCAGATAATAAGCTTACGTTACTTTTTAAGTTTACTGTAATTTTTTTTCCATCCAATAATGATTCTGCCACAAAACCTGTACGAGTCTGTACTTTCAATACATATAAACCTGGTTTCCCAGAAATGGCTAAAATTTTGTCTAAATTCATGTTTATTAAAATTAGTATTAAGAATTTTTAATATTTTTTGATGTTCATCAGCAGAACATTATCTCCCTTTTTTAGCGGCGGCAAATTTCATTCGGTAATCCTGAAATGTTTTACCCTCAGTAATATTTTTTAATTTCTTCTGGATCAAACGCTTTTTCAAAGAAGAAATTTTATCTGTAAATAAAACCCCTTCTATATGATCGTACTCGTGCTGGATAACTCTAGCAATCAAACCGTCAAAAACTTCTGTTTTCATTACAAAATCTTCTTCACAATATTCAATGGTCACCGTTGGTTTTCGGTATACATCTTCACGTACATCCGGAATGCTCAAACATCCTTCGTTAAAACTCCATTCTTCCCCTTCTTCCTTAACGATTTTAGCATTGATAAAAGTTTTTTTAAATCCTTTTAAATCCTTTTGCTCATTCGCCGGCAGATCCTCATCATCGCTAAAAGGGGTTGTATCGATCACAAATATACGTACCGGAAGACCTATCTGCGGTGCAGCAAGTCCAACTCCGTAAGCATTATACATGGTTTCGTACATGTTTGCTATTGTTTCTTTTAAGTTAGGATACTCAGGCGTAATGTCTGTACCTACTTTTCTTAAAACAGGATCACCATATCCTACAATTGGTAAAATCATTTGTTTTTATTTAATGTTTTTGTAACGAAAACCAAATAAAATGGTTCTCATAATTCAGCTGGCAAAAATAATAAAAAATAGTCAACGAATGGTGTCAAAGCTATATTATAACATAATTTTTATGCGCCTCGGAAAACTCAACTATAATTATGCCAAAATATTTCGTACAATTCTTAACTTTGCTTGTAAACCTCATTATATGTTTGACCGCATCTCAAAATTCACAAACAGTACTTCTTTTTTAAACGCTTCAAAAGTAACAATTGCTTCGGTTGTGCCTGTTTTAATTTTGAATTTCCTGGGTCATTTCGAAATTGGTTTTACAATTGCCCTTGGAGCATTTTATACTTATCCCAGCGATATTCCGAGTTCGTTAAGCCATAAAATAAAAGGATTAATCGTAGCTTCACTTATTGTTTCAGGTGTTAATTTATTGGTAAACCTTGCTTACCCTTATCCTTTTTTATTTTACCCTTTTTTAGGTTTCCTGTTATTCCTTTGTTCCATGATTTCGGTTTACGGGCAGCGTGCCACATTGGTTTCGTTTTCTGCTTTGTTATCCATTTCACTATCATTTGGTCATTTGCATGAGGGCTGGGAAGCTTTTGAATATTCCGGTTTTATTTTTATAGGAGGAATTTTATACCTGATTGTTTCTCTTGTTTTTCATTTTGTACAGCCTTATAAATATATCGAACTGCAAATTGCAGAAGGGATAAAACTAACAGCAAAATACTTAAAACTGCGGGGTGATTTATGGAGTCCGGAGGCCAATCGTCAAAAGATAATTGAAAAACAATTAGCCATACAGGTAGATCTGAACCTGATTCATGAAGATCTGCGAAAAATGCTTATTGGCAATCAAAATACATCGGCTGCCACGAGCCAGAACCGTAAAATGCTTTTGGTTTTTATTACGCTGGTCGAAATTCAGGAACTGGCTTTATATACTTCTTTTGACCACAGTAAACTTCATGAAAAGTTTGCCAGACATCCCGAGGTACTGCGTACCTATCAAAATGTAGCTTATAAACTGGCTTCAACACTTAAGAAACTTTCTAAAAACGTACATCATATTGCCGTTTATGTCGATAAAAACGATTTGAAAAACGAGTTAGATGCCCTGGAATTTGCCATTTTTGATTACGAGAAAACTTTAGGAAAAGAGGAAGCGGCAGAAGGCGTTTTAATGCTTACCAATATGCTCAAATATGCCAAGAACCAGGTTGGCAAAATTAAAACTATTCAGCGAGCCTTATCGCTGGCGATGCAGTCTTATAAACTAAAAGACAAAGACAAGGAATTAGAAAAATTCTTAACACCACAATATTATCCAATACGAACGCTTATTGAAAATTTAAGTTATTCTTCTTCTATTTTCAGACACTCTATTCGTTTAACCATTACTATTTTGCTTGGTTTTATTCTGGGACAGTTTTTACATCTTCAAAATAATTACTGGATCCTGCTTACTATAGTGGTTATCATGCGCCCCGGTTACGGACTGACGAAAGAACGGTCTTACAACCGAATTTTCGGGACTATTTTAGGGGGAATTCTGGCTTTTGGAATTGTATCTGTTATTCAGAATCATGTTGCTTTAAGTATTTTCTCAATTGTCTGTATGCTTTTGGGAATTTCCTTCACGCAGATCAACTACAAAATAAGCGCAACATTTGTAACAATGTATGTGGTTTTTATTTACGGAATTTTAACTCCAAATGTGGTAGAGGTAATTCAGTTCAGAATTTTAGATTCTCTTGCAGGAGCGACTCTGGCTTTTCTGGCCAATCAGTTTTTATGGCCTGCCTGGGAGTTTATAAACACCCCTATCCATATTGAAAATGCGATCAGGGCAAACCGCAGTTATCTTAAAGAAATTGCTGATTTTTATAATCAGAAAGGCGAAGTACCTACTTCTTACCGATTATCGAGAAAAAATGCTTTTGTTGAAATTGGAAATTTAATGACGTCTTTTCAGCGTATGATGCAGGAACCTAAATCAAAGCAGAAAACAATGCCTTTGGTTAACAAACTGGTGGTTCTAAATCATTCGCTTTTGTCTGCATTAGCCTCCTTATCAACTTACATCCAATCGCATCAGACTACATCTGCTTCAGATTCCTTCAACTATATTATAAAAACCATTTTATCTAATCTGGACAACTCTATTTCTATTTTAAGAAACGAAACGATCATAACCGATACTTTTTTTGATAAAGAAGATGTGACCTTACAGTTTGAAGAACTGAAACGCAGAAATTTTACACGTCTGGCAACAGATGACGAACTGGACAAAGAAACCCGTCAGGCGAAAATGCAGGAAGCTTCAATGGTAATTGAGCAGTTAATCTGGATGAGCAACCTTGCGGAAAAAATTCTGAAAATAACAAAAGAATTAAAAGCGGTAAAGAACGATTAAAACCTTCAATTCTTCTGTTTACTTTATTTTTCATTTAAATACTCTGCTTTACAAAAGCTGTGATTACTACAGCAGCAAACTCATTATTTAAACTTGCCAGAGCAGTTTCATGAATTAATTCTGCCGAAAACTCTTTCCCGTCGGCTCCTTTTTTATTAAAGGCCGCCGTCGCATCCGAAACAACGAAAACATCATACCCAAAATTCCCGGCCATTCTTGTTGTTGTCGAAACACAATGATCTGTTGTTAAACCAACAATTACTACTGTTTTAATTCCAGTATTATCCAGCTGCTCTTTTAAATTTGTTCCAATGAAGGCACTGTTTACATTCTTTTTAATAACAATTTCATCTACAGTTGGTTTTACCAAATCTTTAAATGCATTTCCTGCGTTATTTTCATTTAATAATGAATCTGGATTTGAAGAGCAATGCTGAATATGAAAAACAGGAAGATTATTATCTCTCCATAATTTTAAAATTGCAGCTACATTCTCTTCTGCATTTATATTATTCCTTTGTCCGCCCCAATATTCAATATCATCAAATCCTTTTTGAATATCAATTAAGATTAATGCCGGATTAATTGTTTTTGAAAGTGTCATATCTTTATTTATTAAAATTAAAAAAGGACTCAGTTATTTACAAACTAAGTCCTTTGGTTTTATTTACATTCGAAATTGTAATTATTTTATTTTTAAAACTTCGGCAGTATGTTTTCTCATTTCTGCTAAAAGTTCCGGTTTATCATTCAGCGTTTTGCCGTAAGAAGGAATCATCGTTTTCATTTTAGATTCCCATTCCGGTGATTTTATCTGATTGGTAAAACATCTGCTTACCAGATCAATCATGATCCCTACGGCTGTTGATGCTCCCGGAGAAGCACCTAATAATACAGCTAAAGTTCCGTCATGCGTATTAATAACTTCTGTTCCAAATTCTAAAACTCCTCCCCCGTTTTCACCTTTTTTAATTACCTGAACACGCTGTCCTGCTTTTTCAAGTTTCCAGTCTTTGGAACGGGCAGACGGAAGGTATTCACGAAGCGCTTTCATTCTGTCTTTTGGAGACTGACGAACCTGTTCAATCAAATATTTGGTAAGAGGGATATTATGATAACCCGCAGAAAGCATTGGGATTAAATTGTTTGCTTTGATAGAAAGCGGAAGATCTAAATAAGAACCATTTTTCAGGAAACGTGTCGAGAACCCGGCAAAAGGCCCAAAAAGAAGTGCTTTTTCGCCATCAATCACACGGGTATCAATATGCGGAACCGACATTGGAGGTGCTCCAACACTCGCTTTTCCATATACTTTTGCCTGATGTTTGGCAATTACTTCCGGATTAGTACATTTTAACCATTGTCCACTCACAGGGAAACCACCGTAACCGCGTCCTTCAGGAACATCGGCTTTTTCTAATAATGGCAGCGAACCTCCTCCTGCTCCAATAAATACAAATTTAGTGTAAGCTTTGCGTTTTTGTCCTGTTGACAAATCCGTGATTTTAATTCTCCAGGATTTATCCTCACGCTGTCTTAATTTTTTAACCTCGTGATTAAAATATAGTGTAACACCGTCTAATTTTTCAAGATAATTAAACATGCTTCTTGTTAAAGCTCCAAAATTAACATCGGTCCCCATTTCCATATGAGTTGCAGCCAATTTTTCGTCTGGCTCCCTTCCTTCCATCACAAGAGGCATCCATTCTTTCAACTGATTAAAATCAGTACTGAATGTCATATCTGCAAAAATAGGGTTGCTTTGCAGTACTTCGAATCTCTTTTTCAGATATTCTACATTTTTATCTCCCCACACAAAACTCATATGAGGAACACTTTTAATAAAATTTTCCGGAGAAGGAACTTTATTCTGCTGCACTAAATACGACCAAAACTGACGTGAAATTTCAAAGGATTCCGCTATGCTGATTGCTTTTTTAGGATCAATACTTCCATCTGGCTTTTCCGGAGTGTAATTGAGTTCACAAAAAGCTGAGTGACCGGTTCCTGCATTATTCCAGGCATCTGAACTTTCGGCAGCTGCCACATCTAATCTTTCGTAAATTTCAATTTTTATATCGGGCTGCAGCTCTTTTAAGATTAATCCAAGAGTTGCACTCATGATTCCAGCTCCAATAAGCACTACTTCACTACTGGAACGTATTGTATTGTCAGGCATAACAGTAATTTGTTTTAAAAGTGCAAAGGTACTTTTTTCAATCGCAAAAAAAAACTAAATTTTACATGATAAAAGTTAGAAAACTATAATTTTTTCTAAAAAAAGAAAATTAACCCGAAACCAGCTTAAAAACGTTTAGAAGAAAGATAATCCTGAAGCATGATAGTGGCCGAAATTTCATCGATAAGCCCTTTATTCTGGCGCTGTTTTTTACTCAGGCCGCTGTCAATCATCGTCTGAAATGCCATTTTTGAAGTAAAACGTTCATCACCGCGAATTACTTTCATATCCGGAAAAATATTAGAGAAGTGTGTTACAAACCCGTTAATTACAGAAGCACTTTCTGAGGGCTGCCCGTTCATTTGTTTTGGTTCGCCAATCAAAACCGCTTCGACTTTTTCTTTCGCAAAATAATCTTTTAAAAAATCAATAAGCGTATGAGTGGGAACTGTAGTTAAGCCGGAAGCAATAATCTGCATTTCATCCGTAACCGCTATTCCGGTTCTTTTTTGTCCGTAATCTATAGAGAGAATTCTTGGCATTTTATTTTTTGTCAAAATTACTTAAAATAATCGATGCTTTAAACCCCCCAGAACATAAACAATTTGTTGTTGAGGGTCAACTTTTACGATTACAGTATACCCTTTAAAAGTAAAATCACGAAAGTTTTCATCTTCAAAATATATTGATTTTTTAAAACGAAAAGGATCCGTCAATTCTTTTTTTATCTCTTGCAGAAGTTCATTTTTGAATTTTCTGGCTGCTATCGGTTTATCTCTGGAAATAAAATGAACAATATCATTTAAATCATAATTAAACTCAATCGTTAGCTTTATCTTCATATTTAGAAATCGTATTCTCAAGCAAAACATCTAATTCTTCAAAGGTACTGTACTGAGCTGTTCCATTGGCTATTTTTTCAGCACGTTCTCTCAATCTTTTCTTATTTTCATCAAATTCCGGATCTTCTACAGTTATCTTTAGTTCATCAGAAGAAAAAGAACTCAAAAAAGTCAGGATTTTTTCTTTAATCTCAGGCTGAAACTCTAATCTGATTGCTTCCATAATACTTTCATTAACCATACAAATATAATTCATTTGCACTGATGTTTTTTAAATTTAACGCGCTTTAAACCAAAACCAGCTGGTTCGACAAAATACAAAACCAAAAGGCCTGTCCTGAAAAAATTCAAAACAGGCCCGAACCTAAATATTTAAAGAACTAAAAATTATGCTTGTTTACCGGTTAAATAAGCGGCCGAAGAAACCTCTGTGTTCTTCTTCCTCTCCATCCTGCTCTTCTTCATAATGCGCAAATTTGGCCTGATTTTTTTCGTGTTCAAAGATCAGTTCTTTGATATACTCAACATAGCTTCTCTTTTTTTCTTCTAAGAAACCTATTAAATATTTCTCACTGAATTCAACTCCGCTTGCAGCTTCAATCTGAAGCAGTTTTTTATATAAAGGCTCAATGTGCATGGCAATAACTTCGTGAGGCACTGCCTGTCTTCTGCCAAAATAATTCACAATAACTCCGTTTTCATCTCTTGCAATATCAAAATCAGTAATAACCCAGTAATATCTTCCTGATTTTGCCAGGTTTTTTACAATAGCATGAAAGTTTTTTCCATTTTTAAGGTTTTCCCAAAGCACTTTAAAAATAACTTTAGGCATATCAGGGTGGCGGATGATATTATGCGGCTGTCCCATTAATTCGTAATCTTCATAACCACAAACATCAACAAAAACTTCATTGGCATATTCGATAATACCAAAAGCATTTGTTTTGCTCATAATTACCTGTGTTTTATCCCAGGTCACCTCTTTGTCTATTACAGTAACGGGAGTTCGGGGTTGATTCTCTTGATTCATGTTGTGTAGAAATTAATATGTTTTTGGATTGGTATTTTGTAATTCCCCTTTGTAAGAATTAATTACACAAAAGTAGAATGAAGAAAAAGGTTAAAATCTGACTTTTATCATATTTTGATATAAAAAAACCGTTAACAGCCAGTAAACAAAAGAAAGCATTTTTGAAAACCTGTCTTATCAAATTAAACACAAAATGTTATACTTGTAACATTTTCAATCCGGTTTGCTTTTTTGCTTTTCCTTAAATACGTTATCTTTGCCAAAAATTTAAATTATGAATTCTTTACAGACTATAATTGAACAAGCCTGGGAAAACAGAGCTTTATTACAAGAAACTGCTACAACTGAAGCTATCAGAGAAGTGATCGAACTGGTAGATGCAGGAAAATTACGTGTTGCTGAACCGGCTGGTGACAAATGGCAGGTAAACGAATGGGTTAAAAAAGCAGTTGTAATGTATTTCCCAATTCAAAAAATGGAAACATGGGAATCTGGTATTTTCGAATATCACGATAAAATGTTACTTAAAAGAGGTTATGCTGAAAAAGGAATTCGTGTAGTACCTAATGCTGTTGCCCGTTACGGAGCTTATATTTCGAGCGGTGTAATTTTAATGCCTAGTTATGTAAATATTGGTGCTTATGTTGACGAAGGAACTATGGTAGACACCTGGGCTACAGTTGGAAGCTGTGCACAAATTGGTAAAAACGTACACTTAAGCGGTGGAGTTGGTATTGGTGGTGTTCTTGAGCCATTGCAGGCTGCTCCGGTAATTATCGAAGACGGTGCATTCATCGGATCACGCTGTATTGTTGTTGAAGGTGTTCACGTAGGTAAAGAAGCCGTTCTTGGCGCTAACGTATGTTTAACTGCTTCGACAAAAATTATTGATGTTACGGGTGATGAACCAGTGGAAATGAAAGGTTATGTACCTGCCCGTTCTGTTGTAATTCCCGGAAGTTATACTAAAAAGTTTGCTGCCGGCGAATATCAGGTACCATGTGCTTTAATTATTGGTACACGTAAACCTTCTACAGATTTAAAAACTTCATTAAATAATGCACTTCGTGAATACGACGTTGCCGTATAATTTTTAGAAAAACAAATTAAAAAATCCAAATTCCGATCTTAATCAATTGGAATTTGGATTTTTTTTGCTTCAATTTGTACCTCTTACAAAAGATTAAAATTTTCAGATGAAGATACTTGTTATTCAACAAAAAATGATTGGCGACGTTTTAGTCAGCAGCATTATCTGCAATAATCTAAGAACAGCCTATCCTGATGCCCGGATCGATTATCTTGTTTATGCCTCTACCACTCCTGTTTTAGAAGGTAATACAAACATCGACAACATTATTTTATTTGAAGAAAAACATAGAAAAAGTAAAAAAGAACTGCTTAATCTGGCCTTTCAGATCCGAAATGAGAAATACGACCTGCTAATTGATGCGTATTCTAAGCTGGAAAGCTGGCTGCTGGTTTTATTAAGCGGTGCCAGGCAAAAAATCTCTTATAAAAAACCGGGAAGAAATTTTCTGTATACCAACAATGTTCCGTTTGAACCTTTTCCTAAAACCAATTTAGGTCTGGCTATCGAAAGAAGACTGTCCTTATTGGAGCCTCTTAACCTGAAAATAAAAATTGATCCTATCCCCAAATTATTTGTTTCTGAAAAAGAAAAACTGGAGGCTGCTGCTTTATTTGAAAAACATCAAGTTCGAAAAGACAGAAAAACAATCATGATCAGCCTTTTAGGCAGCGAGAAATTAAAAACCTATCCGCTTGAATTCATGTCAGAAGCAGTAGATTATATTGCAGATCATGCCGATGTTAACATACTGTTTAATTATTTCCCTAAACAGCTTGAAGAGGCCAAAACTGTTTTTAATGCCTGCAAACCTTCTACCCGGGAAAAAATCTATTTTGATTTGCTGGGCGGCGATTTACGATCGTTTATCGCTATTATGAATCAATGTGACCTGATTATTGGAAATGACGGCGGCGCAATCAATATGGCCAAAGCACTGGAAAAACCTTCATTTATAATTTTCTCTCCCTGGATTGAAAAGAAAATCTGGGCTACATTTGAAGACGGAATCCACCATCTTTCGGTACATTTAAAAGATTATCGCGAAGATCTGTTTGAACAGAAATCCGAAAAAATGCTGAAAAAAGAAGCTTTGTCTTTGTATCAGGAATTTAAACCCGACTATTTTAAGGACAAAATTGAATCATTTCTGAAAAACAACATCAAATAAAAAATGATCTCAGCTCCAAAACCACTTTTGTCGGCATTATTAATTACCTGCAATGAAGAATCGAATATAAAAGCAGTTCTTGATAATTTAGCTTTTGCCGATGAAATTATTGTTGTAGATTCTTTCAGTACAGATAAGACTTTTGAAATAGCTTCTGGTTATAAAAACGTAAAAATTGTACAGCGGGCTTTTGATAATTTTGCCCTGCAGCGCAATTACACCATCAATTTAGCTTCTCATCCCTGGATTCTTTTTATAGATGCCGACGAGCGTTTGACGCCTGCTCTTCAGGAAGAAATTACTTCTGTGATCCATCAGGAAAAAAGTGCTTCAGCTTATTATATGCGAAGGGATTTTATTTTTGAAAACCAAAAAATACGTTTCAGCGGCTGGCAGACCGACAAAATTATCCGTCTCTTTAAAAAAGAAAATGCCCTGTATAACAGTACTAAAATTGTACATGAAAAACTGATCGTAAACGGAGAAATCAAAACATTAAAAAACAGGCTTACACACTATTCTTATTCTAACTATACGGCTTATAAAGAAAAAATGTTTTTTTATGGCAGATTAAAAGCCCGGGAAGAGTTATCAAAAAATACAAAACCATACTTTTTTCACTTTTATATCAGGCCGGCTTTTCAGTTTTTAAACCAGTATATTTTTCGGGGCGGTATTTTAGATGGTAAAAAGGGATTTATTGTCTGCTATCTGAATGCCCTTAGTATAGCTGTACGATTTCAGGAACTCAAAAAACTTAAAAATCAGGATTTATAAGATTTCCAGAACTTAAGTTTCTTTTTAAGTCTTTTCTTTCTGGCAAACTCTTCCTGAAAGTTTGCTGTTGCTTCCCACATTTTTTCGAAAATTTCGCTTTCTGTTTTATCTGTATAAAACTTAGCATATTCATTACTCATTACCGCAATCATTTCTTTTTTGGGTGTTAAGCGGCTCAGGTTTTTCATACGCTGCTCAAAACTCATAGATTCATGAAAATTCATTCGGTTCAGATCGACTAAAAAGAAATCATAACGATTATTGTCTCTTTTTTTGATTAAGGTGTTTCCGGGTGAATGATCAAGAAACTCTACTCCTTTTTCATGCAGATCAAAACTAAACTTAGTAAACTGTCTTAAAATAACATCATGATCCGGATAATCCGGAATTTCTACCAGTTCTCTATAGGTAAGCTCTGTTACCAGATGCTCACTTACATAATAGCTGTCTTTTAATCCTGCTGCATTAAAATTTTCAAGAAAAGCAATAGGTTCCGGCGTTCCAATTCCTTTTTCCAGCAAAATTGTGGCATATTCAAAAGAACGTCTTGCTTTTGATTTTCTAAAGTATCGATAGGCAATCTTATTCACGATATTGGGAATCTTAAAGGATTTAATATTAATCGTTTTCCCTTCCAGATCAAACAATTTTATCTTGTTACGGTCCCCGTTTCCAAAAAGTTCTCCTGACGAATGAAACGCTTTGATTTTGTCCAGAACAGAGGATTTATTATTTTCGAAAGAAGGGCTTACTTTAAAATTCATCAGTAGTTTTTTATATAGCAACAAAAATACATATACGAATTAAGACTTCAAATTATTATTGTATTTTCGTAAAAAAAGAATTTTAATGTCATCAAAAAGTATTTTTCTCGAAACACATAATATCAGTAACAGAGCATCCGGTTTAGGAACTTTTAACTACGAATTAATCAAAGGATTGTCTGAATTGGATCTGGGCGGTTTTGAATTAACCTTAAACAGTTCGAAACCTGAACTTCTTAAAGAAGAATTCAAAGACAAGTTTAAATACCATAAGTACAGCAGTCTTTCACGTCATCCGTTGTTCCGAATTCGAAAAAAATATGATTTATGGCATTCTGTAAATCAAAACATTAAAGTGGAACCTTTTTACAATCAGAACTATCTGCTGACTGTTCATGATATTCATTTTGTAGAAGAGGTTACTGATGACAAAAGCCACAAATTGAAAAAGCTTTTTAAAAAGAAACTGGAAAGATCTACCGCTATCACCTATATTTCAGAATTTGCTAAAAAACATACGCATGAGCATTTCGATGTTCCGGATGTTCCTGAATATGTTATTTATAACGGAAACCCTATTTCTACTTTGCTGGACACATCGGCTTTTGTTTCGAATGTCCCGGTTGATAAACCGTTTTTTTACACCATTGGAGATTTCATAGAAAGAAAAAATTATGGTGCAATTATCAGGATGATGAAATTAATTAAGGATTTTAATTTAATCATTTCAGGCAACAACAATAAAAAATACGGAGAAGAAATCCGAAAATTAATTGACGATAACGGTTTAGGAAGTCAGGTTTTTTTAACCGGAAAAGTATCTGATGAAGGAAAACAGTTTTATATGAAAAACTGTACGGCCTTTTTGTTTCCGTCGATAAGGGAAGGTTTTGGACTTCCGCCCATTGAAGCGATGAGTTTTGGCAAACCTGTATTTTTATCTGATAAAACCTCATTACCGGAAATTGGAGGCGAAGTTTCAAATTACTGGAACAATTTCGATCCGGAATATATGAAAGACATTCTTTTTAACGGATTATCTCATTTTGAAAACAACCGAAACGAAATAGAAGATCATCTGAAAAAAAGAGCTGCAAGTTTCGACTGGAAAATTGCAGCTTCGGAATATCTTACTGTTTACAATGAAATACTAAAATAAAAAAGTTTTTTTCCTTATATCTTTAAACCATTGCCCTAAGTTTTTTCTCCAGATATAAAAATCGGAGGGCAATACTTTAAAGAAATCAAGGTTTTCTTTGATTTCGTTAAAAGTGGACCCTTTTACAAAAGCCAGTTTCTTCCATTTATGGGATTCCATATAAAAAAAGTTTCGCATGCTTTTATAATTCTCTTCATTTACGGTTTCCCATTTGTGTAAAAACTCTTCTTTATTGATATCGGTATCATGCCCCCAATTATTGAATTTCATTTCCAGCTCTTCTTTTGTTCTGGAAATACATTCATGTAATATAGGCCCTTTAAAGTAAATAATCCTTTTACGGGTCTGTCTTCCTACTTTATAACTTGGAAAATTAGTAGCCACCATTATTTTAGTCGGCTTTTTAACATACAGCACTCCTTTATCTAATCTTTTATAAAGATTGATAAGGCATGGCGAAATCTGCACCTGATTTTGCTCCGGATTGTCCAGAAAATGGTTCTTAGATTTCAGGAATTTTACAAATTTCTTAAAATCCAGAAAGTACTCATCTGCATCCAGCTGAATAAGCCAGTTGCCAATTCCCATTTTTTCAGCCAGTATTTTTCGTTCAAGAACCTCACATTCCATACTGGTTAATTCCGGGTGGTAAAAATTATCTTCTAAAATTTGTACTTTAGAATCAACATCAATAGCATTTAACCATTGGAAAAAATCATCTTCAATTACAAAAGACTCACCTTTCCAGGTTTTCCTATCTTTATCAATTGCTAAAAAAATTGAGTCAGATTCATTATATATTTGTGGAATAGCAATTTTAAGCAATTCATAATCATACGACACTAAAAATCCGACTTGAATTTTTTTCATTATTAATTTGTTAAGGGCAAATATTTAAATTTGTAGGGCAAAGATATAAACATTCCGAAATTATCTACAAGATTTACTTTTGATTTTCTTAAGATAATTTTAACTTAAATTCTATCTTTGCACTTTTTAAAACAAAAACCATGCTAGAACCTGAAATTTCAGTAATAATGCCTGTTTTTAATGCCTCTGAATTTTTAGAAGACAGTATTAACAGCATTTTAAACCAAACCTTCTCAAACTTTGAACTTATTGTACTAAATGATAAATCTACCGATTCAAGTTTAGACATCATCAACAAGTTGAAAGTGAAAGACAGTCGGATTGTTTTGATTGACAAGGTTCAGAACATGGGGCCGGCAAACCTGAGAAATGAAGGAATAGACATAGCAAAAGGTACATTCATTGCCTTGATGGATGCTGACGATATCGCTTTACCAACCCGTTTTGAAAAACAAATCACCTTTTTAAAGAATAACCCTGACACTGGCCTTTGTGGTACCGGATTTACTTTTTTTGGTTCTCAGAGCAAAACTATACATCATTCTGAAAAACACGATGCGATAAAAGTTTCTTTTTTACACAGCTGTAACATTGGCAACCCAACGGTTATGTTTAGAAAAGAAATTCTGGGCAGTCTAAAATTTGACAATGACTTTGTTCCTGTTGAAGATTATGATTTATGGAGCCGCTTGTTATCTAAAACAAAATTTTATAATATCCCTGAATCTTTACTAAAATACAGACAGCATAGTACCAATATTAGTAAAACAAAAATTGACAATGTCAACAGATCTGTCAAAAAGGTTAAAGTAAATCAATTACAAAATCTTGGAATAGATCCTTCTGATGAAAAAATTGATTTTTATTTAAATGCTGTTTCCCTGCAAAAAAAACTATCATCAAAAGACATTACGGAAACTATAAAAAGTTCAAAATTTTTACTCTCTCAGAATGAAACCATTGGATATTTTGACCAAAAATTACTTGAAAATCATATCCATAAAATCTTAATCCGTTCCATTAGAAACGCAGCAGACTATAATCTTTCTTTCTACAAACTTCTAAGTGCAAAAGAGAGTGATTTGTTCCGTAAAATAAACATACTGGATAAAACAATCCTTTACTTAAAATGCTTAAGCGGAAAATAAGATTACACGGCTGATTTTATATAGCGCCAGAAATATTTCATCTTTAACAAGAATGAAGCTTCTTTAAAGAATTCTTCAATTACGTTATCCAGCATCTCGTCCTTTTTCTGCTCCTTCTTTTTCAATTTTAAAGCCTCAAAAGCAGAGGCTTTTAAAAGGGCCTGTTTGACTTTTTTAATATTATTTGTCCGGGATTCGGGTATATTATGAAAAATCTCTTTTATGTTCAAATAGGACGAATGACGTTGAAAAAACAGTGACTTTAAAGAAAAAATCCCTCCTTCGTGCCATCTGTAAACCCCTCCCTGAAAATTCAGAAATGCACCTTTCCCATGGCGCAGAGCCATTGCGTAAAGCGTATTATCCTTAAAATATTCATATTTTTTAAACTGTAAAGGTTCAACAGCGTCCTTTCTAAAAACGGTCGTTAAAGTGTAAGTACAATAAGGCGTAAAAATATTATTGAAATCTATTGTATAAACGGAAGAAGAAAATTCTTTAAAATTATTCGGAATTAGTTCTGTTTCCTTTTTAGTAAGATAATCTGTCCAGGTAATTACACACTCCTTATTTTCCTCTAAAAAATCTACCTGTTTCTGTAATTTAGATTGATCAATCCAATAATCATCGCCTTCACATAATGCAATATATTTTCCCTTTGCCATTGGAAAAGTAATCTCGCCCCAAATATTTACATTTTTAGAATATTGATTTTCTTTTTGTAAAACTGTTTTAATGATCAAAGGATACTTATCAGCATACTCTCTGATTACGGCAGCAGTGTTATCTGTAGAGGCATCATCATGTACGATAATTTCAAAAGCAAAATTTGTTTCCTGAATTAAAAAACCTGTCAGGGCCTCCCCTATAAAATTACCGTGATTGTAGGTTGTACATATAATACTTACCAGAGGACTTTCATTATTTGTCCAACTGGAAATAATACTATTCTGATCTTTGATATTTTGCAAAATATTATTAGGATATTGTGTTATTATAAATCTTAGTCATTTTCTCTATAAATGCTTTTGAGCCAAATTTGGCAATAGCGTTTTCTGAAATTAATTCCGAATCAAATTGCAGTTCTTTATTGAATATTTTTAAAATAGCATCCGCTATTGCTTCAGAATCTTTTATGGGTACAATTATCCCATTTTTATCCGTTATAAATTCGTTTACACCTCCGGATTGGGTAGTGATTACAGGAACTCCGGCAAAAAGCGCTTCTAAAGGCGAAACCCCGAAAGTTTCACAAAGGCTTGTAAAAACAAAAACATCGGTCTTTTTTAAAGCGCTGATAATTTCAGACTTTGAGGCTATTTTTACAATTTCAACTTTTATGTTTTTAAAATTAAAGCCTGAAATTAAGTTATTAATTTCTTCTCCAAAATCTTCCCCCCAGGCATTTGTTCCGATCCATGTAAATTTAATTTTCTGAGAATTAAGATCATCAATTACCTTTAAAGCTTTTAATGCGGTTATTTGATCTTTAATTGGTGTATATGCCCCAACCGTCAGAATTTCAAAGTATTCGCTTTTGCTTCTGTTTTTTGAGTTAAATATTTCCTCATCAACAGTATTGCCGACATTTATAAAATCAATAAAGAAATAATTCGTAGCAAATTGTCTGACAACGTCATTACTTACCACTAAATTAAATTTTGCATTTTTTAATGTCTTATCAAGTCTTTTAACTTTTTTCTTAATTACATTGCGCAGTGTTAACTGATTGTGTTCGGTAATTATATAGGGAAGCTTATGTTTTTCATGATAACTCAAAGCCCATAAAGCAGCATCAAAAACACTCTGCGCATGTATCAAATCAATTTTAAATTTATTTTTCTCCAGATATTTGTTCAGAATAGCGAAACTCCTTTTCTCTATTAACCTTAAAAACCAATCTGCTTTAAACAATTTAAATACAGGGTAATATATATATACTATTGTAAATTTATCTTCGTAGTTATAAGTCTCTGTACTATAAATTTTCTTTATATTTTTCGGCTTCAATTTTAACGGCCTGAAATTTACCAGCACAAAATTAAAGTTACCACTAAGTAATGCTGCCTGTTCCATAAAGAAACTCCCCAGGTTTAATTCATAATCAAGCCAGGAACAAATCATCAATACATTTTTTTTCGTATTCATCTTATTCTAAAAATCAAGTTTTTTAGCCGGAATGCCAAAAACAGTTGTATTTTCTTTTACGTTTTTGATCACCATACTGCAGGCACCCACAGTCGCTCCTTTTCGCACAATAATATGCGGCAGCACGGTAGCGCGGGTATTCAGGGTTACTTCTTCTTCAAGCACTGCAAAACCGCCTGTAAAAGAATAAGAACTTAAATGTGCCCATTTGCGAATAACAGTATCATGTCCGAGGCCTGTATATCCCTGTATCGTAACAAAATCTTCAATAACACAGTCATTGCTGATATTGGCATACATAAAAACCAGAAGTCCTGTACCCACCACAGCATTGGTATTTAGTTTAGTAGAAGGGTGAATTAGATTTATAAAACGACCTCCTTTTGCCAGAATCAGTTCTGCATAGTGTTTTTTCCATTGTACCGTTCCCAGTGCGCAGACAAAAACATCATTTTCTTCAATTTCGTAATTTTCTACAGAAGAAATAATGGGCGGATAATTCTCAAAACCATCAAGAGCATCTGCTTTGTCATCTAAAAATCCTTTTATAACATACTCAATATTATAACCGGAACATTGTGTGGCAAGGTCGTATACTTCACGGCCAAATCCTCTGGCTCCTATTATTATTAAATTTTTCATTATTCAATTATTAGATTACAGGCTCCCCAGGAATATCCAACTCCAAACCCTGCCAATACCACATTTTTGATATTAGACAGTTTTTCCTGCTTTTGAGCCTCATACAAAGCAATTGGAATAGTCGACGAAACAGTATTACCACAATGTTCCATTGCGATAAAAAACTTCTCTTCGGGAATTTTTATTTTTTTCCTCAAATGATTCAGCATATACCTGTTGGCCTGATGAAAAACAAAAAGATCAATATCTTCCTGAGACAAATTGGATTTTTCTAAAACTGACTTGGTCAGTTTCGGAACAAATTCTCCTGTAAAATTAAAGATCTCGGCTCCGTTCATAAACAGGTTTTTATCATTTCTGACATTACCAAATTCATCCTGAATATCCTGATTTTCATTAGAAACCGGAAAACGCATGCCGCCTTGTTTTACAATCAGATTCTCTGCCCCTTTTCCATCTGTACCAAAAACAAAATTTCCTACAGAACAAAAGCCTTTTTCACTTGTTATCAAAGTGGCTGCCGCCGCATCTCCAAAAATGGTCTTATTACTTTTATCTTTTGGGTGAATAAATTTTGTATAGGTTTCTGAAGTAATTAACAAAATATTCTTTGCCATTTCTCCAGCAATAAGCCCTTTTGCCAGACTTAACCCGTATACAAAACCGGAGCAGCCCAGATTAAAATCTAAAGCACCAATCGACGTGCTGAGTCCCAGTTTGTCCTGAATAATACAGGCAGTTGTGGGTAAAAAATAATCAGGGCTTTGTGTACAGAACAACAGATAGTCAATTGATGATCTGTCTATATGGTGTTCTGCAAACAGTTTTTCTGCTGCTTTTACAGCCATATCTGATGAAAACTCATTATCTGCACTGATATGGCGTGAGCTGATTCCTGTTTTAGAGCTTATTTTTTCAATATCCCATTCCGGAAATTCCTGATTAATTAAATCATTAGACAGGACTGCTTCCGGCAGATAATAGGATATAGCTTTTATATTCGCTTTCATCTGCAGTTTATATTGTAGAAGTTCTTCCTCCGTCTAAAACGATATTCTGGCCTGTAATCCAGCTGCTGGCTTCTGATAATAAAAACACAATTGGATTAGCAACCTGTACCGGATCTCCGTATCCTAACGGATATTTTTTTTCATCTTCCTGAATAACCTCCAGTGAGAGGTTTTCAATAGATTTTGAAGTAATTTCTGTTTTTACCATTCCCGGGGAAACACAATTTACGCGGGTTCTGCTAATAGCAAATTCATTGGCCCAAACTTTAGAAATAGCAATTAAAGCCCCTTTACTGGCTGCATAAATTCCGTTTCCTTTCATACCAAACAATCCTGCTATCGAAGATACCAGCACAATCGAACTGCCTTTATTGATTTTTTTCTTTTTAAAAATCAGGTTAATCAGATAAGCGATGGCATCAAAATTTATGGTCCGCATTTCATTCATTAATTCTTCTGAATAAAATTTTACAGGAGCAAGTGCCACCACTCCGGCTGAATGAACCACTCCGTCAATATTTTCAATGGTATCTACGATCCTTTTAATATCCTCCATTTTAGATAAATCAGCAGCTATAAAACTATGCTCACCGCCGCACTCTGCTATTAGTTTTTCCAGGAAATCATGACGTCTGGCAATGGCAATAAAAGTTCCGCCCTGTCTGGCAATCGCCGTACAAGTCTCATAACCAATTCCTGAAGAGGCACCGGTTACCAATATTTTCTTTCCTGATAAATCAAATGGATTCATTATAACTCTTTTTGTTCTTTTTGTTTATTGAAATAGTCATAAAACTTTAAAATTCTAAATTCTTCGTCACCAAATATTGGGGAATGGTCTTTAAAATTTACCAGATTAGACTGAATATTTTCGATAATTTTTTTGTCTTCATTTAAAACCAGGTCTAAAGATTCATTAGAACTGTTGTTTATAAAATCGATTATATTTTGTTCTGATTCGCTTAATTCTTTGTCAAATTTTGAAGAAAAATAACGAACTCTCAAATTGGTCTTTGAAGGCGATTCGGGAAGCATAAAACCGTAGTAAAAACCTTTTCCTTCTACAGTACTAATAAAAGCATTAGGATAAATATAAAAATGAAGATATCCCTGTGGTTTGAAAGTTCTGCCCGAGAGGGATTTTTCAATTATCTTATTTGGCTTTACCTCTTCTCTTTTAGGAAACTCGCACCAGCTGTGCGCTTCAAAAAAATCAAATTTTTCCGGAGGTACAGAGCCAAATCCCATTTTGGCAAATGAATTTTCATGGACCGAAGTACAATGATAACACTCCAGTACATTTTCAACCAGCAGTTTCCAGTTTACTTTATGTTCAATTACATAATCGATGGTTTTTGAACCGTAATGCCGGCTTATTTCCTGAAGTGGTTCAAATACATTACCCAGGTATTCTTCCAGTGTTTTATGAAACTTATCGTTTAATTTCAAAAAAACGAAGTCACCACAAAAAGCCACTTCGTATTCTTTTAACTTTAATTCATTTATTTGGTCTTTTTCGAACGAATTACGACACATCAGCCCTGCTACATTTCCTTTTTTGCCATATGTCCAGTTGTGATATAAACACGACGAAACCCTGTTTCCGTATGGTTCTTCATGTATGGTATTAAACCTGTGGAGGCAGACGTTTTGGAAAGACTTGATGACACCGTTATAATTTTGGATAAAAATCTTGTTTCCATAATACTCATAAGTCACAAAATCGTTATTATCTGCCAGCTCATTTTTATGAGCCGCCAGTATCCACGATTCGTTAAAAAACAGAGATTTTTCTTCCTGATAAACAGTTTCGTCTATGTAGCTTAAATTCTTTATCATATTTCTATCAAATCAGAAATCACAACATTATCCAGCCTTATTCTGGCTGTTCCCCATGACAATCCCACTCCAAAACCACAAATAATCAAATCCTTGGTTTTACCGGTTAAACTTTCTTTTAACTGAGCTGTTATTGTTAACGGAATTGTAGCCGATGAAGTATTACCAAACTCTTTTAAAGAATAAGGTACCTTTTCAACCGGGATTTTTAATTTTTTAACGATCATTTTGTTCATCATCAAATTAGCCTGATGAAATACAAAATAGTCTATCGCTTCTTTATCAATAGCGAAGTGTTCTACCAGCTTATTTACGGTTTTAGGAGCCTGTGAAATCCCAAAACCAAAAACATCCATTCCGTCCAAAACCAGATTGCAGGCATTACGGCTGATTCCTTCTTCATTGGTTTTTACCTGAAGAGAATCTTCGTTTATTCTGTTTCTTGAACCTCCGTCCGGAATAATTATGGCTTTGTACCCAGAGCCGTCTGTACCCAGATCAAAAAGCATTTTTTCTGCCTTTTCATCTAATTCAAATGCTGTAGCGCTTCCTCCATCACCAAATAACGGTACGGTACTTTTATCTGTTTTTGAAAGCAGTTTTGTACTGGTATCTCCTGCCAGAAGCAGTCCTTTTTTTAATCCGGATGCTTTCATCATTCCAGCAAGTATCGACATACCGTAAACATAACCAGAACAGCCCAAAGGCACATCAAATGCAATGCAGTTAGTAGATAATCCCAGTCGGTCCTGAAGAATTGCAGCAGAAACCGGTAAAATATAATCGGCCGTCTGCGAAACAAAAACCAGAATTTCGATTTCGTCTTTCTGCCAGTTTAAATCGGTAATCAGTTTTTCGGCAGCTTCGCAGCACAAATCAGAAGTACAGATTTCTTTTGTTACAACGCGGCGTTCTTCAACCCCTGTTGCCTCAATGAATTTTTGAATCTCTTCTGCAGTCAGTATCTCCAGATCGACATTTCGTTCCAGATTTTTAGGAACACAGCAGGAAATCCCTTTTATTGCAATATCAGTAACTGAAAAAGCAGCCATTTTATTTATGCTTTATTTTTAATGATTTCGAAGATGTCCTGTAATGAATTAGAAGATTTAATTTCATCTCCTGTTAATTTTACATCATATTCCTCATCTGCCATAGCAATTAATGAAAGAGCCGTTAATGAATTCCATTCATCCAGATCTCTAAAAACAGTTTCCTGCGTAATTAAAGCTGCATCAGTATCATCTAAAATATCTGCAAAATTTTTCAAAAAAGCGTTGATTTCCATAGTAATCGTAAATTTATTTTGTGTTCATTTTTTTTATATTAATTGTACCCAATATCAAAAAACATCCTGTTAAAGAAACAAAAAAACATAAACCATTGTTAACCAATTGTATTAACAGGAAGTTTTACCTCTTAAAATGTTATAATATTCAGTTATCTCAAAAATTAAGGTTTCTTTTCCTAATTTTACCCCGCAAATATAACAATAGTTTACCCTCTAAAGGTAAATTCACCTCACTAAATAGATAATTAAATGATTCCGGTAACCAAAACTTTCTTACCCCCGCAAGAAGAATACAACTTATATGTAAAACGAGCATGGGATAAAGCCTGGCTTACTAATCGCGGCGAACTAACCCTGGAACTGGAAGATAAGCTTAAAAAATATCTGGATGTCAGCAATATCATAATTACCAATAACGGCACCATCCCTATTCAGATTGCACTGAAACTATTTGGCAAAAACGGAGAGATCATTACAACTCCTTTTTCTTATGTAGCTACTTCGGCAGCTATTGTGTGGGAAAACTGCAGCCCGGTATTTGTAGATATACATCCTGAATATCTAACCATTGACGAAACCAAAATAGAAGCAGCTATAACCCCAAAAACCACTGCTATTTTAGCAACCCATGTTTTTGGAAACCCATGCGAAACTGACGCTATTGAAAAAATTGCAAAAAAACACAACCTAAAAGTGATTTATGACGCGGCACATTGTTTTGGCGTTACCTACAACAATCAGTCGGTATTTAATTATGGAGACGTAAGCACCTGCAGTTTTCATGCTACCAAATTATTCCATACCGGAGAAGGCGGTGCAATGTTCTGTAATGATCCTGAACTTTACCATCAATTGTATTACAGTCATAATTTTGGACATAACGGTCCTCTGGCCTTTCATGGCCTGGGGATAAACGCTAAAATATCAGAACTGCAGTCGGCTATGGGACTTGCGGTATTACCTTATATGGACCATATTGTGTCTGAAAGAAAAAAAGCGGTTGATTTTTATAATCAAAACCTAAATTCTGAAACGATCCAAACGCTGAAAATAAGAGAGAACACGCAATGGAATTACAGTTATTATCCTGTAATTTTTAAATCGGAAAAAATATTATTAAATGTTTTGGAGGTTTTATCGAAGG
This sequence comes from Flavobacterium sp. FG19, assembly GCF_057809475.1. Taxonomy (NCBI): domain Bacteria; kingdom Pseudomonadati; phylum Bacteroidota; class Flavobacteriia; order Flavobacteriales; family Flavobacteriaceae; genus Flavobacterium; species Flavobacterium sp. FG19. The sequence goes on along the minus strand of NZ_JBMDKA010000004.1, from coordinate 196,520 downwards.
AAAATATCATTCCAAGACGTTACTTTTATCCTTCATTAAACACCATTGAATATACCAAAGGAACTGAAATGCCAATTTCAGAATCTATCGCTTCACGAGTTTTATGCCTGCCGCTTTATGCAGGTATTTCTGAAGAAGATCTGAAAAAAATTGTTACTATCATAAATACAGAAACCGCATAACAGCAAAACTGTTATCCTCAAATATTTTAAGTCATGAGCCAGGATATCAATACTGAAGTTCACAACGCATACGAAGTTATTAAAGAAGGCGGCATTATACTTTATCCAACCGATACGGTTTGGGGTATTGGCTGCGACGCTACTAATCCGGATGCTGTTGCCAAAATTTACAAATTGAAACAACGTGCCGAAACACAAAGTATGATTGTGTTAATGAACGGCGAAAAAATGATGTACAACGTTTTTAAAAACATTCCCGAAGTAGCGTGGCAGATTATCGATTTATCTGAAAAACCAACCACTTTAATTCTGGATGATGCTCAAAATGTTGCTCATAACATTATTGCTGCCGATAAATCACTGGGAGTCCGACTTGTAAAAGAACCTTTCTGCTACAAACTAATGGAAAGAATGAAAAAACCTTTGGTTTCTACTTCTGCCAACATCTCAGGACAGCCAACTCCGGCTGCTTTTAAGGATATAAGTCCCGAAATTATTAATGGTGTTGACTATGTAGTAAAATTAAATCAGGATAAAGTAAACGGAAAATCTTCTACCATTATAAAACTAACCAATGACTCACAGGTAAAAGTGATACGTAAGTAGATTTTAGATTGTATATTTTTAAAATTTGAGCCTTAAAACTAAACTGTTTTCAGGCTCTCGATAAGCCAGTCAATATCTTCTCTGGTGTTATAATGACTAAATGAAATTCGGAGATTGGGAAGTTTTAAATCATTCTCCGAAAGCATTTCTTTTAATACATGCGACGGTTTAATACTTCCGGACTGGCAGGCACTTCCTCTGGAAACCGCAATTCCTTTCATATCCAGACTAAACAAAAGCATTGCCGTTTTATCCGGTGAAAACGGCAGGGTAATATTGATGATATTGTAAAATTCCTCTTTTCTTCCGTTAATTCTAAATCCGGAAAAATGAATTTCTAACTGTTCAATCAGATAGTTTTTTAAGTCCGAAATATAGTTTCTTTCCTCATTTAAATGTTCATAGGAAAGCGATAAGGCTTTTGACATTCCGGCAATCTGATGTACCGCCTCTGTTCCGGCACGAAGTCCTTTTTCCTGTTCACCTCCAAAAATAAGAGGCTGCAAGCCTGAATTTTTACGAATAAATGCAAACCCCACTCCTTTGGGTCCATGAAATTTATGTGCACTGGCCAGAATAAAATCTACCGGAGTTTTTTGAAGGTCAATTTCTGTTTTTCCAACAGATTGTACCGTATCAGAATGAAACAAAGCATTATACTGTCTGCATATAACACCCACCCTGTCTAAATCTAAAACAGTTCCGGTTTCGTTATTAACGTGCATCAGGCTGACTATCGTTTTTTTATCATCGGATAACAAATTCGATAGATGAGTCAGATCAAGGGTTCCGTCCGGATTAACATTCACATAATCGATCTGAACATTATAATCAGACTGTAATGCCAAAACCGTGTACAAAACGGCATGATGTTCTATACGGGAAGTAATGATACGTTCTACTTTAAGGTCTTCAACAGCCGATCTCAGAATCCAGTTGTCTGCTTCGGTCCCGCCGGAAGTAAACAATATTTCCTGCGCCGAACAATTTAAATGCCTGGCAATATTTTTTCTTGAAAGTTCTAAAATTGTTTTTGCATTTCGTCCAAAACTGTGTGTAGAAGACGGGTTACCAAAATCATCTGCCATAATTCTGGTCATTTCCTGAATGACTTCCGGACGCATAGCAGTTGTTGAAGCGTTATCGAGATATACTTTTTTCATTAATGCAAAGTTATAAAATATCAATTGTCTAATCTTAAATATCAATTGCCAAATTTTTCACTATTTTTGGCACAAATAAAATTACGATGAAAAAATATGCAAGCCTTCTATTACTGGCTCTTTTCTTAAATGGCTGCGACGACGGGGATCTAACGGTTGACACTATTAATTTTGATTCTGTTAAACCTGTAAGCTGCACCACTACTTCGACAGATGTTACTACCCCTATTTTAATATATAAACTTAAAGATCAGGAATCCTTAATACTTCAGCTCCCTCTGGGCAGTATTCCAACAGACGCTACACCTGTGGGAGAACCTGTAGAATATGCTATAAACAACAGTACTTATCGTGTTCTTTACAGAACTTATGACGGAAAAGTGGCAACCGATAATATTTGTGGAACTATCCCTCCTACAACTCCAAAAGTGACCGAGGAATGGTATGCCTCGGACGGAATCATCGAAATCAATACAACTGCAGTACTTTCTACCACTGTAAGAGAAGACGGAGGTACCCGTATCGATAATTACAGTCACAGTATTGTATTCAGAAATCTTACTTTTATGAAACCTTCAGGACCGCAGGTTCAGGAAGAATTTGTTTTTGGAACCTACACTACAGCACCGGAAAGCATGAACTTTACTTTTGATTCGGCAAAAATCAATCAGTGTACTACTTCCGGGCAGGTTTACAACTATAACACGACATCATCAATAACGATTGACAATATTGATGCTGATCTTATTAAAAAAGAAACCGGTACGAGAACAGGTGAGATTAGTTCTACCTCAAATAAAGTAAATTACACTACCTATAAAAACGGAGCTGTTACTGATAGTTATTTCTGCCAGACTACTACACCAACCACTCCGGCGGTCAATACTGTATGGGCAGGTGTTGCAGATCAAATTGGTACTATTGAAGTTACTACCACAAAAGTGGGCGAAGGAGCTGCCGCCGTTTACTATCATACCGTAACTCTTCAAAATGTAACTCTTCAAAAAGGAAACAGTACATTTTTACTGGCCAAAAGTTTCGTTTTAGGTGTTATAGAACAAACTGAATAATTATATTTTTCTCTAAAAAGAGAACTTTTATATTCTTACAAAAAAAACATCCGTTTTTCATTGATTCTACTTTTAAAATCATTTTGAAAAACGGATGTTTTTTTATTCAAATCTGGTGTTTTAAAGTTCTAAAACGGATCGTGATTTACATTCTGACGTATAAAAATTTCAGTCGCCCCTAATCCGTATTTTTGATAGTTAGCATCCTGAAAATGAATTCCGTCATAACGTCCTAATAAAAAATCAAGTTCGGCTTTTAAAATTCCTTCACCCACACCGTGTATAAAAACAATTTTAGGAATCCGGTTTTTAATGGCAAATTCAATATGTCTTTTTGCCGTTTCTGTCTGCAGGGTCAGAATATCATAATTTGACATTCCCCTTTTATTTGGAACCAGTTTTTCAATATGCAGATCAAATTCCGGGGCCGCAGCTTCACGTTTGTCTTTCTTTTCCTTAACAAAACTTCTCGGTTTTGGTTCTGCTTTCTCTTTTTTAACTTCATCTAAATCAACTCTTTTGATAGAATTCATTAAACTACTGGAATCCTGTATTTTAATCAGCTCATTGACTAAAAATGTCATCACAAATCCATCTTCTGTTTCTATAGAAACTTCATTATTTTTAACAGATAACACTGTTCCGTTTATTGCCTCGTCCAGTACCGAAACTTTATCTCCTTTATTCAGCATCTTTTTCCTCCTTTTCCTGATTTTTACTTGGTGTTTTTGCACTTAACTGCATCATGCCGTACATAAAAACAGCAATGGCAATTACCATAATATAGATATTTTTCTCTTCTGATACCTGTTCATATAATGCCACCGAAATAGCAAGTATCATAATTAAAATTTTAAAAGTTTTCATTTTCTAAAGTTTGGGATTTCAAATGTATAAAACTTTAAACAGAAGTTTCCCGTAATTGAAAGGTTATCGGATATTTTTTTGTAAAATTGTAAAAAAGTTATACCGTGAATATAGAGCAATATATGATCCCCTGCCTTTTCAAAAAACTATTGGGTTTTGAGTGTCTGGGCTGTGGTTTTCAGCGTTCGTTATTCTTACTTTTTCAGGGTGAATTTTCGGCCGCCTTTAAAATGTATCCTGCCATTTATACGACTCTTTTATTTTTAATTTTACTGGCTTTGTATTTTTTGGACACCAGCCGGAATTATAAAAAAATTATATGGAAAGCTGCCGGAATCAATATCCTGTTTATGTGCCTGGGGTATTATTACAAACACTTTTATCTTTGATTTTTTTTTTCATCATTTATTTCTTAATCTGATTTAAAATATCATTCATCATTTCGATCTGCACCTTTTGAATTTCAATTAATTCCTGCTGCTGGTGCATAATTAAATGGTCTATTTTGTCATGGATCATTCTGATTTCAAGTTCTGATTTCAGGTTAATCATATAATCCTTTTTGGCACGATTACGGTCTTTCTCTTCCTGACGGTTCTGACTCATCATAATGACTGGTGCCTGAAGTGCCGCAATACAGGACAAAATCAGGTTTAACAAAATAAACGGATAGGGATCAAAACCTTTGTTAAGCAAAATGTACACATTGGAACCAATCCAGACACCTATAAAAATGATGAACGAAATGATAAAAGTCCAGCTTCCGCCAAAATCGGCCACTTTATCGGCTACCCTCTGCCCCAGGTTTCTTGTTTCATCTTCATCTTCTACTATACTGACAATCGATTTATCTTCTTTTAAAGACGAAATAACGCTTTTTTCAAGATCTGAAAGCATTCCGATTTCTGTCGACAGATAATTGGAAATATACCTCTGTCGGTATTCATTGAGTTCCTGAACCGAAATACAGTCGTCATCACAAAATGAAGGATGGTCCTTTACAATAAGACTTAAGATAGGATCATGAATGGTTTTTCCACAGATTTTTTCGCTTACCGGAAACGACATATCGGAAATAGCACTTTTAAAAGTTGGATTGTTTTTCATTTTTCAGAAATTTTACAGGCTAATTTACGCAAATAACTTCTTAAGAAATTTATAAAACATAACCATTTATCAGGCTGTAATTTATCACAAATCAAATTCAGAGCAGAAAATTTCTTTAGTTAATTCGTGTTCTTATTTACAAAAAACGCCTTACTTTTAACGTTTTAAATTATCCATTCAATTTTATCCTTGTGACAAAAGAAAACATCATACAAAACATTAAAGCTTTAAAAAGCCATTCCCATATAAATTACGGTATCAAAACCAAAACAGAAGACTTTACCGAAAAGCTTTTTTATACTCTTTTTGATTCCAATGCAGCTCTTGACGAAAGTATAGACGAACTTGAAATACGCTTTAAAGAAATAGCGGTTCTGGCCTGCAAAAAACCTGAAAATCTATGCGAATCCATCTGGGACCGGTTTGTTGAAAAACTTCCTGGTGTATTAGAAAAATTAAATCAGGATGCAGAATACATTCTCGAAAACGATCCGGCCTCTAACAGTATAGACGAGGTTTATCTGGGGTATCCAGGCTTTTATGCTATTGCCATCTACAGGCTGAGCCACGAATTATACCACTTAGATTTGTTGTTGTTTTCAAGGTTAATGAGTGAATACGCGCACCGAATTACCGGAACTGATATTCATGCAGGAGCCCATATCGCATCGCCTTTCTTTATTGACCATGCTACCGGGATTGTTATTGGCGAAACAACAGTTATAAAAAAACATGTAAAAATCTATCAGGGAGTAACTCTGGGAGCTTTGAGCGTAAGCAAGGAAATGAAAAATGCCAAAAGACACCCCACCGTTGAAGCCAATGTCTGCATTTATGCCAATGCCACTATTTTAGGCGGTGAAACTATCATTGGAGAAAACAGTATTATTGGCGGAAACTCATGGGTAACCAAATCAATTCCTGCTGATTCTATCGTATTAAATACCACTACTACAGAAGTTAAAATAAAAGAAAAAAAGTAAAAATGGGTCCACAAAAGCTACTAAACCTGATTGGAAACACTCCTTTAATGGAAACCGTCAATCTGGTTCAAAATAAAAACGTAAAACTTTTACTGAAACTGGAAGGAAATAATCCCGGCGGAAGTGTAAAAGACCGTGCTGCCTACAATATGATTGCCGCTGCTCTTGAGAGAGGTGATATTAAAAAAGGAGATAAATTAATTGAGGCAACAAGCGGCAATACAGGAATTGCATTAGCCATGATCGCCCAATTGTTTGGTATAGAAATAGAACTGGTTTTACCGGAAGATTCTACAAAAGAACGTACACAAACCATGCGTGCTTACGGTGCTACAGTAATTTTAACCCCAGCCGAAGAAGGAATTATTGGTTCCAGAGATTATGCTGATAAAAAAGTGGCACAGGGCGGTTATCTGATGCTGAACCAGTTTGCTAATGACGACAACTGGAAAGCACATTATAAAACAACAGGACCTGAAATCTGGAATGATACAGAAGGAACCGTAACCCATTTCGTTTCGGCTATGGGAACTACCGGAACTATTATTGGAACTTCGACTTATTTAAAAGAAAAAAATCCGGCGGTTCAGATTATTGGAGCTCAGCCAAGCGACGGATCACAGATTCCCGGAATCCGTAAATGGCCTCAGGAATATTTACCCAAAATATTTGACGCTTCAAAAGTTGATACGGTTGTCGATGTAAGTGAAGAAGAAGCCAGAGCCATGACCAAAAGGCTGGCAATCGAAGAAGGCGTTTTTGCCGGAATGAGCAGCGGCGGCTCTGTAGCTGTAGCGCTTAAAATTGCAGAACAGTTAGAATCAGGAGTCGTAGTAGCTGTAATTTGCGATCGGGGCGACCGTTATTTGTCATCGGATTTGTTTGATTAATTTTTTTAAAGGCTCAAAATGCAAAGGTGCGAAGGTTCAAAGTTTTCCAAATCTTTACCCGAAACCTATGTAACTTTGAACCTCTGAACCTTTGTAACTAAAAAAAATGAACTACAGAAAACTAGGAAAAACCAATTTTAATATATCTGAAATCTCCCTTGGAACCTGGCAGGTTGGAGGAAAATGGGGTTCGGGATTTAATGATAAAACAGCTGATGAACTTATCAATACTGCCATTGACAATGGAGTCAACTTTATTGACACTGCCGATGTTTATGAAAACGGTCTGAGTGAAACTGCTGTTGGAAGGGTCGTTCGTTCGCGCTCTGAACGTATTTATGTGGCCACAAAATGCGGACGTCAGATTAACCCGCATGTAAACGAAGGTTATCAGCCAAAAGTTTTACAGCAATTTGTTGAGGACAGTTTAAAAAGAACCGGTCTGGAAACGCTTGACCTTATTCAATTGCACTGCCCGCCTGCTGAAGTGTATTATCGCCCTGAAATATTTGAAATGTTTGACCGTTTAAAAGAACAGGGGAAAATTTTAAATCTGGGAGTAAGTGTCGAAAAAACGGAAGAAGCCCTAAAAGCAATCGAATATCCAAATGTGACAACAGTTCAGATTATCTTTAATTTGTTTCGTCAGCGTCCTTCGCAGTTATTTTTCTCTGAAGCACAGAAAAAAGATATCGGAATTATTGCCAGAGTACCTTTAGCCAGTGGACTTTTAACAGGCAAATTTGATTCGAAAACTGTTTTTGATACTCAGGACCATCGCAATTTTAATCGTAACGGTGATGCTTTTGATAAAGGGGAAACTTTCTCAGGAATTGACTACGATTTAGGTTTAAAAGCGGTTGAAGAATTAAAAGCTTTATTCCCGGGAACTGAAAATCTGGCTCCGATTGCTCTGCAGTGGATTTTAAGTTTTAATGAAATCAGCTGTATAATTCCAGGAGCTTCAAAAGAAAGCCATGTACTTTCGAATTTATCGGTTTATGATCTTCCGGCATTAAGCACCGAAAAAATAGCCGCAATGAATAAAATATACGAAGAATATATTAAATCTTCGGTTCATCATCTTTGGTAATTCTTAAACCATAACCTCTGTCACAAAAGAGGTTCAACTCTATATTTCTAAGTCGTTTTATGAGGATTTCCCTTATCGGCTTAGAAATTTTCTTTTTAGCCATAGTCTGTTATCCTTCGAAGATACTCTTTTAAGATTTTTTCTAAATTATAAATACCCGCAAATTTATCAGAATATATTTGCTGCACCGCACGCAACCATTTCACCCTCAAAACATCTTACTAATAAAACTAACCTGTTAAAACTTCACTAACCATGAAAAAAATAAGTTTTATGATGCTTGCGGCATGTCTTGTATTTGTATCCTGCGACAGCAGCGATGAAGGAAACAATAAAGACAATGAACTACAGGGACTCGAAAAAATGCGGGAAGAAATTACAACGCTTTCTTTAGTAAACACCAAAAACTGCACAAACCCCGAGGAATGGGATTTTACAGCACTCAGCGCCAGTGCCTGCGGAGGTGATGCTGCTTTTATTATTTATGCAAAGAGTATAGACAAAGAAGCATTCCTTGCTAAAGTCAAAAAATATAAGGAGGCTCAGGCAGCTTTCCACACAAAATGGAGTATTGCAGCACCCTGCGATATTATTGTGGCACCAAAAGGAGTACAATGTACGGATGGTAAACCAGTATTGTCGTATCAATAACAGTTTTAAACGGCCGGGTTTCGATATTGTTTTTTTTATTTGTTCCGAAATCCGGCTAACCAGAATAAAAATCTTTCTTACTGTCACGCAGCCTTTTTACAGCTAATACATCTTTACAATATAAATATAAACAACATTACATATGAAAAATATACGCTTTATTATGACCATTATATGCCTGTTATTCCTTGATGACGAAGATTTGACAGAAGAAGGAATACAAGACTAAAGTTCGAATTCAATTTTAAATTCGGCCCCTTTATTTTTACCTTCACTGGCAGCACTCAGTCTGCCTTTGTTTTTTTCGATAATCTTTTTACATAAATAGAGCCCGATTCCGGTCGAAGATTCATTGGCAGTTCCTAGTCGGCTCATTTTAGTAAACTTTTTAAACAATTCGTCTATCTGATTTTTATCAAAACCAATTCCCCTGTCAGATACTGTGATCACGACATTCGAATTCTCCTGGTAAATCCTGGCTTTAATTTCACTGTCAAAATAAGAGAATTTTACCGCATTGCTGATCAGGTTTACAATAACCTGAACCAAAAGGCCTTCATCAATTTTAAGTTTAACCTCATCGATTTCAACGCTCAGATTCAGAGTAATGTTCTTATCTATCAAACGCTGTTCGACCTGTTCATTTATAAAAGGCTGTATTTTTTGAAAAGAAATAGTTCTTAGTTCCTGATTTATTTTTACAATCTGATCCTGTTCTTTTAGCAGCTTAATAAAATTTTCAATATAACGAAACTGCAGATTGGTCGATTCGCAAATTAAATCGGCCAGGTGTCTGACAGATTCCGACGGATTTTCACTTAATATCAGTTTTGCCAGTCCCTGCGGATTTCCGGCAAAATTCTTTAAATCATGCGAAAGCATATAAATTAAATCCTGTTTCTCGTTGATAAAACTTTCTGATTCATAAATGGATTCCTGAATATTACACATCAGCAGTCCTGCTTCATCTGAATATTCTGTGGGAAGAATAGACAGTTTTCGGTTGTTTCGGTAATCGTCCAGTGATCTGGAAGCAATAGAAATGGGTTTTATTAACTGCTTTAAAACCAAAAGCGTAACAGCTGTTGCCAGCAGCGTCATAATCAGGGCGAAAATCAAAATAGAAGTTGGTGAGATCGAATGATCCGAATAAAGTACAAAAAATAAAATTCCGATCAGGGGAATATGGATTCCTATAAAAGCGACAAAAAGAAATTTAAGCGCATAGCTTTTTTTCAAAAAGCCTATTTGTGAAAGATTATGATACAATTTCATAAAAATATAACAATACTATAGGTTATAATTGTAGTATTGGGGCGTAATACTAATAAACAAAGTTAACCTTTAAAGTTAATTAAACTAGCAAATTACACAAATTGATAAAATATTATGAAAATAAAATTTGTAAAAGTTTACAAAGGCTTATTTTTGCGCTATGGGAAGAAAAAATACAGACAAAGTTGTCTTTCATCAAATTCAGGTTCTGGATGCCGGAGCCAAAGGAGTATCAGTAGCAAAAGCTCCTGACGGAAAAGTAATCTTTATTCCAAATGTAGTTCCGGGTGATGTTGTCGACGTACAGACATTCAAAAAAAGAAAAGCATATTACGAAGGAAAAGCCGTAAAATTTCACGAGTTATCACAACACAGAGTAGAGCCTGTTTGCGAACATTTTGGTGTATGCGGCGGATGTAAATGGCAGAATATGAAATACAGCCAGCAGCTGCATTTCAAACAAAACGAAGTAAAAAATCATTTACAGCGTATCGGAAAAGTAGAACTTCCTGAATTCGAAACTATACTAGGTTCTGAAAAACAGTTTTTCTACAGAAACAAAATGGAATTTTCGTTTTCAAACAGCCGCTGGTTAACCGAAAAAGAAATTGGAAGTACTGAAGACTTAGGAAACAGAAATGCTTTAGGTTTTCATATTCCGAAAATGTGGGATAAAATTCTGGATATCGAAAAATGCCACCTTCAGGAAGATCCTTCAAATGCGATCAGAAACGAAATCAGAGCTTTTGCCAATAAACATAATTTAGCTTTTTTTAACCCAAGAGAACATTCCGGTTTACTACGAACCCTCATGATCCGTACCGTTTCTACAGGAGAAATCATGGTTTTAATTCAGTTTTTTGAAGATGACAAAGCCAATCGTGAGCTGGTATTAGATCATATTTACGATAAATTTCCGCAAATTACCTCTTTACAGTATGTGGTTAATGCAAAGCAAAACGACACTATTTACGATCAGGACATACAACTTTATAAAGGAAGAGATTATATCCTGGAAGAAATGGAAGGTTTAAAATTCAGCATCAATGCTAAATCATTTTATCAGACCAATTCTGATCAGGCGTACGAACTTTACAAAATAACCCGCGAGTTTGCCGCATTAACCGGAAATGAGACCGTTTACGATTTATACACCGGAACGGGAACCATTGCCCAGTTTGTTTCCAAAAAAGCAAAAAAAGTAATTGGAGTAGAAAGTGTTCCTGAAGCAATTCTGGATGCTAAAGCCAATGCAGAACGCAATAATATTACCAATTGTGAGTTTTTTGTTGGAGACATGAAAGTAGTCTTTAACGAAGCCTTTATTGCCCAGCACGGAAAACCGGATGTTATTATAACAGATCCGCCAAGAGACGGGATGCACGCAGCAGTAATTGACCAGATTTTAAAAATCGCTCCTAAAAAAGTGGTGTATGTAAGCTGTAATTCGGCCACTCAGGCACGTGACCTGGCTTTAATGGACGAAAAGTACAAAGTAACACGTGTTCGTCCGGTTGACATGTTCCCACAGACACATCATGTTGAAAATGTTGTACTTTTAGAACTTAGATAATTTAGAAATTGTAAATGAAAAAAATAATCTCCCTTTTATTGCTTTTTACTTTTGGATTATCCAGCTGTGAGAAAGATGATATTTGCGATGCCAATACACCTACAACTCCCAGATTAGTAATCAAATTTTATGATATTGATGATCCTTCTACCCCTAAAAACGTCAACAATTTAAAAGTTGTAGGTGTTGACGGAGGTGATGAGAACGGAATTATTTTCAATGAAAATGGTACTTCGGAAACAAAATACCTTACCAGCGGCAATACGATATCTCTTCCGTTAAGAATTGATTCGGATTCCACTTCTTATAAATTAATTTACAATGCTACCAGTACCAATGCCAATGCGGACATAATTACTTTTAACTACTCACGTCAGAGTGAATATGTTTCAAGGGCCTGCGGATTTAAAACTACTTTTACACTTAATCCAAGTAATGCAGCTGCTCCTGATTATGTCCTGAAAGATGAAGATGGCGGTAATGGTTTATGGATCAGAATTGTTAGTTTAAACACACGTAACATCGAAACAGAAAATGAAACACATGTTGAAATATTATTTTAGTCTCTGCGTTTTATTTTCAATTTCTTTTGGGCAGGCTCAGGAAATTAAAGATTCTACAGCAGTAAAAAAAGAAATTATTACGGAGAAGCCTAAAACAACGGCTTCAAAACCGGCTCTTCAGCCGGTAAAAAATGACAGTGTTCCTCCTGTAAAAACAGATCGTTACGGCTTAAGAGTGGGTGTCGATTTATACAAACTGACCAGAGGTTTTTACGACAAAGACTATAAAGGAGTTGAATTTACAGGAGACTGGCGTTTAACCAAAAAATATTACATCGCTGCCGAATTAGGTTTCGAAGATAAAACTACAGACGACGACCGCTTAAACTCAACCGCAACAGGAACTTATATCAAAGGTGGTTTTGATTACAATTTGTATGACAACTGGCTTGATATGGAAAACCTTATTACGATTGGCTTAAGAGGAGGTTTCAGTTCGTTTAGCCAGACCTTAAACAGTTACAAAATTTATAACCCAAATCCGTATTGGGGAGAACAGCCTGCTATTACATCCAACCAAAAATACAATGGTTTAACGGCTGCCTGGCTCGAAGTAGCTTTAGGGCTTAAGGCAAAAGTGTTTAATAACATATTTGTTGGTTTTGGTGTACAGCTGAAACTGCTGGCTATGAACAACAAACCATCCGGTTTTGACAACCTTTACATTCCGGGCTTTAACAGAACCTACGACGGAAGTTTTGGTGTAGGATTTAATTACACGGTATCGTATTTTATTCCAATATACAAGAAAAAGACAATACTGCCGGAGATCAAAAAAGAAGCTCCTAAAAAGTAATTTTTTAATAAAAATAAAAAGCCGCAAATTGGATGAATTTGCGGCTTTTTATTTTTATAAGATTACTAATTAAGACAACTGAAATGCGACAGCAGCCTTTGCATGTATTAAAGTCGTATCAAAAACAGGCACTGTTACATCTTCCGGTTTTATTACAAGCGGAATTTCGGTACAGCCCAAAATAATCCCCTCTGCTCCGTTTGTAATCAATTCGGATGCAATTTCAAGATAACGTCTTTTGGTTTCGTCTGTTACGATTCCCCGGCCTAATTCTTCAAAAATGGTATAATGGATAAAATCTTTATCTGCTTCACTAACCGGAATTACAGCTTCAATACCCTTATCTGCCAGTTTATTTTTAAAGAAATCCAGTTCCATAGTAAACTTAGTTCCCAGCAGTCCAACTTTTTTAAGCTGCTGTTTCTGGATTTCAACAGCGGTTTCTACGGCAATATGAATCACCGGAAGACCAATGGCTTCCTGCAGTTTATCTGCAATCAAATGCATGGTATTGGCACATAAAACAATTGCTTCTGCCCCGCCCGATTTCAGGAACTCACAGCCTTTTAAAAGCATAATAAAAGTCGAATCCCAATCGTTATTGTCGTTATTCTTTTTAATATCAGCATAATTAAAAGAATAAACCAGACATTCTGAAAAGTTTAAACCTCCCAGCTTTTCGTTTATTCCCAGATTGATGAGTTTGTAATAGTCTGTGGTAGAAACCCAGCTTATTCCGCCAATAAGGCCAATTTTTTTCATATTACTGATTTTAAAAATCATCCAATTTCTTTAACGCCTTTAATAAAAATCCATCTCATAAAAAGTTTCTCACCGTCTTTTGTCCTTACGGCCCTAAACTGAGGTGCCAAAATAGTACCGGCCACAAATGCCGTTACAGGAATCCAGATTCCGGTTAATCCGGTATAATTCGCAATTAGAAACCGGGTCAGAAGAAACAGCACTGCAAAACAGGCCAATTGGTAAAAGAAAGCTTTTAGTTGTAGTTTAGTCATTTTTTTTTTAAGTTGCTAAGGTTCTGAGATGCTAAGGAGCTGAGTTTTTTTTCTCTTACTGCTTAAATGCCCGGAAACTTAATTGTTTTTTTAAAGTTGCTAAGGTTCTGAGATGCTAAGGGACTGAGTTTTTTCTCTCTTACTGCTTAAATGCCCGGAAACTTAATTGTTTTTTTAAGTTGCTAAGGTTCTGAGATGCTAAGGGACTGAGTTTTTTTCTCTTGTTACTTAATTGCTCAAAACTTAATATTTTTTAGTTGCTAAAATTCTAAGACACCTATTTTTTTCTCATATTGCTATTACAAAATATCTTAGCCACTTAGTACCTTAGCATCTTAGAAACTTAGACCTGAAATTTCGTTCTCTTACTTCCCTCGTACATTTCGTATTTTACCAGACGCGCTTCCAAACTTCCGTTAAAGAGTTTTATTTTTCTGGAAGGTTTTAAGCCCACAAATTTTAAAGCTTCTAAATTTGCCGTGATGAACCAGGCATTGGTTCCGGGATAATTCTTCTTCAGAGTATCTCCGATGTTTTGATAAAAACGTTCCATATGAATGTCTAAACGCTCATCATAAGGCGGATTAAAAACGATATGCAGTTTGCCTTCCGTTTCTTTTTCAGAATCAAAGAAATTTCCCGTATCTATCGTAACATAATCTTCCAGATTGGCATTTCTGATATTGTCTTTGGCTTTACTAACGGCACTTGGTGCTTTATCAAATCCTTTTATGGTATAATGAAACTCTCGTGTTTTTTTCATTAAACTGTCTATGATTTTATCGAACAAATCATTATCCCAGTCTTTCCATTTTTCGAAAGCAAATTCCCTGCGGTTGATATTAGCCGGAATATTGCAGGCAATCATAGCTGCTTCTGCCAGAAAAGTCCCTGACCCGCACATTGGATCCAAAAAGTGGCTTTGTCCGTCCCAGCCTGATAACAAAAGGATTCCCGCTGCCAAAACTTCGTTTATAGGCGCAATATTCGTAGCAGTTCTGTAGCCCCGCTGATGAAGGGAACTTCCGGAAGTATCTAAAGAAACCGAAACCTGATCTCTGTCGATATGAATATTAATCCTTAAATCGGGATGCTGTTTATCGATACTCGGGCGCTGTCCCGTTCTTTCTCTAAACTGATCGACAATAGCATCCTTACATTTCTGTGAAACAAATTCAGAATGATTAAAATAAGTAGAATGAACAGTAGTATCGATCACGAAGGTCTGATTAGCATTTAAATATTTAGACCAGTTTAAACCCGAAATCCCTTTATACAATGCCTGCTCATTATTGGCCCTGAACGAATAAATGGGTTTCAGGATCTTCAAAGCTGTTCTAAGCGATAAATTGGCTTTGTACATAAAGCCTTTATCTCCTTTAAAACTTACCATACGTACGCCTGTTTCAACTTCCTGTGCTCCCAGTGTACGCAGTTCTTTCTCCAATATTTCTTCAAAACCAAAAAAACATTTGGCTATCATTCTAAAGTTTTCTTCCATTTTTTATTGCTGAATTACAAAAAATCCATCTTCTCCATCAGCCTGTAAGTTTACAGGTATCGCAGCGAAATAGTTATTTTTCGGCAAAAATACACTAAATTTGCCGGACTTTGAATTAATTGAAATAGAATAAATGTCTGAAGCACCCAACTCATCAGCACCAAATCAGGAAAGAAATACCGAAAACTGGTTTACATCATGGTTTGATACTCCGTATTATCATATCCTTTATAAGGACAGAAACTATAGAGAAGCCCAGATTTTTATGGACAACCTGACGCATTATCTCAATCTGCCTGAAAAAGCAAAAGTATTGGATTTGGCCTGCGGAAAAGGACGTCATTCTATTTACTTAAATCAGCTGGGCTATACTGTTCTCGGAGCCGATTTATCTGAAAACAGCATTGCCGAAGCCAGCAAAAACAGCAACGAATACCTGCATTTTAAAGTGCACGATATGCGGGAACCGTTTGAAGAAAAATTCGACGCTATTTTCAACCTTTTTACCAGTTTTGGCTATTTTGAAAACGACGACGATAACTTAACAACCCTGAAAGCCATTAAAGAAAGTTTATCTGAATACGGCTTTGCGGTTATTGATTTTATGAACGTCAACCAGGTAGTCGAAACTCTGGTCCCGGAAGAAGTTAAAACGGTCGACGAAATCGACTTTCATATTAAACGATATGTACAGGACGGCCATATTTTTAAAGAAATTGATTTTGAAGATCAGGGCCGGAAATTCCATTTTACTGAAAAAGTAAAAGCTTTAACCCTAAAAGATTTCCAGGATTTAATGGATGAGGCAGGAATCTATCTTTTAGATATCTTTGGAGATTACAAACTCAAAAAATTCCATAAAACCGAAAGTGAAAGATTAATCATGATTTTTAAATAGCGTTTAATCGTTGAACTGTTGATCTGTCTGCCACTTCAACAAACCAGCAAAGCCGATTAAACAATGAAACAAATTAACGATTAAACAAAAAAATGAACTATCTACTCCCTTTATTTTCTGTACTTTTAGGATATAGTGCGGCTTTGTTTTTAAAACCAAAAAACAAAACCAATTTAAAGTTACTGCTGGCTTTCAGCGGTTCTTTTTTACTGTCATTAACCGTGATGCACCTGTTACCCGAAGTTTACAGTTCTCATAATCACAAGATTGGTTTGTTTATAATGGTGGGGATTTTGTTCCAGATTATTTTGGAATTTTTCTCAAAGGGAGCAGAGCACGGGCATGTTCACGGACATGCAAAAATGTCTCAGATTCCATGGCTGCTTTTTATCAGTTTGTGCGTACATGCTTTTTTAGAGGGGTTTCCGGTAAGCCATCATCACGATCTGGCGGTTGGCATTGCCATTCACCATCTGCCTATTGCGGTAATATTAACCACCTTTTTTATCAATGCTGATCTTAATAAAAAAGCCATTTTTGCTTTTATGCTCACTTTTGCCATTATGACCCCGCTGGGTACAATCGCATCTGAATACCTGGCCTTTTTAAATGATTATTATACCGAAATTACAGCCATAGTAATTGGTATATTATTCCATATTTCCTCTACCATTATTTTTGAAAGCAGTGAAGGACACAAATTCAATGTTGCCAAAGTTTCGATGATCGTACTCGGGATCCTGTTAGCATTCTTTCTATAAATTTGTTTTTCAGACAGGAATACCTAAAAGGTTTTTTAAACCTTTTAGAACATCCTGCCCCTTTTAATTTCAATTATCTAATTGTCTTATTTATTTCCGGTTCGTTTTTTCTCTTCTTTATTTCCAAAATCTCGTTCCTGTACTTTAATCTTTTTATTTCCGAAATTATAAGTCGCCGACAGCCTCGCGAACCGGTTACTTTCATTCTGGCTGTAGATTTGCTCTACCCCGTTTACAATCGATTTATAGCCTTTTAAATAAGACGTATTAAAAAGATCGTTAATTAAAAACGTCAGCTGAAGGTTGTTTTTCATAAAACTCTGTCTTATAGCGATATTCAATCCTGCCATATACCCTATTTCGTACAATCCTTTTCTGAACGGAGAACTGTAAAAATACTCCAGCTGCAGTTTTGTAGTTTCACCCAGGGAAACTGTATTTTCAGTTGTAAAATAAAGCTGTCCGCTGTTAGAAGGAACGGCATTTATCCCTGAAATAAATCTCGTTTCAGATCCTAAAAAATAAAGTGAAGTTTGCGTTTCAAACCAGTCTGTTACTTCTGCCGAATAACTCTCTCCTATTCCAAAAGAACTTTCATTATAATAATTCTCTCTTGTTATTACCTGCGTATTAATCTCCGGATCTGAAGTAAAAATGACGCCATAACCTTCAGTCGTCCTGTTAAAGAAAATATTCGTTCTCAGATTCTTTTTAAAAGAATACGTAAAATCAAAATTATTGCTGAAAGAAGGTTTTAAAAAAGGATTCCCTTCTGAATAACTATTACTGTTGATATAAGATCGAAACGGATTCAGCAATCCAAATCCCGGACGGTTGATACGTTTTCCATATGTAAAATTAAAACCGTGGCGCTCATTTACCTGATAATCCAGATACAAACTCGGAAAAAGCTTCAAATACTCGTTTTTAACTTCCTGTTCCAGAGTTTCAGAATAACCGTTTGTCTGCGTATTTTCTACTCTTAATCCTAACTGAACCGAGAATTTATCGCTGATTTTTTTATTCCCGTTTATATAAACGGCCTGATTGTTTTCTTTGTATTCAAATGCATTCGACTGATTCAGATCCAATTCCGGAATTCCTGAAATGGTATTGTAATAAAACACATCGCTGCTGCTTTTTATAAAACTTACTTTTCCTCCATAAGACAAATTCATAGCTTTCATAGGATGTTCGGCATCTGCTTTAAGGCTGAAATTGTCAATATTCTGGTTCGAATTGTTTCTCGCCGCCTGATTCGTATGCTGATAAGTTCCTTGAGGTGAATAGGATCTTGCGATAAAATTTTTATCAAATTTTGAATCGTAAGTAAAATAATCCATATCAACACTTATTTTTCTTCCTATTGAATCCAGTTTTGAAATTAAATGAGCATTATAAGTACGGCTTCCTGAATATTTGTTATTAAAACCTTTATTTATAAGCAGTGAATCTATTGAACCGGCAGTATTAAAAATCCTGATCAGCGTATTGGAAGTCATGTCCGGACGGTAACTTTCATTGAGATACTGAACCCCAATTGTCGTTTTACCCGAAATATCATAATCTAAAGAGAAACGTCCTGAAATACTATTTTCTTTCTGTTTGGAAACATCTCTTAATTCCCAGAGCCCCGCCGGGTAATAAATATCCAGATCTTCTGTATTATTCGTGTTTCCAACACGTCCGTTTCCACTAAAAGCAAAGCGGAATTTATTTTTATTATAGAAGAAGCTGTTTCTTAAAGTATAAATTCCATATTTGTTTTGATCGTAAGAAACTGTTACTGCGTTTTTCCAGGAATCACTCGTCCCTTTTTTCATGATAATATTAATAATGCCGCCTGTTCCGTTTGCTTCATATTTAGCAGGCGGATTGGCAATTACCTCAATACTTTTAATATCATTTGCCGAAACTGATTTCAAAAAACTGTTTAATTCTTCGCCCGATAATTCGATCATTCTGCCATCGATCATTACCCTTGAAGCCCCCTTTCCTAAAATCATGATGGTATTGTTCTGCACTACAACACCCGGAGCCGCATCAACAGCACTTAAAGCATCTCCTGAAACGGCCGAAATATTATTCTCGACCTTATAAACCACTCTGTCTATTTTTTGTTCAACGGTTTTCCTTTTGTTTTGAATGACCACTTCATTTAAATGAGCTGTCGTCTCCTGTAAAACGATCTCTCCCAAATCAATATCTCTTTCAATGGAAATTTCTTTTTCAAATTCTGAAAACCCTAAAAGACTAATTTTGATTTTATGATTCCCCTTTTTAATACTGATTTCAAATGTTCCGTCAAATCCGGTCGTGGTTCCGTCAATAATTTTTCCTTCTGAACTCCATATCGTCACATCGGCCCATTCTAAAGGCGCTTTGCCATTTGATGTTTTTCCTTTTATTTTGAAATTGGTCTGTGCTAAGCAAAATAAAGGCAGTAATAAAAAGATAAGAAGATTTGACTTTTTCATAATTTCTAATGTTAACTTGTTCGATTAATTTGAAGCAAAGCTCTGTTAGAAATTTTCGGAATTCGACCGACAAAAAAAAGTCGAACCATTTTCTTCTCCGGAAATTGGTTCGACTTTATTAAGTATGAAGTACGACTTTTTACAAACCGCTTACTATGAGGCGCTTCTGTAAGCCGTCGGAGTTAAATTGGTGTATTTTTTGAACGAAGTATTAAACGACGATTTGGAATTAAATCCAACTTCATACAGAATTTCCAGAACCGTCAGCTCTTTTTTTGAAGGGTCTTTTAGAATACTCATCGCTTTTTGAATACGGTATTCATTCACAAAATCAAAAAAATGCTGATTCATATGATGGTTTATTAAAACTGATAGATCCCGTACCGGAATATGAATCTGGTCTGCGAGCTCCTGTATGGTAAGCGACGGATTAAGATAAGGTTCTTTATCTGACATATAATCTCTTAAAATTGAAATCTGCTCTTTTATCAGATCGTTCTGAACCGGTTCAGCTTCCGGCTTTATTTCTGTTTGAGGAAGAATATCCTTAGTCAGCGTTAATTTAGAATTAATACCCCTGAAAAGTTCCGGATGGTTTAAGGCCTTCATAATAAACCAGCAGGTAATAAGCAGTGCAATGCTGCCCACAAGCACATTGGCCCAAATAAAAGTTTCCTTAAAATCGGTATAACGCAGTAATGTTTTTAATACCACAATTATATGTGCAATAAGAAAAACGGCTGTCATCTGAAAAAGCCATAGATAGGTTGAGAAACCGGCATTAGCATAATTTTCCAGATAAAGTTCTTTATACTTCTTTAAAATCAAAAACACTCCCACAATGTAAAAGACATACTGAAACTCTGTTATGGCATGAAAAAACAACATTTCGGGCATTTGATTATGCACTTTAAAAAACTGTATTTTCCCGATCTCATCTGCCAGATAAAACCGGGGCAGAAAAACTAAATTAATGACTAAAAAAGGAGCGGTATGCATCAGGTGCTTCCATTGTAACCTGAAATCAGAATAACATACAGCCAGAACAAAAAGATAAAATAGCGGCATTCCTAACAAGCAGGTGGTCCACCGAAAAACTTCCAGATTGAGCTGATCTTCAATAAAATCATACACAAAAAAACCACTGAGATCGATGGCTGCCAGAATAAAAAAGAAAGCAAATAAACGATTAGCCAGTTTATTTTCTGTTTTTACGGTAAAAAGAAAAAATGCCAGAAGAAAAGACACAAAAACAGCGATCCAGGCAATTCCGTTTAGAAAATTTAATTTATCCATTTGCAGAAAAAATTAAACAAATATACTATTTTAGTTCATTTAATGAGGATTTCAGAACGCATTTGCGACATGCCAAATAAAATTAAAAAGATCTTTAAATCTTTGATCCTTTACAGGATTGAAATAAAAAACACTAATTTTGACCCCGTCTAAATCATACTAAAAATGACATTTACAAAAACCACAGAACAAGCCTCCAAATATGAACATTTAGAAAAAATGTCTGTTCATGAATTGCTCGCCAATATTAATCAGGAAGACAAAACGGTTCCTATTGCGGTTGAAAAAGCACTGCCGCAGATAGAAGCTTTAATTCCGGAAATTGTAACCAGTCTCAAAGCCGGCGGAAGGTTATTTTATATTGGAGCCGGTACTTCAGGCCGTTTAGGTATTGTAGATGCATCAGAATGCCCGCCTACCTTTGGTGTTCCGTTTGATCTGGTTAACGGGATTATTGCAGGCGGAGATACGGCTATTCGCCGTGCAGTGGAGAATGCAGAAGACAATCCAACTCAGGCATGGATCGATCTGCAGGAGCATGCTATTGGTGTAAATGATGTTGTTATCGGGATTGCAGCTTCGGGTACAACCCCTTATGTTATTGGAGGTTTAGAGACTTGTAACCAGAATAATATCATAACCGGATGCATTACCTGTAATGCAGGAAGTCCGCTGGCCCAGACTGCAAAATACCCTATTGAAGTGGTTGTAGGCCCTGAATTTATTACCGGAAGTTCCCGTATGAAAGCCGGAACAGCACAAAAACTGGTTTTAAACATGATTTCAACTGCCGCGATGATTCAGCTTGGAAAAGTAAGAGGCAATAAAATGGTAGACATGCAGTTAAGTAATGTAAAACTGGTAGACCGCGGCGTGAAAATGATTATGGGAGAAATCCCGGTTTCGTATGACGAAGCATCTGAATTATTAAAGAAATACGGAAGCGTAAGAAATGCTGTTGACAATTACAAGGGATAAACAATAGCAAAATGCAGCAAACCCAATAACCTATAACTCATAATTCATAACTCATAATTCATAACTCATAACTCATAACTCAAAAAAAAAGTGGCAACAAACAAACAACTATTAGGAAAAGGATTAAGATATTTAATGGGGGCCCTTCCGTTAATGTTTCTTGGCCCATCCCTGATTTATAATGCTTTTATGAATCAGCATACCAACTGGCACTATCTGGTTCTGGGAATTGGAATTGCGGCCTGTCTGGGTTCGATGTTTTTGATCTTTTTAGGATTGAAAATCATCATGAAAGGTTTGTTTAATGATTAATTTGTATCTTTATTAAAATTCTTCGTTATGAACTTACAAGCAGAAATAAACTGGATTCATCAGGAAATAGATAAAGTAAAAGATCCTTCATTTGTAGAAAAATTAAAACATCTTCTACAATCAATAAATAATACTGCTGCTGACTCAGATGAAGCTTATAATTTAGATATTGAAAATGCCCTCAATAATATTAAAAAAGGAAATTTTTATACTGAAGATGAAGCTAAGGAAATTGCCAAAAAATGGGGAAGAAAATAATATGGTCAAGCAATGCCTTAAATCAGTTAGAAGATATTCATTTTTACATTTTCTTTGAAAGCAAATCAGTTACAATTGCCGATAAAGTTGTGAATACTATTTTTGACAGTACCAAAATACTAAAAACAAGTCCGGAAATTTACAAACTGGATAAGCAAAAAAGCAACAATGACGGTAGTTTTAGAGTGTATTCTGTTTATGATTATGCTGTTTCTTATCAAATTACAGAAGAAATCATTTACATACTGCGGGTACGCCACAATGCAAAAAAACCAAAAAAACATTCATGGAAAGTCTAATTCACATTCAGAAAACATTTGAGAAAGTTGTTTATATCGACAAACGAATAAACAACAGAGAGTTTGAAGATTGTGTCTTTAAAAACTGTGATTTTTCCAATAGTAATTTCGGTTCCAACACTTTTCTGGACTGCGAGTTCATTGACTGTAATTTGTCTATGACCAGTTTAACCGGAACTAGTCTGAAAAATGTCATTTTCAAAAATTGTAAACTCTTAGGAATTGCTTTTAACGAATGTGACGATTTTTTATTTCAGGTACATTTTGAAGACTGTACTCTGGATTATGCCTTGTTTTCCAATAAAAAAATGCCCAAAACCAAGTTTATCAATTCTTCAGTAAGAGAAGTTACTTTTATTGGAACTAATTTAACGAGTTCTGTTTTTGAGAATTGCAATCTTGACGGGGCTATTTTTAACGAAACACAATTGGCCGGAGTCAATTTTAAAACGGCTTACAATTATAAAATTGATCCCGAATTCAATCCGATGAAAAAAGCGCAGTTTTCTACTGAAGGAATCGTTGGGCTTTTGGATAAATATGACATTAAAATTGTTTAAAAGTTGCCACGAATTGCACGAATTTACACAAATTATAGCTAAATGATTTTTAAAATAAAAATGTAATTCGTGAAAATTCGTGCAATTCATGGCAAAAAACAAAACTACTTTTCGATTGTTCGCAATGCTTTTTTAATAATATAAAGCGTTTCTTTTGTGGGACTTTCTTTTTTCCATTTTTCGCATAAATCTTTTACAAAATCCGGTCTCGTTTTACTGGCATCATTGAGCCAATTCCCTACACTGTCCTGAACATACTTAGAACAATCAGACCTCAGAGCATTTAAAATCTTTAAGCCTGATTCCGGTTCTTTTTTCAGTTTTTCAATATGTTCACACCAAACACCTCTTGGTCGGGTAGCTTCAGTTGCAAAACGTCTGATATTTTCATCTTCACTGGAAGTCCAGCCCAATAAAATTTCCAAACTTTTCTCTAAATTTTCTATAATACCGGAACGAATTGCCAGCCATGAAATTTCCCTCACACCAAAATGTTTATCGGCAGCCAGAAACTGAATTTGCTCTAACATTTCTTCAATTGTAAGCTCTTCTTTTTTTCCAATTGTATAAGCAGACCAGCATCGAACTACATCCGATTTATGTCTTGAGATTATCGAAAGTACATCTGTATCGTTATTAAGAATTGATTCTGTTAATATTCCTGTACCAATTGCTTCATTTATGGTGTTTACGGTTTGTTTTTTCAAATTTCTGATATCCGTTAAAACAGGTTCCAGATATTCTATTCGATCAGACTCTTTCAGTACATTTTCTAAAAGCTTAATCTGATTCACCGCCAGCCATTCTACCAGATTTGCTGTCTCGATTTCACCGTTATTTAACTGTTCTAAAACTGAATTCGGAATATCTTTTGTCGATCGTGCTCCTTTACGTTTTATTTCGTTCATAGTTTTCAATTTGACTTGCTTAATGGTCTGTTATGCTTAAAATTTTGATTATTTTTGTAAAGATCGGAAAGCCTGATAACACTGGCAATACCGCATATTTTTATCCCATAGGGATATAAAAGTCAATTTTATGCAAACAAAGGAACGAACTGCCGAAAATAAAATCTGTCCATTAGAAATTGCCGTCAATACCATTAGCGGAAAATGGAAAATTCCTATCGTTTGGCAGATCAGTCAAGGTAAAAAAAGGCCAAGCGAATTTTTAAGAGGAATTGCCAAAGTAGACCGGCGTGTTTTAAACCAGCAACTGAATGAAATGGTCGAAGATGGTATTTTAATAAAACAATCTTTTAATGAAGTGCCACCCAGAGTAGAATATTCACTTACTGAAACTGGGAAACAGCTGGTTGAAATACTCTGGAAATTAAATGACTGGGGAAAAATATTGCTTTCTGAAAACAAAACAGAGCATCAATCTTAAAATAAAAATCATGAAAACGGAGGAATCTTATTTAGAAAGCGTTAAAAAGCAGTTTTTGTATTATAAAATGCTTGGCGAAAAAGCGATCGATCAGCTTGAACCAGCGCAGCTTTTTGTTTCGTTTAATGATGACACTAACAGTATTGCCACCATTGTAAAACACATTTCAGGAAATATGCTTTCGCGCTGGACGGATTTCTTAACTTCTGATGGCGAGAAAGAATGGCGAAACCGGGATGCCGAATTTGAAAATGATTTAGTGTCTAAAGAAGAAATTTTAGAAATCTGGGACAAAGGCTGGAACTGTCTTGAAAATGCTTTAGAAAGTTTACAACCTGAACAGCTTTCGGATATAATTTATATTCGAAATGAAGGTCACACGGTTATTGAGGCCATTAATCGTCAATTAGCACATTATCCTTACCATGTCGGGCAGATTGTTTTTTATGCCAAACAATTGAAAAACAGCGAGTGGATCAGCCTGTCAATTCCGAAGAATAAATCGGGAAATTATAATGCTGAAAAGTTTGCCAAAGAAAAAGAAATCAAGAACTTTACCGATGATGAGCTTAAACGCTTAAAATAAGATATCTCCAAATATGAAATCAAAAGACAACGAAACGCATCATTTTCTGCCTAGTGGCGAATGGGAAGGATTTTATTGTTATTCTAATTCACCTTCACAACATAAAATGTCGATTGAATTACGTTTTGCCAATTCAATTATTACAGGTTCCGGAATTGATGATGTGGATTCCTTTCGATGGAACGGTTCTTATAATTTGGAACATTTTAAACTGAAAATGGTCAAAACTTATCCAACACATATCATTAATTATGCTGGAGATATAGACGAAAACGGCATTTGGGGGCTTTGGGATAATCCTGAAGACCTGAGTTTTTTTGCTGATTTTTCTCCAAATGTACTTAAACAAGCCCAAGCGATGACAAAAGGAGGTTTTCATATCTGGCCCAAATCTGTAAATAATGAATCTAAAGAGGAAATGCGGGAAGAAGTCAAAGAATCCAAAAAACTAAAAGAATTTTATATTCAAAAAGTCTAATCATAATACAACTATATATTATTTTCCTAATGCCCAGCCCTGATTGTCCCGAAGTTTCGGGAAAAATCCTTTTTATTTAAAAAAAAATAAAAAGATTGAAATGGAAAGCGGGATTAGCTTCTAAAAAAAACAACTTAATTAAAATGAAAAAAATACTATACTTATTTCCTATACTGGCTTTAGTATCCTGTTATAACGCAGAGCATAACTGTAAAGATTTTAAAAACGGAAAATTCAGATTTGAGTTTGAAGTTAATGGTGTTAAAAAAACGACCTTTTTCGAGCGTAAAGACAGTATCGAAATTGAAACTTTTGAAGGAAAAACGGATACTGCGGCCATACGCTGGGTAAGTGACTGCGAATATGTTTTGCAGAAAAAACATCCTAAAAATATGGCTGAAGAAAAAGCTATCAGCATGAAGATTCTAACCACTTCAAAAGATTCTTATACTTTTGAATTTGGAATGGTAGGCTCCGAAGAGAAACAGCGCGGAACCGTTCATAAAGTTGATTAAATAATAAAAGCTTTTTTTGCTACAAAGGCACAAAGTCACAAAGAAATAAATCCTTGGCGTCTTTGTGCCTTTGTGGCAAATTATTATAACGTGTTTCTTTTACATTTCTATTTAAAATAGTATTTTAGAACTCTAATCTAACCTCATGAAAAATACGATTTCACAAAGAGTTGCCGACTTTTTAAAGAATTATCCGCCTTTTAATTTTCTGCATCCTATGGATCTTGAGAAACTGTCGGAACAGATTTCTATTGTTTACAAAGATAAAGATTCGGTTATTTTTGCCGAAAACGATAAAACACATGATTCCTTTTATGTGGTTCATAAAGGTGCCGTAGCGCTTAAAAAGAGTACCAAAAACACAGTTCTGGATATGTGCGACGAAGGCGATATATTCGGTCTGCGTCCGCTTCTTGCACAGGAAAACTACATTATGGAAGCCGTGGCACATGAAGAAAGTATTTTATATGCCATTCCAATTGCTGTTTTTAAACCTTATGCACTGGAGAACCGGAATGTGGGAAACTTCCTGATCGAAAGTTACGCCTCTAATACCCGAAATCCGTATTCTGATATTCATAAGGACAAATTGTACGGCGATGACGATTTACTGAATGAAAACCGTCATACCAATAATGATTCTTTTGATCTGACTCCGATTAAATACTCAAAAAAAATTGTGACCTGCAGTCCGTCGACCACTGTCAAAGACATTGCAAAAATCATGAATAAAAAGAAAGTGGGGGCTATTTTAATCGTGGATGAAATGCTGCCCATTGGAATTTTAACAGACAAAGACCTTCGAAACAAAATTGTGACGGGAGAATTTCCTATAACGACTACAGCCGAAACCATCATGACCAAACCGGTTATTACGTATCCTAAAAAAATGACGGTTACAGAGGCTCAGATGGCTATGATGAAAAGCAGCATCAGCCATTTATGCCTTACAAAAGACGGTACCATAAATACAAAAGCGGTCGGAATTTTATCCAAACACGACGTTATGGTAGCACTTGGAAACAATCCGGCTGTTTTAATCAAAGCCTTAAAAAGGGCCAAAAAAGCAAAGGAAATAAAACCAATACGAAATCAAATTATGCAGTTGCTTCAGGGATATCTGGATCAGAATATCCCAATGACTTTAATTGCTAAAATTATAACGGAACTAAACGAAGCCTGCACCAATCGTGTCATCGAAATTTGTTTAGAAAAAATGAGCAGTCCGCCGCCGGTAAAATTCGCCTGGCTGGCACTTGGAAGTCAGGGCCGAGGCGAACAGATGCTGCATACCGATCAGGACAATGCTATTGTATATGAAAATGTCAATGAAGTTTTCAGGGATGAAACGAGAATCTACTTTTTAAAACTGGCTTCCCTCGTAAATAAAGGGCTTTTTGATATTGGTTACGATTACTGCCCGGCCGAAATGATGGCTTCTAATCCAAAATGGTGTATGAGTCTGGATGAATGGAAAAGCCAGGTACATCACTGGATTACCAATCCCGGAAAAAATGAAGTATTATTATCCTTTATATTCTTTGATTACAGTAAAACGTATGGAGATGCTGAAATTGTAGACCAGTTATCCGAATATATCTTTGAAGATGTAAAAGCTAATCCTATATTTTATATGCATTTAGTGAGCGGAGCTCTGCAAAGCCCTTCTCCTACTGGTTTCTTCAGACAGTTTTTAGTCGAACAGGACGGTGCTAATAAAGACAATTTTGATATTAAACGAAGAGCTTTAATGCCGCTCACAGATGCAGCAAGGCTTTTAATTCTGTCACATTCAGTTAAATCAATCAGTAATACCGCGGAACGTTTTGAAAAGCTTGCTGAACTGGAACCAAACAACCGCGAATTGTATTTATCGTGTTCTTATTCGTTTAAAGCTTTATTAAAATTCAGAACGAAACAAGGACTGCTGCATCACGATTCGGGACAGTTTATTGCTTTGGAATCCCTTTCTAAAATGGAAAAAATTAAACTGAAACGTACATTTAAGACTATTAAGGAACTCCAGGAATTAATTTCGGTACGCTTTAACATCTCAAATCTGGTATAATATGGGATTATTCAGTTTTTGGAAAAAAGAAGAAAACCTGTTCGATGAAAGTATCACCATCGAAGAAACACGATTTGTTGTTCTGGACACAGAAACAACAGGATTTGATTACGAAAATGACCGTATTTTGTGTATTGGTGCACTGGTATTGCAAAACGGTACTATTTCGGTTCAGGACAGCTTTGAAATGTATTTACAGCAGGATCACTATGATAAGTCGACTGCCCAGATTCATGGTATTTTAAAAGATCTTCTCGTTAAACGCCCCAGCGAACTGGAGGCTTTACAGCAGTTTTTAGATTTTCTTGGCGATTCGATAATAATTGCCCATCACACTATTTTTGATGTAACCATGATCAATAAGGCATTAGAAAGAAACGGCCTGCCGATGCTCAGTAATAAAACTCTGGATACGGCATATTTATACAAAAGAACCTTAATTAAATCGCATTTGTTTGAACGAAAAGACCACTACACGCTGGATGATCTGGCGGATAAGTTTGATATTTCCAAAAAAGACCGTCATACTGCCCTGGGCGATGCTTACATAACAGCCATCGCTTTTTTAAAAATTGTAAAAAAATTAAAGGAGAAAAAAAATATAAATTTATACCAGCTTTTTAAATCTGCCTAATCATACAAAAAAACGCCGCAAATAGACTTTTCGGCGTTTTTACAGCAAGTTTATACTATTTGGTTATCTCTTCCTCCTGAAAAAATCGCTTTCTTTATTAAACAAGTAAATCTTATTGTTTTTCAGACCTGTTTTACTAAACATTCCCAAAGAATCCGGTTTTCTGTATAACTGTTTTTCTGCGTAACCTTCTTTTTTCAAAAGTATCCGACAATCCGTTTTAGACTTGATTATTACAATAAAACAGCCGGAACTATCAGTACTCCATTAACATTTACAAAAACATTATTCAACGGCTTTTCTGTATCGTAATCATAAATACTGCCTGAAAATTTTTCATTAGTACAGCTGTAAAACAAAAATGCAATAAAGATGACTTTCTTTTTCATATACAGGATCAGGTGCTTATTATTGTTTGTTCTTATAAATCAAAAAAACCAAATATAAGCCGGGTGTATTTTATACCAAATCCAGAATAAATTTTAAAAATATAATTATAGGGTATTTAACTTTTGAATTTCATGATATAAAAAACGCTGAGAAATAAATCTCAGCGTTTTCTGTTGCTTATTCTAAAACCAGGCCTATCTGGCCATCGTCGTCTAATTCTGTTTCAACCGGATCATCTTCTGAGATTTCTACTTTTTCCGGAACTTCTTCAACAGGTTCTTCGTATGGAAGCGGTTCCAGCAGATTAACTTGTTTTAGCTTTTCAGTTGTTAACTGGTTCCCAAGAGCTTTAAAACCTTTTACAGCTATAAAATCTTCCACATCAATATGTAAATCGTCTTTTTGAACGCCTTTCACTTTTGCAAAAACCAACTGTGCTAACGGGCGATAATCTGTCGAAACGATTTCTAACTGAGAATTTGGATGATCTGTAATAAAACTTTCTTCTTTTCCTTCATTTTCAACCAGGAAACGTTTCAAGAAATAACGCTCTTTTTCTCCATCGTAATAAATCGCCGAAATTGGTTTTTTAGGTTTCCACTTTTCCAGGACTATCATATCTTCCTCAAAATGAGTGGACAATTCCGGAATGATCACCTTCAGTTTTCCAGACTGGCTGATTACTAATATTTTGTCTGTTGGTTTAAACTCACCCAGCAGTTCTCCTCTCGCATCAACGTTCAGACGTTTTACGGTATCATCAAACCAGACTTTTCTTGGCAGTAAAGTCGAAATACCTTTTTCTTTTAATTCAATCTTTTTGATTGGATATTTGGTTACTAAATTTCCTTTAGAACCACGTCCTTTGATTGCCAATTTAGCAAAATCAATATCGAATTTCAGTTTTTTAATCGTTCCCACCTGACGCAATAAAATAGTAACCACCTCAGCTTCTCCATTTGGATTGTGTGAAAAATAAACAACTTGAGAACCATTTGTTCCGTTTGTTAAATCGTAAGCTTTATCACGTGTTACACCGGTAACATTAAAACGCTTTATATACGACGGCCCCGATTTACCATCACGGTACATCATATTATAAATGGTACGTTTATCATTTTTATCAAAAACGGCAGCGTGTATAATGTCTTTTCCTATAAACGTTTTGGCATCTACTTTTGTGATCATCAATGTTCCGTCGCGTAAAAACACGATCACATCATCAATATCAGAACAATCACCAATATATTCGTCTTTCTTTAAACTTGTTCCAACGAAACCTTCTTCACGGTTTACATATAGTTTTGTGTTTCTTAAAACTACTTTTGTAGCCTCAACGTTATCAAAAACACGAAGTTCTGTCTGACGTTCACGGCCTTTCCCGTATTTCTCTTTTAATTTGGTAAAATACGCAATGGCAAAATCGGTAAGATGTTCTAAATTGTATTCTACCTCTTTCATCTCGTCTTCTAACTTAGCGATTAAATCATCTGCTTTATCAGAGTCGAAACGGGTGATACGAATCATCGGAATTTGAGTCAGTCTTTGTAAGTCATCATCGTTGATTTCTCTCACGAATGATTTTTTGAAAGGCTCAAACCGGTCGTATAAATATTTGTAAAGTGATTCTCTGTCTCCGTATAATTTGAAGTCGATATACATTTCTTCACGAATAAAGATTTTTTCTAAAGTAGAAAAATGCCATTTATTTCGTAATTCCTCTAACTGAATTTCTAATTCCTGACGAAGCAAATCAACGGTTCTGTGTGTTGAGATTTTCAACATTTGAGAAACCCCAATAAACAACGGTTTATTATCTTCGATCACACATCCCAAAGGTGCAACAGATGTTTCGCAGCCTGTAAACGCAAACAAAGCATCAATAGTTTTATCTGGTGAAACACCCGGGAAAAGATGAATTAAAATCTCAACATCGGCCGCCGTATTGTCTTCAATTTTCTTGATTTTGATCTTGCCTTTTTCATTGGCTTTCAAAATACTGTCGATTAAACTTGATGTATTGGTCGAAAACGGAATCTGCGTAATCACCAGCGTATTTTTGTCTAATTGCGAAATTTTAGCACGCACACGCACACGACCGCCACGCATTCCGTCGTTGTAATTGGAAACGTCGGCAATGCCCTGAGTCATAAAGTCCGGATAAAGCGTGAATGGTTTTCCTTTTAAAATTTTAATCGAAGCATCGATTAATTCATTGAAGTTATGAGGTAAAACTTTTGTAGATAAACCAACCGCAATACCTTCAGCCCCCTGAGCTAAAAGAAGAGGGAATTTTACCGGAAGATTAATTGGTTCTGCTTTTCTACCATCATATGATAGTCCCCATTCTGTAATTTTAGGAGAATATAAAACCTCCAAAGCAAACTTAGATAAACGTGCCTCAATATAACGGGGTGCTGCTGCACCGTCACCTGTTAGAATATTTCCCCAGTTTCCCTGACAGTCTATTAATAAATCTTTCTGACCAATCTGCACCATAGCATCACCAATACTGGCATCTCCGTGTGGGTGATACTGCATGGTGTGACCTACAACATTGGCAACTTTATTATAACGACCGTCATCCAACTCTTTAAGCGAGTGCATAATACGACGCTGAACAGGTTTAAATCCGTCCTCGATAGCAGGAACAGCACGTTCCAGGATTACGTACGATGCATAATCCAGAAACCAGTCTTTATACATTCCGGTTACTTTGGTAATAACGTCTTCTCCTTCTTCTTCCTGATTTTCGTAAAAATGTGCTCCTTCAAAATGTTTACCTTCACCATCAATCACATCATCATCACCATCCTGAATGTTATCCAGATTGTCATCTGAATTATTTTCGTCTTCGTTTGGAATTATGTTATCGTCTTCTTCGTCTTTCATTTTTTATGCTGAATTTATCTCAGTAAACTATTTATTTTATTCGTAATTATCGTCAAAATATTTGATTCCTGCTTTTCTAAAAAGCTCTTCCATTTGACTAAAGCAATAGCCATTATAATTTGCCAGATTTTTTGATTCCCTAAAACCTCTACATCCTAAACAAAGTTCTTTATAACCAATTATTCTGTTTTTTTGATCTCTGAAAAGTATCATATGTCGCGGCATATAACAATCTGCTGGCAGCTCTTGTACTTTACAACTATCCTGAGACATAAATTCCAATAATTCTGATTTCAATACGGAATTTAATACTACTCTCTCTTTTACCTGTGTACTGTCAAAATTCAATTTATAATCAACGACAAGGTCTTTTGTATATTTATTACTTTTTTCTTCTGTACTTTTTTTATCCCATCTCATTCGGTCTTCATAAGATAAAATCTCTACTTTGGATAAATCCTTTAAAGGAAAATCTCTTATTTTGATTACTTCGCTTTTTGATTTAATCTCACTAGTTTTCTCAATTACGATTGAAGATTCTGTACTTTCTTTTTTACAAGAAATTAGACCTAAAATAATGAATAAAAATACTCTCTTCATCCGTTAAATTATATTACTTTCTAATAATTCTTTTAAAGCTTCAACACTTGGTAAGACAGTTTTGTATTTACTGGCAAAAATCTGTTCATTATTTTCAGGCAATGTATATTTTACTACGGCTTCACTTTTATTTTGGCAAAGAACAATTCCAATGGTTTTATTTTCATCTTCCAAACGCATTTCTCTGTCGTAATAGTTTACATACATTTGCATTTGCCCTAAATCCTGATGTTTTAATTCACCTATTTTAAGATCAATAAGAACAAAACATTTCAATATTCTGTTATAAAAAACTAAATCAATTCTAAAATGTTTGTCATCAAAAGTAATTCTTTGCTGTCTTCCAACAAAAGTAAAACCGTGACCTAATTCTAATAAGAAATGTTCGAGTTTATTAATGATTTCTTCCTCTAACTGCGATTCTGAATATTGGTGCGATTCAGGCAATCCTAAAAACTCAAGTATATAAGGATCTTTGATAATATCTTTTGGTTTTTCAATAATCTGACCTTCTTCTGAAAGTTTTAAAACACCTTCTTTATCTCTGCTTAAAGCTAATCTTGTATAAAGTGCCGTATCGTATTGACGTTTTAGCTCCCGAACACTCCAATTATGTTTTTCGGATTCTATTTTATAAAACCGTCTTTCTTTTTCATCATCAATTCGCATTAAAAAAATATAATGACTAAAAGTCAATGTGAAAAATGAAGATAAAGTTTGATAATCTGGTCTCTTGAATTCCGCAGACACTGTCTGCGCTTTTTCAGATTCGAATTCCTCAGTCAGTGACTGCGTTTTTTGAATTTCCAAAATCCGAGACAGTGTCTCGGATTTTGAGAAAGTCAAAAAGAGCTTCCTCATATTTTCTAAATTATCAATAGAAAAGCCTTTTCCAAACTCTTTAGTCAAATGTTCAGAAAGTCCCTTTAGTAGTTGCTTTCCATATCCTGCCCTATCTTTTCCATTTTGTTCTTCTTCAACAATAATTCTCCCTATTTCAAAATACGTAATGGTCATAGTTGAATTTACGGTACGCAAAACTTGCTGTCGGGCATTTTGCAATAACTCGGCAACCTGCTGAAAAATGACTTTATTTTGAAGACCGTTTGGCATTTCAATATTCTAAATTATAGAACTATACTAAATTTTTACTTTTTTCAACGTTTTCAAACTATCTAAAAATCTTCTTTCTTTTTCTTCCTTTTCTTCTGAATCAACAAAATATTTGATCCCGTTTTTTTTGAAAAAGTCTTTCACATCATCATTACAATAATTCCAATTTCCCTTAAGATTGTTAGAAGATTTAGAAGTTCCGCATTCAAAACAAAGTTCAATATGTCCAATAATTCTATTTTTATTATTATAAAAAAGAATCAAATTTCTTGGCATATAACAGCTTGAATAAGGAGCAACATCACCCTCAACTTTACAATGATATTTAATCAAATCAAACAATTCTTTTATTTGATTTTCCTCCAACAACAGAACTTTTTCGTTAATCATTG
The DNA here is from genome assembly GCF_057809475.1 of Flavobacterium sp. FG19. NCBI lineage: Bacteria > Pseudomonadati > Bacteroidota > Flavobacteriia > Flavobacteriales > Flavobacteriaceae > Flavobacterium > Flavobacterium sp. FG19. The sequence continues at coordinate 162,288 of NZ_JBMDKA010000004.1, read as the reverse complement.
AAGTGTCAAAATCTATCTTATTATTTCGAATAATTTCTTCTCTATGCCTTAATGTATCCCAAGCTAACCGATCTGGATAAGAAAATATTTCAACTTTTTTAATTGATTTCAATTCAAATTCAAAAGCATCGGAATAATCTATTTCTCTTTTGTTTTTAATTTCATCTTCAAAACCTTTATTTCTATTACATGAAAATAAAGTCGGAATAATTACTAAAACTAAAAGCTTCTTCATTAAGCTAAAATTCCAAAAAAACTTAAGCCTCTTCAAGCTCATCAATCTCCACCTTCAGATTTTTGATAATAAACTCTTGCCTGTCTGGTGTGTTTTTACCCATATAGAAAGATAACAACTGCTCAATTGAAGTATTTTTATCCATCATAATCGGATCCAGACGAATGGTGTCTCCAATGAAATTTTTAAACTCATCCGGCGAAATCTCTCCCAAACCTTTAAATCGGGTGATTTCCGGTTTTGGTTTCAGTTTCTCGATGGCGTCTTTTCTTTCTTCGTCAGAATAACAGTAAATTGTTTCTTTTTTGTTTCGAACCCTGAAAAGCGGTGTCTGTAAAATATACAAATGTCCTTCTTTGATTAATTCCGGGAAAAACTGAAGGAAAAACGTAATCAACAGCAAACGAATGTGCATTCCGTCGACATCGGCATCGGTTGCGATCACGATGTTGTTGTAACGTAATTTTTCCAGTCCGTCTTCGATATCTAATGCAGCTTGAAGCAAGTTGAATTCTTCGTTTTCATACACGATCTTTTTAGACATCCCGTACGAATTCAAAGGTTTACCACGCAAACTGAAAACCGCTTGTGTATTCACATCACGCGATTTGGTAATCGATCCGGAAGCCGAATCTCCCTCGGTGATAAAAAGTGTACTTTCTAAGTTTCTCGGGTTTTTGGTATCAGGAAGATGCGCACGGCAGTCTCTTAATTTTTTATTGTGAAGATTCGCTTTTTTAGCACGATCTGTCGCCAGTTTTCTAATTCCTGATAATTCTTTTCTTTCACGTTCCGCCTGAAGAATTTTACGTAGTAAAGCTTCGGCTGTCGGCGGGTTTTTATGCAGGTAATTGTCCAGTTTCGTTTTGATGAAATCGTTAACGAAAGTACGAACAGAAACTGCAGGCGTTCCATCATCAGAACCCATATCGGTAGAACCTAATTTTGTTTTGGTCTGAGACTCAAAAACGGGTTCCATTACTTTAATACTGATCGCACTTACAATCGATTTACGAACATCTGATGCCTCGAAATTCTTATTGTAAAATTCACGAATCGTTTTTACAACCGCTTCACGATACGCCGCTAAGTGCGTTCCTCCCTGTGTTGTATTCTGACCGTTTACGAAAGAGTGGTATTCTTCACTGTATTGCGTTTTACTGTGTGTCAGTGCAACTTCAATGTCGTGGTCTTTCAGATGAATAATTGGATATTCCAAATCTTCTTCATTGATCGTTTCTTCTAATAAATCACGAAGCCCGTTTTCTGAATAGTATTTTTCTCCATTAAAAATAATGGTCAAACCATTGTTTAGATAACAATAGTTTTTTACCATTTTGATTACATACTCTAAACGGAATTTGTAGTTTTTGAAAATCGTTTCGTCTGGCGTAAAAACAACTTTTGTTCCTTTGCGTTTGGTTGTATCAATTACATCTTCTTCTAAAACTAAGTTTCCTGCCGAAAACTCCGCTCCTTTTTGTTTGTCATCACGAACCGATTCTACACGGAAAAATGTAGAAAGTGCATTTACCGCTTTTGTTCCGACACCATTTAGACCAACCGATTTCTGAAAAGCTTTAGAATCGTACTTTCCTCCTGTATTCATTTTAGAAACTACGTCGACTACTTTTCCTAACGGAATTCCACGTCCGTAATCACGAACAGAAACTGTTTTGTCTTTGATAGATACTTCGATAGTTTTACCGGCACCCATAACGAACTCATCGATACAGTTGTCTAAAACCTCTTTTAAAAGAATGTAAATACCATCATCCGGTGATGATCCGTCCCCTAATTTCCCGATGTACATACCCGGACGCATACGAATATGTTCCTTCCAATCGAGTGAACGAATATTATCTTCGTTGTATTGATTTTGCTCTAGCATAAATGAATTTAGGATTTTTTGCTAATGTACCATTTCTCGGCAAAAAATGAAAGCGTATTTCTTTTTTGTTATGAATAATAACAGTTTAAAATCTATTTAAATTGATTTTAAAATAAAACAGGTGGTAAAATTATAAAAAACTGCTTTTTCAGCAAAAAAATACTATTTGATTCCCAGTACTTCTTTTGCCAAAGCAATCATTTCGGGGGTTCCCGTATTTTTGTTTTTTTCGTCTGAAAGTTTTACCACTCCCTGCCAATGTACATTATCGGGTTTTGTATCGGTTAATTTTATGACCATATTCATGGCGGGGAGACCAACATCATTAGTAAAATTTGTTCCTATTCCGAAAGACATTTTTATCTTGTCGTGACAGAAACTGGCAATTTTTTTTACTTTTTCATAATTAAGTGAATCCGAAAAAACAATAGCTTTTGATTTTGGATCGATTCCCATTTTGGCATAATGTGAAATCACTTTTTGAGCAAATTCAATCGGATCGCCGCTGTCGTGACGAACACCATCAAAAAGTTTGGAATATTTTTTATCAAAATGACTGAAGAATATATCCGTTGTATAGGTATCTGTTAAAGCTATCCCAAGATCGCCACCGTACACTTTTGTCCAATTCTCAAGGCTCACAAAATTTGCCATCTGAAAACCATACTGCGCCGCATGAAACATAAACCATTCGTGTGCATGTGTACCTAAAGGCCTTCGGTTGTTAACCATTGCAAAATGCACATTACTGGTTCCTATAAAGCTGTGCCCTCCATTTGTTCGGAGTGTTTCATTTATCAAATCGTGTACTTCGTAAGAATGACGACGTCTTGTTCCAAACTCTAGTATAGAAACACCTAGTTTATTATAATTGTCAATTTTGTCTTTAGTCACCTTTTTAATGGCATCATCATTCAGACGAATTAAATGATTCGATTTATAAAAAAGCTCCGAAATCAAAGCCATCAAAGGAACTTCCCATAAAATAGTTCGGTACCAAAATCCTTCAACAGTAACTTTTATTTCTGAACCTTCCTGACTAATCTGTACTTCAGACGGATCAAAACTATACCCTTGCAGAAAATCTAAATAGGTAGGATCCAAATAAGGACAATAATGTGCTAAATAATGTTTTTCTTCTTTTGTTAAACGAAGATCTGCCATTGCATCTACAGAACTTCGAAGTAATGCTGCAAATCCCTCAGGAAAAATATGTCTGCCCCGGTTTATAAATCCGTAACGCACTTTGGCTTTTGGAAAAAGTTTAATTACCGCATGCTGCATCGTGAATTTATAGAAATCATTGTCTAAGATTGATTTCAGAAAAGTAGTTTCCATGGCGCTCAGATTCGAATCATTACCTGCTAAGATACGGCAATTTTGGCAAAAGAAGAAAAAGCGAAATCTTAATCCATTATTTCAAAGCTATTTTAAAAGAAACGACACTATTACCATCTACAAAAACAGTAATGTAATCGCCTATATTGCTATCCATTAGAATTTGAAATTCTAAACCTCCCCGCTTCTCTTTGGGATTTTGAACTTTAACAGGCTGATTTCTTTTGTTTAAATAGAAAACCTGATTTGATTTTGATACGTTTTTGATTTCAACTGTAATTTTATCACCATTTCGGACTTCAATTATTCCTGAATCCGGCGATTTAATTTTATAATCTTTTTCGATCGTGGTATTGTAAATCAAAGGACCGTTTAGAAAGTCTTCTTTATTTAATCTGTCACCTAAAAAAGTTCCGGAATCCGGGAAATGTTTAGCGAAGAAATAATCGGGATCAGTATCGAAATAAACAGGATTAAAATCGTTTACCATTTGTCCTTTACTACTGTCATAATAGCCTTGTCCCCAGGTTACATCAATCAAACGCCATTTTTTATCAATCAAAACCATATTCCAGGCATGATTGGATGAAGTGTTTTTTCTTCCGATATCCCGCACTGAAATCTTAGAATCGCCACGAATGATTTCACATTTAATTCCCATCAAAGAAGCCAAATGCTGATACAAAGCTGTAAAACCTTCACAAACCGCTTTTTTTGATTTAAAAGCTTTCTGAATCAGGTTATCATTCAATTGTTTTATTTTTCGCTCCTTCTCTGCTTCGGTAGAATAACTGAAACCCTGAACTTTCGGGGGATTCAAATACGCATTATAATCATACCTTATATTGAAGGCAATCCAGCTGTAAACAGCACGTGCACGTTCTGCATCCGAATCAAAATCTTTTTCGATTCTTTCAGCTAATTTTTCGGTGCTGTCAAAACTTTTAGGGTATTTAGCAACTATTTTATCAACTTCACTAATCTTTTGAGAAAAAGTAAAATTGATAAAAAGGATATTTAGTAAAAGGAAAATTAGGGCAGTCTTTTTTTGTGGCATTTAGAAATTTGATTTGATAATATCTTTCAGTTCATTATCTAACTCCGTGTTAGAAATTTTATTTTCCTGTAAATCAAAATTCGAGCCAAATGCTGGTAACGAAAAACTCCCTTTAATTTCTGCACCATAACGAGGGAAAAGATTCTGTGCAATTCCTAAAACAGACGCGCCTCCTCTTCCTCCTGGTGAAGTAGCCAATAACAACATTGGTTTGTGCTGAAAAACATCTTTTTCAATTCGGGAACTCCAGTCGAAAACATTTTTGAAAGCAACAGAATAGTTTCCGTTGTTTTCTGCCATGGAAACTACTAAAACATCAGCTTCTTTAAGTTTGCCTAAAAAAGCTTTTGCCGCTTCGTGCTGACCTATTTCTTTCTCTAAATCAACACTGAATACCGGCATTGCAAAATCATTAAGATCTAAAACCTCAACATCGGCATTTTCGAACAGACTTGATGCATATACCGCTAAACGTTTATTGATTGACTGCGTACTGTTACTTCCTCCAAAGGCTACTATTTTCATATGTGGTATTTGTTTTTTATTGAAACCATATAAGTTATATAAGAAAATTTAAGTTTCTACTTTATTCCTGATGAATTAAATGAACTTATATAACTGATATGGTTTACTATTAATTTTCTATTTCAAAAATCTCTTTTTGTATTTCTACAGAATAATCATTTGGTGAAATACTGCCGCCAAAAGCTTTTGCATACACTTTCGTAAATTCTGCCCCAAAATATAAAATTATGGCCGAATAATAAACCCAGACCAAAATTATTATTACAGAACCCGCTGCCCCGTAAACACTGGCAACAGTCGAATTTCCCAGATAAACACCAATAGCAAATTTACCTATCATAAATAAAACCGCAGTGCTGGATGCTCCAATAAAAGCATCTTTCCACTTAATAATTCCATCTGGTAAAGTTCGGAATATAATAGCGAAAAGCAATGTAATACTGGCAAAAACAATTAGCAGATTAACCACGTAAAAAAGATAAACAGTCGTATCCGGAAAATACATTTTTAAACGGGCATTTAAAAGATCTAATGTTGCATTGACCATTAAACTGACCAGCATTAAAAATCCAACTGAAACGATCATCGAAAAAGACATTAATCTGTTTTGAATGAACTTTTTTAAACCTTTGTTTGGCTTTGCTCTTAATCCCCAAATATAATTTATCGAACTCTGAATTTCAGCAAAAACCCCGGATGCCCCAATTAACAGCATCACAATACCAAATACAGTGACAAAAACATTACTGTCTGATAACTGAACATTCTTGATTGCCTCCTGAATCTGTACCGCAGCATTATTTCCAACCAGCCTGTTGATCTGACCATATAACTGACCTGTGACTGCCTCTTCCCCAAAAAAGAAGCCACAAATAGTAATGATAATAATCAATAAAGGAGGCAAAGCAAAAATGGTATAATAAGATAACGCCGCACTGAGCTTTATAGCATTATCGTCGTTAAATTCTAAAAATGTCGTTTTTAATAAATACCAGGTTTTTGAAAAGATATTTTGATTTTTCATTTGCTGATTTTTTGATATTCACTCAAATTTACGCAATAATCAAAAATCCTTATTTCTTGTTTTTATACGATATTTTATATTTTTCCCATATCTACCAACGATATATTCCTAACGGAATATTTTTTCTTATTCCTGACAGAATATTATTTATTTCAGGACTTTTGTAAATTCCCGATCGTAACCTAGCTTTTTAATTTTTAATATTTTTTTGAACTCACTTCTACTTGGCTTGATTAAATATGAAATCGAATCGAGCATTTCCCCTTTTATCTTAGTGACAGAATCAAGTGTTTTTAAATCCTGTCCTTCATAAAATCTTTTAAATTTTATAGTGTTATTTTGAACTGACAAAATTTGAATATCCCAAAATATAGAATCTTTTCTACTCAGAATTAATTGACCATCCATTCGTTTTGCTTTTTGATTAAGTGAAAACCTAAACAAAGTATCTATGTGCTTTTGCATTAATTCTATTGAATCGCCTTTTGAAAGCATATCATATTTTTCTTTTGTATCTTTTGATATTAATTTGCCATCAACAATATCATATTCTGTCTTTAACGAATCCAATGCAAGTCTATGAAGTTTAAATTTACGGAAGTATTCTTCCAAAATTCTATCTTCTTCAATTCTAATAAAAGTTGAATCATTATTTGCATATAGTCCTTTAAATCTATTTGGAAAATGATCTAATTCGGAATCTTTTTCAGGCTGTGGATTTTCAAAATAAAAAGACATACAATTTACACAAGCTGGAGCATCTGCTTTTTTGCAGGAAATAATTACTACCGCTATAATTATAATCAAAAATATTCTATTCATGATAAGATTATTTATAATGACAAAAAATTCCTTTATCATAAACCGTCCACAAGCTTGCTTTTTGGTTCGCTGCTTTTAGTGCATTATTTGCCCAGGTATTGCAGGTATAAAAAAGACTATAACTTCCTTTGGCTTCATAAAAAGCATCTTTTTTTCCGTAGCTGTGCCCTTCTATCCATTCCGGATGAATCGGATTACTAAAGCTGTTGGAAATATAACTGACTAAACTCTGGTAATCTTCTTTTGAAATTAAAATACGCTTACAATCCTCACCTTCCTTTAATTGTTTGAAAAATGTCGTATGCATGGCTGAAGAACTAATTCCGAATGCGGCTTTTAAAGCGGTACTTGCTTTTAAATCCGACCATTCGGGTGTGTCGAGATAAAAGCCTTTGTCGCCCCAGCCAAAAGCAATATAATTCATTAATGAATCTTTGGATTGGGTTTGATTAAACTGAATTTCATTTCGCCAGTCTTTAATTTCGTTTTTAATTGGAACCACAATATCGGTATGAACACCGTTGGAAAGAATGTAAATCGGAACTGAATTTTGTTCCTCTGTCTGCGCGATATCTGAATTGACTGTTATTTTAGAAATCAGATAAACAGATAGTACGTAAAGCACCAGAAAACCAAAGATTCCGAAAAGGGTCCAGCCCGCAAATTTGAAAGTTTTTTTTAGCATTTTGATTAGTGTATTTTAGATTAGTAATTGGTTGATTTTTCAGTAACCAATTTTTAAGCCAAAAAATTTACTTGCTGAAAATAGCACGCGGATTTTACTGATTCGCCTTCGCGAAAGCGCGGATTTACAAGGATTTTTTTTTTAAAACTACAACTCAGACGTATAGTTTGTCATTTCAACGAAGGAGAAATCCTCACAAGTAGCTCCACAATCTAAATCGCCAATCTTTGTAGAGTTTCCAGCGAAGATTTCTCCTTCGTCGAAATGACATACTATCCACAAAACAACCTATTCAAGAGACTTATAAAAACAAAAAAACTGCTGAATCTCTCCAGCAGTTTTGGTCTATTCTCTTTATTCTTTATTCTATCTTCTCAAAAAGAAAAAAATTAAACGTTGAAACGGAAATGCATCACATCACCATCTTTTACAACATATTCTTTTCCTTCTACTCTGAATTTTCCGGCTTCTTTTGCTTTTGCCTCAGAACCGTACTGAACGTAATCATCGTATGAAATAACCTCAGCACGGATAAATCCTTTTTCAAAATCGGTGTGGATAACTCCGGCTGCTTGCGGCGCAGTTGCTCCAATATTGATTGTCCAGGCACGAACTTCTTTTACACCAGCTGTAAAGTAAGTCTGCTGTTTTAATAATTTGTAAGCTGCACGAATTAAAACAGATGCTCCCGGCTCTTCCAATCCCATATCTTCAAGGAAAACCTGACGCTCTTCGTAGCTTTCTAATTCTGTGATATCTGCCTCTGCTCCTACTGAAAGTACAATAACTTCTGCTTCTTCATCTTTTACTAATTCACGAACCTGATCTACATATTTGTTTCCGCTTACGGCAGAACTTTCGTCAACATTACAAACATATAAAACCGGTTTTGCTGTGATTAACTGAAAAGCTTCCATTAAAACTTCTTCGTCATTATTTTGAGGAATAACTGTTCTGGCCGATTTAGCCTGTAAAAGAGCTTCTCTAATTCTGTTTAGTAAAGCTTCTTCTGCCTGAGCTTCTTTATTTCCGGTTTTTGCAGCACGTTTTACTTTTTCTAAACGTTTTTCGATCGTTTCCAAATCTTTTAACTGCAATTCGATATCGATCGTTTCTTTGTCACGAATTGGATTTACGTTTCCGTCTACATGCACGATATTATCATTATCAAAACAACGTAAAACGTGAATGATAGCATTACACTCTCTGATATTTCCTAAGAACTGATTTCCAAGACCTTCTCCTTTACTTGCTCCTTTAACTAAACCTGCGATGTCTACAATATCAACAGTAGCCATTTGTACACGCTCTGGTTTTACTAATTCCTCCAGTTTGTTAATCCTTGGATCCGGAACGTTTACCACACCAATATTAGGTTCAATTGTACAAAACGGAAAGTTAGCACTCTGCGCTTTAGCGTTAGATAAACAATTAAATAATGTTGACTTTCCAACATTCGGCAATCCTACAATTCCTGCTTTCATTTGTTTGTTTCGATTTATATTTTATCTGGTACTTAAACTATTAGCACCTTAACTTTTACTATTCTCTGCGAATATTTTATGATGTATACGCTTTTTTGATTTCTGCCAAAATGATATTTTTTGGCTTTAAAATTTTGCAAATATAAGATTTAATAGCTCTTGCCGGAAGTAAAAATGTGCATTAATACAATTTTAAGGTTATTCTTAAAAATTTTTAAACTTTTTATTAAGCTTTTGTTAAAAAATAGTATTTTTATAGAAATTTCCAACAAAAAACAAACCAAAAAACCAACAACCATGAAAAAGATTGCATTATTTTTATTTCTGCTGAATTCAGCATTTCTTTTTGCACAAAAAGAAGTCTCGGGCATCGTAAAAGATAAAACAGGTACACCGCTTCCGGGTGTAAATGTGGTCGAAAAAGGAACTTCTAACGGGGTTTCTACCGATTTTGAAGGCGGTTATAAAATAAAAGTTAAAGAAGGCGCTACCTTAGTTTTTAGCTATGTAGGATTCTCTACAGTCGAAAAATCAGCTTCCGGCGATAAAATTGATGTTTTTTTAGATGAAAGCACAGGTCAGGTTTTAAGCGATGTTGTCGTTACCGGTTCAAGAAGTACCAAAAGAACTGTTGTAAACTCCGCTGTACCTATTGATGTGATCAGTGTGAAAGATGTTACAACACAGAGTGGTAAAATTGAAATCAATCAGCTGCTTCAGTATGTAGCCCCTTCTTTCAATGCTAATAAACAATCAGGTTCTGATGGTGCCGATCACGTTGATCCTGCCTCTTTAAGAGGTATGGGACCAGACCAGACACTCGTTTTAATTAATGGAAAAAGACGACACCAGTCCTCTTTAATTAACTTATTTGGAACCAGAGGCCGTGGTAATACCGGAACCGATTTAAATGCTATTCCGGCAGCTTCTATCAAAAGAATTGAAATTTTACGTGATGGCGCCGCAGCACAATACGGCTCTGATGCTATTGCCGGTGTAATTAATATTATTACAAACGATAATGTCAATGAACTGACTGGTTCCGTAACCTATGGTGCTTTTAACACGCATGCACAGGGTGACTTCCTTCCCGGAACACCAAATACCAAAGGATATAGATTAGACCAGGACGGAAATGGAAATTCGTACGGAAAAGATCAGGATTTTGACGGAGGTTCGGTAAGAGTTGCGGCTAACTACGGTGTTGCGCTGGGAACTAAAGGCGGTTATGCCAACTTTACCGGAGAATTCCTAAATAAAAACAAGACCTTACGACCTGCTTATGATTTCAGAAAAGGTTTTGGTGATGCCAGTATGCATGGTGTAAATTTATTTGCTAATCTTGCGATCCCTATTTCTGATAAAACAGAGTTTTATGCCTTTGGAGGAAGTAATTTCAGAGATACTGATGCTTATGCTTTTACCAGAAATGACGGAGAAAGAGTCGTAGAATCTGTTTATCCGGGTGGTTATACTCCTAGAATTACTTCTAAAATCAATGATAATTCAGTTGCTGCCGGAATCAAAACCCAATCTTCGGGAGGATGGAAATTTGATCTGAGCAATACTTTTGGTAAAAACAAATTCCAATACGATATCAAAGGAACGATAAACGCTTCACTGGAAGAAAAATCTCCGCATGAGTTTGATGCCGGAGGACATAGTTTACTTCAAAATACGACCAATTTTGATATTTCTAAAAACTACGACAGCGTTCTCAACGGATTTAATATTGCATTCGGTACAGAATTCAGAGTAGAAAAATTTGAAATTTTTGCCGGGGAAGAAGGTTCTTATGCTACTTACGATACTAACGGCGTTCCTATTACTGACCCAACTACTCAAAGTGCTCCTATTGATCCTGTTACAGGAGAACCAAGACCTGGAGGTTCACAGGGATTTCCGGGATACAGCCCTGCCAACGAAGTCAACGAAAGCCGCACCAACTTTTCTTTATACGCTGACGGAGAGCTTGACGTAACCAAAGCATTTATGATTAGTGCCGCTGCCCGATATGAAAATTACAGCGATTTTGGAAGTACAATAAACGGAAAACTGGCTTCAAGACTGAAACTGGGTGAGCATTTTAATTTAAGAGGTTCTGTCAGTACCGGTTTCCGTGCCCCCTCTTTAGCACAAATTTATTACAATTTACGCTTTACAAATTTTAATGCCAGCGGAGCAACTGAAGTTTTACTGGCACCCAATGACAGCCCGGTTACCAGAGCTTTTGGAATCGACAAACTAAACGAAGAAAAAGCAGTAAACGGTTCTTTGGGATTCACCGCTTCTTTTGGCGATTTTACCGCAACTGTTGACGGTTATTACATTAAAGTAAAAGACCGTATCGTACTTACCGGATATTTTGATGCCAGCTCTTTAAATCTGGGGGTTTCTGAAGCGCAGTTCTTCGTAAACGGAGTAGATACCAGCACACATGGTCTGGATTTGGTTTTGTCATGGAAAAAAACTTTTGATTTTGGACATTTAGGAGCAACATTAGTTGGAAACATCAACGATATGAAAATTGACAAAGTAAAAAATGGCAATTTAGACGAAGCTACTTTCTTCGGAAAACGTGAAAAAGCCTTTTTACTGGCTTCGGCTCCTGATAATAAATTTGGTTTAAACCTAAACTATTCTAAGAGTAAGTTTGATGCCGGATTAGCCTTTACCCGTTTCAGTAAAGTAGTTCTGGTTGATTATGCTGATGAAGACGATGTTTACAACCCAAAATTAGTAACCGACCTGACTTTCGGCTATCAGTTTACTAAAAACCTTAAACTAAGCATCGGAAGCAACAACTTGTTCAATGTATACCCAACAAAACAGGATGAACAGGGAAATACAGAAGCCGGAGGTTACTGGGATGCCGTACAAATGGGATTCAGCGGGGCTTATTACTACGCCAGACTTGGATTTAATTTCTAATTTATATTTTTAACTAAACGAAAAATCCTGAGTATGATACTCAGGATTTTTTTGTTCATTACTTCAGGATATCCTGATAAGCAGACCAGCCTGCTGCTGTTTTATAAGCTTCTAAACTGCCATCCGGCACCTTTATCTCTTTTATTTTTGGACAATTATAAAAAGGCAGTAAACTGGAATTCGTTACAGGAGGCTGTTCAGGATTCATAGTTACATTTACCAATTCACTATTATCTGCAAAAGCATAATAATCGATACCAGTTACACTATGAGGTATAACCACACTGGTTAAAGCATGACAGTAACGAAACGCATTAGACCGGATTGTAACAACACTAGCAGGTATTACAACTTCGGTTAATTTTTTACTGTAGGAAAAGGCCAGCTGGTCAATTACTGTAACGGTATTAGGAATTGTAAATATCCCTGCTTTAGCATTTGGATAATACAAAAGTGTTTTTATATTTTTATCATACAAAACTCCATTTACAGCAGTGAAATTGGGATTTGATTCTGCTACCGCAAAAGAAACAAGGGAAGGGCAATCTATAAAAACACCAAATCCAATAGAGGTAACACTGCCCGGAATTGAAATCCCTGTCAGGTTCTGACAGTCCCTAAAAGCATTGTGTTCAATACTTTTAATATTGTTTGGAATAATTATACCAGTGAGACTGCTGCAGCCGGAAAACAATTCTGATTTTATCACGGAAAGTCCTTCAGGAATAGTAACATTTGTCAGCGATGAACAATCATAAAAAGCCCTGCTGTCAATACTGGTCACTGTATTAGGAATAACAATACTTTTTAGCCCGGAACAATAAGCAAATGCGTGCGAACCAATACTTACAACACTATTGGGTATAGTAACACTGGTTAAACCCGAGCAATATTGAAATGCATCTGATTCAATAGACAAAACTCCTTCCTGAAGTGTAATATTTTCCAAACCTGTACAATCCATAAAAGAATTCATTTCAATCGTTGTAACACTCCCCGGAATTACAATGCTTTTTAAACCAGAACAATCATTAAAAGCTCTTAAACTAATGATCTTAATACCATCGGGAATAATCACATCAAGCAGTTCTGTTCTGTCCTCAAAGGCCGAAACACCAATTATAGTAACGGGATAACCGTTAATACTTTGAGGTATCGTAATGCTGAACTTATCCGGTGTGGTTAAACTTGTCCATAACTCAGACAATCCTGTAATGGTTACTTCGGGATTAACTCCTTCTGAAATTTCATAAGTAAACAGCATTTCGTTGGTTACAACCGTCGGATTGAGCGATACAACGGAGATATTATTATCCAAAAAAAGATCTCGCTGCTCAGCGGCTATAGAAGCCTTATTGGTATAATCGCCGGAAGGATTTACACGAACAACAAGGGTTAAAACGGCTTCAGCTGAATTGGCCAGATCTCCTATACCCCATTTTCCGGTTTCATAATTATACTCTCCAACTGTCGTTTCACTGCTGATAAAAGTATAACCCGCAGGGATATTATTAGTTACCACCACACCAGAAGCATCCAGCGGTCCTTTGTTTTGAGCGGTAATAGTCAGGGTAACATTTGTACCGGTGTCCGGCGTATCTGTATTTACCACAGCGATAACGTTTAAATCTGCTGTATTGGACGGATCGTCATCATTTTTATCACAGGACAATACCGCCATGGCAACCAGCAAAAAAATAACTCTTTTAAAATGTAACTTCATAATGTTCATATTTGCTAAAATAGTTTTGTTGTTCTATAAAAATTCAGACAAAACTAACTTGTTGCAGGAACAAAAAAATCACTATAAATGAGTATATTTTATAAAAAAAAATCCCGAGTAAAACTCAGGATCTTCTGTTTATCTAATTACAATTTAAAGTCTAAAGAAGCAATAATGGCTTTTTCTTCATCGGTGGCTACGAATCCTGAAATATCCCAGTAGTTCGTCATGATTTTATTTTTCTTATTAAAAAGGGACTTCTCTTTAAAAACATCACTTTCCTTATAAGTAAAGTTCTGCCGGTTAAAAGCCGTTGTGGTGAAACTATTACGAACCTGGATTTTCTTTACCTGCTGGTCTTTCAAAATAAGGTCATACCCTATTTCTTCATTGGAACTCAGTAAATAATAATCTTCACCATCCTGCCTGTAATCTACCTTTATATACGACCTAGTAATATTTTTAGAGTTTACCGCCGTTTTTTCTTCTATTTTATCCAGGTTCTGAGGCGTAATGTCAATCGTAAATTCAACTATCAGCTTCTTCTCCGGATCGTAAATGATTTCAAAATTATCTATGGCTTCCTTGACTTTATCCAGAGGTGTAATTTTCATTACATAATAATCTTTATTCTTAGCATGACCTCTTATAATAAAATCATACTCTTTTTTTGCTTTTGGATCCAGCAGCGGTTCAAAATATTTAAAATCGGAGTAATTCTTCATGATATTATTCAAATCGTACCCTCTTAAATCGGCACTCACATCCGTTTCCAGCAGTCCGTACGATCTGTTTTGTTCTACCAAAAGAGTTGTAGAAGGTTTTCCTGAAAACTGAAAATTGACCAGTCCGTCATTATAATAGGAGTATTTATTATCCAGCATAAAAAACTCTCTTACATATACTTTCAGCCTGTAAGACGAAGCCAGTTTTTTGGCCGAATTGGAAACGATTTTCTGAAGGACTTTCTGCGGCGCCTGTTTCGACAATACAATTTCGTCCAGTTTCGTGTTTTTATTGTTCAGATAAACCACAAAATCATTCTCTTTTAGAGAAGCCCATCGAATCGTTACACTTTCATAATTGGTTTCGGAAACCTCAATATTAGAACCTCCGCTTAATACAAAAGTTACTTTACCGTCTTTATTAGACAACAGGATTTGTTTCGTTTTTAAAACCACAACCATTGCGTTTTCGACAGGAAGAAGTGTTTCTATATCCTTTACAACTATAGAATACTCTTCACTTTGTGCCCAAACACTTACCTGGTTAAGCAAAATGACAAATAAAAGTAGTAATCTCTTCATAGTGGTATTGTTATTTTTGCAACTAAAGTATTATTTTTTTAACAATAATGCAACTCTTAAAAAAATAAAACATTCGTTATCAACAAACTAACTTTCACAAATACCTGATATCAGGGACAAAAAAAATCCTGAGTTACTACTCAGGATCTATTTAATTTAAACAGGTATTCTTACTCATTATGCAGGAATGCCTGTCTTTCTAATAAAGTTTCTTCATCTTCTACGTGATTATCATCAGGTACACAACAATCAACAGGACAAACGGCAGCGCATTGAGGCTCGTCATGAAAACCTTTACACTCCGTACATTTTCCGGGAACAATATAATAGATTTCATCCGAAATTGGAGTCTGTGCTTCTTCAGCATCAATCTCCGTTCCGTCAGGTAAAACTATTGTTCCGTTTAGACTGGTTCCGTCTTTATATCTCCAGTCGTCTGCTCCTTCATATATTGCTGTATTCGGGCACTCTGGTTCGCAAGCCCCGCAATTAATACATTCGTCGGTTATAATTATTGCCATTGTTTTCTTCGTTACATGTTAAAGTTACAGGTTTTGGAAGCATAAAATTCTAAAGATTTTATTCTGCTTTGCCTTATAACGTAATATAGCTTATTTTTGTCGCAAAATTACAATCAAAACAATTCATAAGCAAACATTATGACATTAGAAACAAAAAAAAGTGTTTTTGTTGAATTAGGAAAATTTTTAAGTCAGTTTTCTGAAAACGGATCTGTGCCAAAATCTGACGTTTTATATAATGATCTCTTTTTTGATGATTTCGAAAAACTCATTCACCTGTCGCAGTCACATAATGGCTGGTATACTCCGGAACAGGTTTATTTTGCCGTTCGTTCCTGGGCACAGGCCCTGACGAAAGAAAATATTGAAAAATGGGTTTCAGCTTATGATTTTACGTCAAACCCAAAGGAACAAACTGTTGCTTTGATCCTTGCCGGAAATATTCCGCTCGTAGGTTTCCATGATTTTCTTTCGGTTCTTATTACCGGAAATAAAGCCTTGATCAAAACATCTTCAAACGATCAGCATTTACTGCCTTTTTTAGCCAAATATCTCATTGCTGTCGATGAAAATCTCAAAGACAAAATCACTTTTGCGGAAGGAAAACTGGAAAATTTTGATGCCGTAATCGCAACAGGAAGCAATAACACAGCCCGTTATTTTGAATATTATTTTAAAGACAAACCTTCTATAATAAGAAAAAACAGAAATTCGGCTGCCGTTTTAAACGGAAAAGAAACACAGGAAGAACTGGAAGCTTTAGGCGAAGATATTTTCAGGTATTTTGGATTGGGATGCCGTAATGTTTCCAAAATTTTTATACCAAAAGGTTATTCATTTGAGGCGTTTTTTCAGGCTGTTTTCAAATATCAGGATGTGATACAATATGAAAAATATGCGAACAATTACGATTACAACAAAGCGGTATTTTTAATGAGTAATTTTAAACTCATTGACAATAACTTTCTTACTTTAAAAGAAGATGCAAGCTACGCTTCTCCTATCTCAAGTGTCTTCTATGAATACTATGAAAATCTGGAAGACTTACAATCGCGTCTTGAAACCGATAGCGATCAAATTCAGTGTATCGTAAGCAGCAATTTAATCAAAAATAGTATTGCCTTTGGCCAAACTCAAAATCCGCAATTGTGGGATTACGCAGATAACGTTGATACTATAACGTTTTTGTTAACAACAAAGTAAAAAATTGTTTAATTATTTCGAATTATTTATCGCTTTTTCAGCTCCTATTACCGAAATTTGCATCTTTAAAATTTTCGACTATTAACAACAACCATGAAAAAACACAACTACAGCGCAGGACCTAGTATTTTACCTCAGGAAGTTTTTGAGAAGGCATCAAAAGCAGTTTTAAATTTTAACGATTCAGGATTATCTATTCTTGAAATTTCGCACCGAAGCAAAGATTTTGTGGCTGTTATGGATGAAGCTCGTTCGCTGGCTTTAGAATTATTAGGACTTCAAGGGAAAGGATACCAGGCCTTATTTTTACAGGGTGGTGCCAGTACTGCATTCTTAATGGCTCCCTATAACTTAATGAAAGAAAACGGAAAAGCGGCTTACTTAGATTCAGGAACGTGGGCAACTGCGGCAATCAAAGAAGCGAAACTTTTCGGTGAAACTGTTGTCGTAGCTTCTTCAAAAGAAGACAATTATACTTATGTTCCAAAAGGTTACGAAATTCCGGCCGATGCTGATTATTTCCACTGCACCAGTAACAATACCATCTTTGGAACACAAATGCAGGAATTCCCGTCGACTAACATTCCGGTAGTCTGCGACATGAGTTCTGATATTTTTTCACGTGTACTGGATTTCTCCAAATTCGATATTATCTATGCCGGAGCTCAAAAAAATATGGGACCTGCAGGAACTACTTTAGTAGTAGTAAAAGAAGAAATCTTAGGTAAAAACGGAAGAACAATTCCTAGTATGTTAGATTACTCTAAACATATTAAAGCAGACAGTATGTACAATACACCATCTGTTTTTGCTGTTTATGTTTCTCTTTTAACCCTGCAATGGATTAAAGAAAAAGGAGGAATCGCTGCTGTTGAAAAACTAAACAACGCAAAAGCGGAATTACTTTACAATGAAATCGACAGAAACCCATTGTTTAAAGGGGCTGCCAAAGTTGAAGACCGTTCTAAAATGAACGTTACTTTCTTATTAAACAACCCTGATCATACAGAAACTTTTGACGCTTTATGGAAAGCTGCCGGAATTTCAGGATTACCAGGGCACCGTTCCGTAGGCGGTTACAGAGCTTCTATTTACAATGCTATGCCAATCGAAAGCGTTCAGGTATTAGTAGATGTAATGAAAGATTTAGAAACAAAAATTTAAAAATTAAAAGATTGAATGATTTAAAGATTTAGTACATCTCTGTCATTTTATCCAATCAAACAATTCAGATTGAATATTTTAATTATTAAATTTTTTCAATCTTTAAATATCACAAAAAATGAAAGTATTAGCAAATGACGGAATTTCTAAAAGCGGAATTCTGGCCTTAGAAAAAGGAGGATTTGAAGTTATCACTACAAAAGTAGCTCAGGAACAAGTAGCTAATTATATAAACGAAAACAATGTTGACGTAATTTTAGTGCGCAGTGCAACTAAGGTTCGTAAAGATATCATCGACGCTTGTCCTGGTATCAAAATCATCGGACGTGGTGGTGTTGGTATGGACAACATTGATGTGGATTATGCTAAAAGCAAAGGAATCCATGTAATTAACACTCCGGCTTCTTCATCAGAATCTGTGGCGGAGTTGGTATTTGGACATTTATTTTCCGGTGTTCGTTTCTTACACGATTCTAACAGAAATATGCCTCTTGAAGGAGATTCAAACTTTGACGGTCTGAAAAAAGCGTACGCTAACGGAACTGAATTAAGAGGAAAAACTCTTGGTATTGTGGGTATCGGACGTATTGGACAGGCTACAGCAAAAATGGCGCTTGGACTTGGTATGAAGGTTATCGCTGCTGATAGTTTTATTCCGCAGGTTGACGTAAAAGTTGAGTTTTTCGACGGGCAGTCTGTTACCACTACTATCGTTTCACAATCTTTAGAATCTTTATTTAAAGAAGCAGATTTCATTACCTTACACGTTCCTGCTCAGGATGGTTACATCATTGGCGAAAAAGAACTTGCAATCATGAAAGATGGTGTTGGAATCGTAAACTGTGCCCGTGGCGGTGTAATCGACGAAGTAGCTTTAGTAAAAGCTTTAGACTCAGGAAAAGTAGCTTTTGCAGGTTTAGACGTTTTTGAAAACGAACCAAAACCGGAAATGGCTATTTTAATGCACTCTAAAATCTCTTTGACACCTCATATTGGAGCTGCTACAGGAGAAGCACAAGACAGAATTGGTACTGAATTAGCTTCACAGATTATTACTTTGTTAAGCTAACAAACTATAATTAAATAATTTAGAAGGGATTTATTAACACTGATTAATAAATCCCTTTCTTTTTTTAATTAAATTTGATATTCTAATCCATAAATCTCTTAACCATGTTTGAACAATTAACCCAATTAGTACAGCAATACGGAGGCGATGCAGTTGTAAACAACAGCGCTGTCCCAAACGAACATAACGAAGCAGTTATAAACGAAACCGGCAGTTCTATTTTTGAAGGTTTAAAAAAAATTGCCTCAGAAGGCGGAGGTGAACAATTAGCCGGTTTATTTAACGGAAATTCGCCCATAGACAGTTCTAATCCTGTCGTACAGCAGATTTCCCAGCAGTTAAGCGGTACTTTAGGCGAGAAATTTGGTTTAAACAGTACCGATTCTTCAGGAGTAGCGTCAAACATGATTCCACAGATTTTAAATTCATTGGTAAACAAAGCCAAAGATCCTAACGACAGTAGTTTTCAAATCTCGGATATTATCAATTCGATTTCAGGAAACAGCGGACAGGCATCTGGGATTATGGATACGATTTCAAAATACGGAGTCCAGTTCGGTCTTGACCAAAACAACGACGGAAAACTGGACGTAACTGATGTACTGGTGGTAACCAAAAGCAAAGGCGGTATTGCCGGATTTATCGGAAAATTATTTGGAAGTAAATAATCATAGAGTGACAAAGGTTCATAGTTGCAAAGGCTCAAAGGCTTAAACCATTTTAAGAAATGTTCTAAAAACAGATTGCAGTGCAATCTGTTTTTTTATGAACTAAAAAAACGCCGCCAACCTCTGAACCTCTGAACCTCTGAACCTTCACAAGAACCTCTTTACAAACTGTTAAATAGCAGCACCTTTCTGTCATTTATTTGTACTTTTAAGCATCAAAAGCATACGTCATGAAAAAATGCCTTTCCATACTAGCCCTTCTGTCTGTAATTATAGCCTGTTCTACTGCATCGCAGAATATTGCCGGAACGGCTAAATCCTCCGGGACAGGCAGTGACACGATCCGTATTGCTAATGATTCTCTGGAATATGAAGTTATCATAATTGATAACGGATTCAATTACTGGCTTGCTTCAAGAGCTCTTCCCAGAGGATACTATTCTCTTCCTTATCTCGAAAATAAAAATTATCTGTATGTAACAGAATGGAACAACAGAGTCAGACAACCTCAGGTTTACAACCCGGGTTTATACGAAATGCTGATCGATTATCGTCCGGAAATTCATTATGGGTATGAAGTAAATTACTTAATTTATAATTATATGATTTATTTTCAAAATACTTACAAACAAAAGCTCTGGGGTAATGTTCCTTCAAGATAATATACTATATTTGTAATCATTACAAATAACAATGGAGAGATTAAAGAAACGCTGGGGAATTACCTCCAATTTACAAGCCATCATCATACTTACCGTTTTTGCCATTACCGGATCGGCATCGGCCTGGCTGTCTAAACCTTTCTGCGTTTGGCTGGGCATTACCAAAGAAGATTTTGGAGGCTGGTTTACTTTAATTCGTCTTATTATAATTTTCCCGATTTATCAGGTTTTATTAGTAGCAATCGGAACTGTTTTCGGGCAGTTTAAATTCTTTTGGAACTTCGAAAAGAAAATGCTTAAAAACATGGGACTTGGTTTTTTATTTAAAGACTAAATTTCTCCCGTTCACATAATACTGTTGGTTTTCCATAGTATTTTCTTTTTTTACCCTTTTTCTTCACCACACACCAAAAAAAGTTTTAATACAATAAAAAAGAAAAGGTCTGTTTCATTTTAAGAACAGACCTTCTTATGTTTTTAATCAAAATTATTAGACTGCCTGCTAAAGAAATAAGTATAAATCCAGGTAAGGGTAAAGGACGGAATCACATCTGTAAACGGGATTACCTCCTCAATAAAAGTCAGCACGCTGGCCACCTTTCCTACTCTTCCTTTATACATTCTGCTCATAATAATAGCGGCAATGGGAGCCCAGATCACATCTGAAAACTCACCAAGCAGCGGAACCGAAAAAGAAATCATACCAATTCCGTCCAGAATCAGACCTATCAGTAATTTTGACATTCTGTTATCGTCTACAACTTTTAAATCCTGCATCTTAAGTTTTATTTGAGTTTATTCGAAATTAAAAATAATTCACGAAAGTTGTTTTATTTCATTATTAAATTTAATTTCTTAATTGCCATATTTTTAGTTCTTTTTTGTCACAGCAAATAACGCTCCAAAATCGCCGTCGGTCTGCAGCCAGTTTTGCGACGGAAGATACACCCTGGATACAAAGCCATCCAGATAAAGCGCATTTTTACAGCCTAAACTTTTAAAATAATTCGCAAAATCATAGAAATTTATTCCCTTTTTGGACAATACAAAAACGACATTTCCATCTGGCAGAATCCCTACTCCGTTTCTGATGTTTGTGTTTTTAGAACCTTCTTTAAAAGCAGAATGTATATGACCATCTATAACCAGCATGGGGCCGGATTGTGTCGCAAATTCAATTTCCTTATTAATCCTGAATTTTTCTGTTGTACAAATCTCAGCCGTTTTTTTAGCCGTAATAAAAAACACCCCATTTGGTTTTAGATAAAAATTCCCATCGGCGCTGGCAGTATCTAATGGAACTAACATTTTTTGCTTTTCGATATAAAGTCCCTGAGGAGAACGATCTGTTTTATACATTCCGGCATTCATTACAAAATCTAATTTTAAATGCTGTGCCGCTGACCAGAGCCTGAAATTTTCTATACTCCCAAACCGTTTTCCTTTTTCATCTTTCCAAAACAAGCCCAGATTTTGTTTTTTAACATCTACTTTATACGTTAAAAACAAATCCTCTGAATAGTGTCCGGCACT
The DNA here is from genome assembly GCF_057809475.1 of Flavobacterium sp. FG19. Taxonomy (NCBI): domain Bacteria; kingdom Pseudomonadati; phylum Bacteroidota; class Flavobacteriia; order Flavobacteriales; family Flavobacteriaceae; genus Flavobacterium; species Flavobacterium sp. FG19. The sequence continues at coordinate 140,446 of NZ_JBMDKA010000004.1, read as the reverse complement.
GATAAAAGCAAGTCCAGCTCCTGTTAAAAATACAAACAGAACTATTTTTAATTTCATTTTTCTAATTATTAAATGACTAAAAGCAAACGCAAGTTACTTCATAAAATTCTGTTATAACTCATTTTTATATCGGCAGATTCTTCGTTTCTTTGTAAAAACAGTTTCACTCAATGATACACGCAAAAAACATACATAAATTCTACGACAAACTTGAAGTTTTAAAAGGAGTTGATTTACATATAAAGAAAGGCGAAATTGTTTCGATTGTAGGAGCTTCCGGAGCGGGAAAAACAACTTTACTGCAAATACTGGGTACTCTGGACAAACCTGAAAGAAATTCTGATTCTTCCCTGACTATAAACGGAAAAAACATACTGGCGCTTCAGGATATTGAAACAGATACTTCAAAACAGGAAAAGACATTTAAAATCATAACCTGGACGGGTTCTCTTTACACCATACTTCTTGTTGTTTTTTTAGTATTCTTCAAAACCAAAATATTCGACGATACACTTCGATACATCGTAAGCGGAGTTTTGCTTTTACCTGTTTTTTTAATGCTGGTATATTACAGCCGGTATTTTAAAAAGAAAAGCAGACAGGATAAAACACTATCTGAATTCAGAAATTTAAACCTTGGTTTTATTTTTCAGTTCCATCAGCTTCTTCCGGAATTTACGGCTTTAGAAAATGTTTGTATTCCTGCTTTTATGGCCAATAAACCCAAAGCTCAAACTGAAAAAGAAGCCAGAAAAATATTAGAATATCTGGGATTATCCCACAGAATAGATCACAAACCCAATGAACTTTCGGGCGGTGAACAGCAGCGTGTTGCCGTTGCAAGGGCTTTAATAAACAAACCCGATGTAATTTTTGCCGATGAACCCTCCGGAAATCTGGATACTCATTCTGCCGAAAATTTACACCAGCTCTTTTTCCAGCTTCGTGACGAGTTTGGACAGACCTTTGTCATCGTAACACATAATGAAGAATTAGCCAATATGGCCGACAGAAAATTAGTGATGGTCGACGGTCAGATTAGTAATTAAAGAGTTAGAAGCTGTTCCTGCTCTATGCTATTGCCCGACAAATAAAACCACGACTAAAAAGCTTTGTTTTTCTAAATCGGGAGATGCCGTTCCATCAGGGGTAAAGTATTCTAATACATTAAGAAGATTTCATTTAAAATGAACCAAAAAGAACTCAAAGAATTTCTCGACGAGAAAGTGATCCAATATAACAATCAGGACTTTATTGAAAGCGATCCTGTGCAGATTCCGCATCTTTTTACCCAAAAAGAAGACATCGAAATTGCCGGTTTTTTAAGTGCTTCTATTGCCTGGGGGAATCGCAAAATGATTATTAAAAATTCGCATAAAATGATGGAATTAATGGGCAGTGCACCTTACGATTTTGTCATGTCCCACACAGAAGAAAATCTGGCTGACTTAGAAACTTTTGTGCATCGGACTTTTAACGGAAAAGATCTTGGAGGTTTTATCAAAGGACTGCAGCATATATACAAAAACCACAACGGACTCGAATCTGTCTTTGCCAAAAATAAGGAAAAAGACAGTCTGCAGAAAAGCATAAGCGAATTTAAAAAAATCTTTTTTGAGATTGATCATTTACCCAGAACCCAGAAACACATTTCGGACCCGCTGAATAATTCGGCTGCCAAACGTATCAACATGTACCTGCGCTGGATGGTGCGTCAGGATGCCAAAGGAGTCGATTTAGGAATCTGGAAATCAATTTCACCTGCGGTACTATCCTGTCCGCTCGACGTACATTCCGGAAATGTAGCCCGAAAACTGGGAATTTTAGAACGTAAACAAAACGATGCCAAAGCACTGGCCGAATTAGACCGTAAACTTCGCGAAATGGATGCTTCCGATCCGGTAAAATACGATTTTGCTTTGTTTGGTCTGGGCGTTTTTGAGGGATTTTAACTCTGAAAACAAACACATTAACCTATCATTTTATTAGAAGATTCGAAATTCTTAGTGATCTAACGGTCATTTTAATGTACATTTGCAAAAATTTTTAAGCAGATGAGCACTTTCGAAAAATTCAATCTTCCAAAATCATTACAAAAAGCTATTGACGAAATAGGTTTGGTCACTCCTACTCCTATTCAGGAAAAATCTTTCTCTGTAATCATGTCTGGACGTGATATGATTGGAATTGCACAAACCGGAACCGGTAAAACATTTGCGTATTTACTCCCGCTTTTTAAATTATACAAATTCACCAATACTAATACGCCCAAAATCGTAATCCTGGTGCCAACCCGTGAATTAGTAGTTCAGGTAGTAGAGGAAATTGAAAAACTGACAAAATACATGTCAGTTAAAATACTTGGAATTTACGGTGGTGTTAACATCAACACACAAAAGAAAGCTGTTTACGAAGGTGTTGACGTTTTAGTAGGCACACCGGGACGTACTATGGATCTGGCTTTGGATGCGGTTGTACGTTTTGATGAAACACAAAAACTGGTAATTGACGAGTTTGACGAAATGCTGAACCTGGGATTCAGACCACAGCTGACTTCACTTTTTGCAATGATGAAAACCAAACGTCAGAACATTTTGTTCTCTGCAACTATGACGGATGAAGTAGACGAGATCTTAAATGATTATTTTGATTTTCCGGAAGAAGTGACATTGGCACCTTCAGGAACTCCTCTTGAAAAAATTACACAGATTACTTACAATGTTCCGAATTTCAATACCAAAGTAAATCTTTTAAAATATTTACTGGAAACCAATGAAAATATGAATCGTATTTTGGTTTTCGTGAACAACAAAAAGATTTCAGATATGCTTTTCAATCGTATTGATGAACTTTTTGAAGGACAATTTGGTGTTATTCATTCCAACAAATCTCAAAACTATCGTTTGAGTACTATGGCCGAATTTCAGGAAGGAAATCTTAGAGGTCTTATTACAACCGATGTTATGGCAAGAGGTTTGGACATTTCAAATATTACACATGTAATTAACTTCGAACTTCCTGAAGAACCTGAACTATACATGCACAGAATTGGCCGTACAGGCCGTGCAGATACCACCGGAACTGCTATTAGTTTTGTTTCTCCCAGAGAAGAAGAATTCAAAATTGCGACAGAACTTTTAATGGATCAGGAACTTGAAATCGCTGATTTTCCTGAAGAAGTTGAAATTTCAGAAAAGCTAATTGAAGCTGAAAAAGACAAATTGCCGAGAAAATTTTTATTGAAAAAACCGAAACTGGAAGGTGAAGGTGCTTTTCATGAAAAATCAAAAAAGAACCAAAAAATCAATTTGGGAGGCCCTTCCAAAACCAAAAAGAAAACGCATGGTTCTGTTAACAGAAATATGCTGAAAACAAGAAATAAAAAGAAGAAAGACGGTAAATAAAATAGTCGCGGTTTGCAGTCACAGTATCCAGTACATTAAAACTGAGAACTGTGACTGAGACTGCGACTGAAAACTATATCTTCGTAAATACAAGCCCTACCGGCGAACACAACTGGATTCGTTTTCCTGTATCCGTCAGTTGACCTGTTGTACTGTCTCTTTTAAAAATTACAATATCATTGGTATACTGATGTCCTACTAATACATAGTTCCCGGTTGGATCAATAGCAAAATCCCTCGGACCTTTACCCTGTGTAATTACCTGCTCTACCTGTTCGATCACACCTGTTTTAAGAATTTTATAAACCGTAATCGAATTAGCGTCTACACGATCTGTAACATATAAAAAGTTTCCGTCAGGAGAAATTTTTATCGCGGCCGCGCCTGTTCCGCCTTTAAATCCTTTTGGAAGAATACTGGTTTCGCCAATCACTTTCAATGTCGCGGTTTTAGCATCATAGCTAAAAGTGGTTAATGTAGCATCCAGTTCCTGAATCAAATACACAAACTTGCCGTCTTTACTAAAAGTTAAGTGTCTTGGTCCGCTTCCCGGTTTTACATCCACACTCCCTTTTAAAGTTAGTATTTCATTTTTAGAAACCGGATTGTACTTATAAATAAAAACTTTATCCAATCCTAAATCGTTAACCAAAACAAATTTTTTATCCGGAGAAAAAGCTACCATATGTACATGCGCTTTTTCCTGACGCGCCGCATTTGGTCCTTTTCCTGAATGCTGAATTAACTGCTGAACTTCAGAAATACTGCCATCCGGGTTTTTCTTGTACACGACAATACTTCCTCCGGAATAATTAGCTGCAATTACATTTTTATCATCATTGATCAAATGACAAGGATCAGCTCCCAAAGCATCATTTTTGTTTAAAAGCGTGATTTGTCCTGAAGGAGCATCATAATTAAAAGCACTTACCGTACTGTGATCGCCGTTTTCATTTACAGCATAAATAAATTTATTATCCGCCGAAACCGATAAATAACTAGGACTCACTACGCTTTCTGATGATTTTTTTAGTTTAAAATCGCCTGAATTGGAATCAAATTCATAAACGTAAATTCCGTTACTCTGGCATGTATTGGTATAGGTGCCCACTAAAAGATTAAATTTATTCTGAGCCTTTGCAGTTGTGACTGCCAAAGCCGAAAATAGTATCAGATATATTTTTTTCATAGTTTGTTTTTTTTGAATTCGCTAAAATAAGGAATAATATCTCTCTGAAACAGTTTCTTTGTTACAAAAGAAATTACAAAAGTTACATTTTTTTGTTGTTTTCTGAACCTTATAAGTTATATAAGTTCATTTTAGTTTTGCTGTTTAAATACTCTCGAATATCAAATGCAGCCGGTAATTCTTAGTATATTACTTGCTGGAATTTAATCCCCTGAATTATTTAAGTTTCGCTTATAATCTCTTACAGGAAGTTATGTGCTTTAAAATAACTCCTCAATATATAATCCACAATCTCTTAACGGAACCTATAGGGTATAAATAATTTAATTTGTATTTTTGAACCTGCATCTTCGCGAAAAATAAAACGTAGCGAAGTAAATCAAAGCCAGAATGCATTTTAAACATCCCGAAATTCTATATTTTCTGTTTTTGCTGATTGTTCCAATTTTGGTTCATTTGTTTCAATTAAGACGTTTTAAAACTTCTTATTTTACCAACGTTCGCTTTCTGAAAGAACTTGCCATTCAGACCCGAAAAAGCTCTAAAATCAAAAAACGATTGCTGCTCGCAACACGTTTATTACTGCTTGCCTGCGCCGTTATTGCGTTTGCCCAGCCTTTTTTTGAAGCCAAAGACAGTAAAAATGCCGCCAACGAAATGTATATCATTCTTGATAATTCCTTTAGTATGCAGGCCAAAGGCAAAAAAGGGGAATTGTTAAAACGTGCCGTTCAGGAATTACTGGAAAACACTCCTGAAAACACTTCTTTTTCGCTTCTTACCAATACCGAAAACTTCTGGAACACGGATATTAAATCTTCTAAAAGCGCTTTACAGAACTTAAAATACAGTGCCGTACCGTTTGAACTTTCGTCGATTATGGCTAAAGTAAAAGCGCATAAATCTGCCCATAAAAAAGATATTGTCATTATTACAGATGCTGTTGGTTTAAAAGAAAACGATATTAAAAATATCGACCCGACAGAAAAACCGTATTTCATTATTCCTGAAGCAGAACAGAAAAACAATATTTCTATTGACAGCGTTTACATTCAGCAGACTTTGGAAAATTTCTACGAGATCAGTGTAGATTTATCGGCTTATGGCGACGATTTTAAACCGGTTTCTACTGCTCTTTACAATCAAAACAAACTAATTGCCAAAACGATCCTGAATTTTGATTCGAAGAAAAAGAAAATCAACTTTACCATTCCCAAAGAAGCTTTTCATGGTTATGTTTCCATTGAAGACAACGGACTTGCTTATGATAACAAATTGTATTTCAGTATTTCCAAAAACAAAAAAACAAATGTAATCAGTATTGGTGAACCGGAAAAAAGCAATTTTTTGGCGAGGATTTATACTGCTGCAGAATTCAATTATAACAATTACGCCATCAGCTCACTGGACTACAACAGTCTCGAAAAACAAAACACCATCATTCTTAATGAGCTGGCTGAGATTCCACAGGCTTTACAAACTACTTTAAAAGCATTTGTTTCCAAAGGAGGCAGTCTCGTAGTTATTCCATCTGAGAAAAGTTCGGTTTCCAATTTAAACTCCTTTTTGGGTAATTTTGGAAAAATTCAGTTTAATGCCTTAAAAACCGGAAGCAGACTCATTACCAAAATCAACTTTGATCATCCGTTGTTTTCGGGTGTTTTTGAAAATAAAATCACGAATTTCCAATATCCTAAAACCAACAGTTCATTTGACATCTCAAGCCCGTATCCGGCTGTCTTGTCTTATGAAGACCAAAGTGCTTTTGTTATGGCAGTTCAAAATCCAACAGGCGGAATCACCGTTTTTTCGGCTCCAATAAATACTGCAAATTCTAATTTCCAGCAGTCGCCTTTAATTGTTCCTTTGTTTTACAAAATAGCACAGAACAACCAAAAAACAGGTATCAATGCCCTGACAATTGGAAATAACCAGCCTTATTTTGCTGATGTTTTACTCACAAAAGACGCCATACTGGAAGTAAAAGGTACAGAGGATTCCTTTATTCCCGTTCAGCAGATTATGAACAACAAGGTAAAACTAACCTTTAATGATTTCCCGGAAACAGCAGGAAATTACAGTATTTTTGATAAGAAAGAATGGGTCGAAAACCTAAGCTTTAATTACAAAAGAACCGAAAGCGATTTAAGCCAGGTAAACACGAATGTAGTTTCTGATTTTAAAACCTCAGATACCATTTCAACTATTTTTAATACCCTGCAGACCGAAAGAACTGACAGTCAGATTTGGAAATGGTTTGTTATCTTTGCACTGTTATTTTTAGCATTAGAAATGGCAATTATAAAATTTGTCAAGTAGTTTTTACCATTAAGGCATTAAGAGAATTAAGCTTTTCCTCTATTAACTTAATTTCTTCATGGTTTAAGAAAATTAAGCTCTACTGTTTTTAAAATAATTTTTAGTGTTTCAATAAAAATAAATTTCTCTACATATGAAAATACTCATCAAAAGCGCCAAAATTATCGACTCTAAAAGTCCGTTTCATAACCAGACCGTTGATCTTTTAATTGCCGATGGGATTATAGAAAAAATAGGAGTTTCACTTCCTAATGACGATGCTGAAGTCGTACGATTTGATAATCTTCATGTTTCTCAAGGCTGGTTTGACAGCAGTGTTTCACTGGGTGAACCGGGTTTTGAAGACAGGGAAAACATCTCAAACGGATTGCATACAGCTGCCAAAAGCGGTTTTACAGCAATTGGTTTACAGCCTAATTCCTTTCCTGTTATCGACAATCAGTCTCAGGTAAATTTTGTAAAAAACAAAGCAAACGGTTCGGCTGTTGAGATTTTCCCGATTGGTGCTTTAACCAAAGCCAGCGAAGGAAAAGATATGGCAGAACTTTACGATATGAAAAAAGCCGGAGCCATTGCTTTTGGAGACTACAATAAAAGTATCGATAATGCCAATATCCTGAAAATCGCTTTACAATATGTACAGGATTTTGACGGACTGGTAATTGCTTACTCTCAGGATCCGAATATTAAAGGAAACGGTGTTGCCAACGAAGGAATTGTTTCTACAAGATTAGGTTTAAAAGGTATCCCTAATCTAGCCGAAGAACTGCAGATTTCGAGAAACTTATTTTTACTGGAATACACAGGCGGAAAACTTCACATTCCCACTATCTCTACTGCCCGGTCTGTTGAATTAATCAGAGAAGCGAAAGCAAAAGGCTTACCTATCACCTGCAGTGCTTCTGTACATCATTTAGTTTTAACCGATGAAAAACTGGACGGATTTGATACCCGTTTCAAAGTTACGCCGCCATTGCGTACCGAAGTAGACAGACAGGCATTGCTAAACGGAATCGCAGACGGAACCATCGACATGATTACTTCTGACCACAACCCAATCGATATTGAATTCAAAAAAATGGAATTTGATACCGCTAAAAATGGAACCATTGGTTTAGAAAGTGCATTTGGAGCTTTATTAACTGTTTTGCCAGTTGAAACAGTTGTAGCCAAATTAACTTCAGCGAGAAACGTTTTTGGCTTAGAAAGCAATACAATTGAAGAAGGGGCAAAAGCCAATTTTACTTTATTTACAACAGAAGGAAAATCAACTTTTACGAAAGAAAACATCCTTTCAAAATCTAAAAATTCTGCTTTCCTTGGAACCGAAATTAAAGGCGCTGTTTACGGAATTCTAAATCAAAATCAACTTGTTACCCAATAATACAATGAACAACACAGTCGAAGAAGGAAAATCAATTGCCATTACAAGCTACATTCTCATCATCGGGGTTTTAATTGCCATGTCGATGAATTCCGAAAATAAAAACAGTTTTGCTTCTTTTCATATCCGTCAGGCACTGGGTCTATCCCTAACTTTTATTTCCCTGGGAGCTATCATCAGTAATTTTGACAGTTTTTTTATCACCTTCCCTATGTGGATCTGTATTTCAATTCTCTGGACTTTTGGTATTTTCAATGCTATTCAGGGACAAATGAGACCGATTCCGTTAGTTGGGAATTTATTTCAAAAATGGTTTAAAAAAATCGGATAGATTTTTAAATTTAAAAATTTAAAAAGTCAAAAACCTGATAAAACCTGATAAAGCCTGAGAAACAAAGGAAAACTCATAACTTATAACTCAAAACTCATAACTTTTCCTAAAAAATGAATCTGTCATTAGAATATAAAATAAGAGAACCAAAAGTAATTTTAGACAAGAATCCGCTTTTATTATTGTTACACGGATATGGAAGCAACGAAGCTGACTTATTCTCTTTTGCCTCTGAGCTTCCGGATAATTATTATGTAATTTCAGCAAGAGCGCCTTATGATTTACAATATGGTGCTTATGCCTGGTACGCCATTAATTTTGATGCCGACCAAAATAAATTTTCTGATAATGAGCAGGCTAAAACTTCAAGAGACATCATTGCTAATTTTATTGATGAATTAGCAGCAAATTATCCTATTGACGCTGACAATGTCACTTTAATCGGATTCAGTCAGGGATCTATTTTAAGTTACGCCACAGCGCTTTCTTATCCTGAAAAAATTCAGCGGGTTGTAGCCATGAGCGGTTATTTTAATGAAGAAATTATAAAAGAAGGTTTCGAAAATAACGACTTCAAAAACCTGAAAATATTTGCTTCGCACGGAACCGTTGATCAGGTTATTCCAGTTGAATGGGCCCGAAAAACTCCGGCAGTTTTAGAGAAACTAAATATTCCTCTTACCTATAAAGAATATCCTGTAGGGCACGGAGTTGCTCCTCAGAATTTCTTTGATTTTAAAAATTGGCTGATAAATTAGTGATCAGTGTTCAGTATTTTTAGTAATCAGTTGAAAAAAATCCAAGCGGCTGAACACTAAAAATACTGAACACTGAATACTAAAAACTATTCTCCAGTATAAATTATCTTCCCCTCTTTCTTCAAAACATAACCTTTCCAGGGAATCAATTCGAAATTATCTTTTTTCCAGGAATCGCCTTCAGATTTTCTTTCCAGAATAATAGATTCTTTTTGAGTATCTAAGAAAAGCTCTGCTTTATCTCCATCAAAAATTACATAAGAAACTGTAGAATATGTTTTTTTACCATCTTCAGCATGATTCAGTCTTGTGCTGTTTTCAAAAACTCTTATACATTCTTTTTTGAGCTTTGACCACGTATATCCCGCAGAAGCTTTACAACCATGATCATCAGCATCTGCTCCAACTAATACTTCTTTTTGAGGTTCTTTTAAAATCTGATTTCCATTTTCCTGAGATACCTTTTTAGCACAGGAAAAAATACTCACAATGATCAAAAACAAAAATATCCTTTTCATAATCCTAATAGTTTTAAACTGAACAAAAAAAAATAGGATTATAAAATCCTATTTTTGATATAACCAGGTTTGATTTACTTCAAAGGTAATGTTATCGTCGTTATCAACAAAGTATTTTAACAAGACTTCTCCCCAAAGTTCACCATTACTGTAATCTGCAATTATCCATCGGTGGTTTAAAATCTTTACTTTATTGATGATAAATTTGTTTGGTCCAATCTGATCCTGCCCGGTATAAGGATTCCCTTTTGCATCTGCATTATAGTCCAGTAATTTTTCTGTGACAACCGGAATCAGTTTTTCGTATAAAATTACTTTTCCTCCCGAAGCACTGTTATCAAAATAATTTTGGGCGTTTTCATTATGTTCCAGAGAAAAATAATCAGCTTCAGTCAGTTTATTGGATACAAGACTGATACTATCTCTTAGTTTTTTGGTAGTTTTCTCATATCTTTCCTTCTCAAATTTTACCTCACGGCTATAGAACATATAAGTAAAAACATTCATTAATATCGCCAGGATAAAAAGATAAAGCATTAAGGATTTTTTCATTTTGTGGTATAATTAAATTGTAATTTCTAAATTGTCATAGGCCAGAAAAACATTTTCAGGAAGTTGTTTCTGTACTTCTTCATGAAAACCTAAAACATGACTTATATGGGTTAGATATGCCTTTTCGGGTTTTACCAGATTAATAAAATCCAGCGCTTCCTGAAGGTTAAAATGGGTGTCATGAGGTTCAACACGAAGGGCATTGACCACCAAAACTTTTAATCCTTTCAGTTTTTCAATTTCATCGTTTTCAATTGTTTTTACATCTGTTAAATAGGCAAAATCATCGATACGATATCCAAAGACCTGCAAATCACCGTGCATGGCATTTATGGGAATTGCTACTTTATCGCCGACGGCAAAAGGTTTGTTATTTTCAACTTCGATTGTTTTTACACTTGGAGCGCCCGGATACTTATTTACGGTTTCAAAAACGTAATCAAAACGGCGTCTCAGATTTTCCAGAACTCTTTTGTGTCCGTAAACCGGAATTTCGCCCTGTCTGAAATTATACGGCCGGATATCATCTAAACCGGCGGTATGATCTGAATGTTCGTGTGTAAACAAAATGGCGTCGAGTTTACGGCAGCCGCAGGATAACATCTGCTGTCTGAAATCAGGGCCGCAATCGATTACAAATGAGTGCTCGTCCCACGTAATCCATATGGACACGCGGAGCCTTTTATCCTTAGCATCAGTGCTTTTGCAAACGGGATGATCGATTCCGATGATAGGAATGCCTTGAGAAGTACCTGTACCTAAAAAATAGACCTTCAATTGAACTTAATTTTTTTACAAAAATAGGATTATTTCTCTTTCATTAGAAGGCTAATTTACTAACTTTGTAACAAATCTATTTAAAATAAAATGGGTACAGAAATAAAACTCAAAGGTGACAAGGTCATCGAACAGATTCCCTCTATAAAAGACAAAGCTTTACGCATTAATTTAAACGAAAATATTTACGGAACATTTGCTGAAATTGGCGCTGGACAAGAGACTGTCAGACATTTTTTCAGATCCGGAGGTTCTTCGGGAACTATTGCAAAAGCAATGTCTGCCTATGATAAAGATTTTAGTGATGCCGTTTACGGAGCCGAAAACGACGGAAGATATGTTACCGAAGAGCGTTTAAAAAAAATGCTTACGCACGAAGGCCAGATCATCGAAGAGCGTTTAAGCAGAGAAAAACATCCTACCAAACTTTTCTTCAGCTACGCCAATACGGTAGCTACAATAGATTTTGCCAAACAATTTAAAGGACATGGCTGGGTTGGAATCCGTTATCAGATTGAACCAGACGAAGCTTATAACGAAATTATCCTCCACATCCGTTTTAAAGAAACCGATGCCCGATTACAACAGGAAACACTTGGAATATTAGGGGTTAACTTAATTTACGGTGCTTTTTACAAATACAACGATCCAAAACGTTTACTTCGTTATTTATACGATCATTTAGATAAAGATCAATTAGAGATTGATACCATCAACTTTTCAGGTCCTCGTTTTGCTGACGTTGATAACCGTTTGATGAGTTTACAGTTGGTTAAAAACGGAATGACTGATGCCGTAATGTTTAATCCGGAAGGAAAAAACATTCTGCCGGCAGCTATTTTGTACAAAAAGAACCTTTTAGCCTTAAGAGGAAGTTTCCGTCCGGTTACGAAAGTAAATATGGATATGTATGAGAAATCCTTAAAAATGTTTCTTCAGGAAAATAAGGTTGAAAAAAGCAATACACTGGTTGTTTTCGAAATTACACTTTCTAACCTGCGTTCTGATGGTGAAATTGACGAACGTGACTTTATGGACAGAGCCGAATTACTTTGTTCACTTGGACAGACCGTAATGATTTCAAATTTCCAGGAATACTATAAAGTTGTTGAATATTTTGCCAATTACACCAAAGCCCGTATGGGACTGGCAATGGGTGTAAATAACCTGGTGGATATTTTCGACGAGAAATATTACCGTCACTTAAGCGGAGGAATTCTGGAAGCATTCGGAAAATTATTCTACCGCGATATGAAAGTATTCTTATATCCAATGCTGGATGAAGACGGTACTTTAATGAACTCTAACAACCTAAAGGTACATCCAAGAATGAAAGAATTGTACAAATTCTTTAAATTCAACGGAAAAGTGGTTGATATTGAAGATTACGATCGTGATATTCTGGATGTGTTCTCCCGGGAAGTTCTAAAAATGATCAATCAGGGCAAAAAAGGCTGGGAACCAATGTTACCGTCCGGTATTGCAGAATTAATCAAAGAACACCATCTTTTTGGATACCATCCTCAGAAAGAACTGGAACAGAATATATAATACAAAAGCCTCCATATGGAGGCTTTTGTATTTTAACTTTCAGCCTCAGTTTTGCAAGACTGAAAACTGAAACTTAAAACTATTTCAGAATCTGTGAAGCGTGTTCTTTTGTTTTTACTTTTTCGATTACTTCTTCGATAATTCCTTTTTCATCTATTATGAAAGTAGTTCTGTGAATCCCATCGTATTCTTTTCCCATAAATTTCTTTGGTCCCCAAACTCCGAAAGCATTGATAACCGATTTATCTTCATCTGCAAGTAACGGAAAAGGAAACTCGTATTTGTCTTTAAATTTTAATTGTGCTTTCTGGCTGTCAGCACTTACTCCTAAAAGTTCATAGTTATTAGCTTTAAAACGCTCAAAATTATCTCTCAAATCACAAGCTTCTGCTGTACAGCCTGGTGTACTTGCTTTTGGATAAAAGAAAACTACTAGTTTTTTCCCTGCATAATCTGCCAGTTTATGTGTTTTTCCGTCCTGATCTGTTCCTGAAAAATTGGGCGCTTTATCTCCTGCTTTTAATGTTGTCATATGTTTTTAATTTTAGATTGTTGATTTTAGATTTTTTTTTAAGAATACAGAATAAAGAGTATAGATTCTAGACTTTTCCACTCTTAACGTATAACTTATTAACTTATAAATTTTTCATGCCCCGGATTGAAGTAAAAACCCCGGAATTGTGGTAGTTTACATTTTTTGTATTTAAAAAGCGACCAACGGAAGCTCTTTTAAATACTTAAAAATGTTACTAACACAATGAGGAGTTGAAACAAAAAGCCGGATTAGGCACATCATCAAAATTATACTATTTTTACGGGATTAAAAAAACTAAAATGAATAAAGAAGCTCGTGTACAATTTGTTATCGACAAATTAAAAGAACTCTACCCTACCATACCTGTTCCGCTTGATCATAAAGACCCATACACCCTTTTAATTGCTGTTTTACTGTCGGCACAATGTACAGATGTGCGTGTAAACCAGATTACGCCTTTATTATTTGCTAAAGCGGATAATCCGTATGATATGGTTAAAATGTCAATTGAAGAAATAAAGGAGATTATTCGTCCGTGTGGTTTATCACCAATGAAATCCAAAGGGATTCATGGTTTGTCTGAAATTTTGATTGAAAAACACAACGGAGAAGTTCCCCAGAGTTTTGAAGCGCTTGAAGCTCTTCCGGCTGTTGGTCATAAAACAGCAAGCGTAGTTATGTCTCAGGCGTTTGGAGTTCCTGCTTTTCCGGTAGACACGCATATTCATCGTTTAATGCACCGATGGAACCTTTCGAACGGAAAAAGTGTCGCGCAGACTGAAAAAGATGCGAAACGATTATTTCCAAGAGCATTATGGAACGATCTGCACCTGCAGATTATCTGGTACGGACGGGAATATTCTCCGGCCAGAGGATGGAGTCTGGAAAAAGATATTATCACCAGAACCGTTGGAAAAAAATCTATAATAGAAGAAGCTGCTAAAAAGAAGGCTTAGCAGCTTCATTATATTTACAAACTGCCTTTTAAGGCATTGTATTCATTTGTCATGTCCAGCGATCGGTATACTCCTAAAAGAGTTTTTGCCGCATCGGTATTTTTAGGCTCAATGCTAAGTGCTTTTTTAAGATACGGAATAGCGCTTCGGGCTACATCGTCTTTTTGGGCATTTAATTTATCGTACTTCTGCATTTCAGCCGCACTGGTTCCCAAAGATGAAATTTCATCGGCTAAATCTTTTTTAATCTGCAGTTTAAGATACGCCATATTGATATAGGCATCAATATAATTTGGATCCAGTTCTAAAACATAATTGTAAATAACCTCTGCTTTTGGATAATCCTTTTTTTCCATGTAAGAATACGCCAGGTTATTGTTTACATCGATTTTCTTTGAAGGAACTGACTCCGTTCTCGGCTTTTCATAAAGTCCCTGCTGAATAGCTGATTCTCTTGCTTTTGGCGAAATAAAAACATCTTCTTCTTTTGTTTTTTTATTGGTAGCCAGATACAAAACTCCTTTTCCAGAAAAATTGATCTTCTTTAAAATTTCATAATATTTAACAGCGGAGTCATAATCCTTGGCATTAATAGCTGAAGAAGCTGCATTGAACAGGTTTAAAGTGTCTTTTTTATCAAACAAATATACTTTGTAACTTTTCTCGGCACTTTCTTTGAATCTTTCCGCTTTAAAATCGGCCATAGCGCCATTAACAAGACTGGATTTCATTTCTTTTAAAGCAGCATTGGCCTTAACTGTAAATTTGAATTTACCGGATTCATTTTCGTATAAAAAAACATCCTGATAAGCCTGCGACGCCAGTGTGAAGTTATTTGCGGCATCTATATTTTTGACTGCCAGGTCTTTCAAAACATTTCCTTTTAAAAAATAATAATCGGATTTGTCTTCATCAGAAGCATTCAGTATAAGATATTCTGTTTTGTTTAATATTACCAAAGATTCCTGACTTTTTCCTTTATCGTACAAAGACTGTGCTTCCTTGATTTGTTCTTTTTGAGCCAACGCCCCTGCACTCATTAGCAGCAGGCATGACAGCATTCTAAATTTCTCTTTCATTTGCGGTTAAGTTTTTGGTGGTTAAATGATTCTTGTAGTTGTTTTGAGGCATAGTAATACAGAAAGATTTGCTGTCATCTCGAAAACAAAATAACACTCAAAGACTTACTTTCTCACTATTTTTTGATCAAAATATTTTCTGGTGCAAATATTTCTGTCAAAAATCAAATGAACATTAAAACTTAACAAACAGCGACTGGTAATTTTTCTTCATAATGTTTTTGGTTTTGGATTAGGTGTTGAATTAAAAGCTTTTTTATATCAAAAACATTCATTAAAGCTATTTTTGATAAATAAAAAATTACTTTTTAACTAAAATAAAATTAAAAACCAAATAAACACACAAAATTGAAACAAAATATTAAATTTTAACAAAACACAGACAAAACAGCAAAAAAAACTTATAAAAATAGGTACCGTATCAAACTTTCGAGCATAAAAAAAACTCACTATCTGTATCTGCATACAAATAGTGAGCTTTTAACCAAAAACGACCATTTGGTTTTTCTTTCAAAATAAACATCCGGCCAGAAAAGCGGGCTGTTTAATTAGCTATTATTTCAAAACTTTTATCTTCAATTTTCACAACTTTTAAGGCTTGTGAGTAACTTAGCAAAAAAGAAACTACTTCTTTTTTAGGTTTTAAATCTTTTGAAGCTAATGCTTTCTTTGAGTAAATTTTCGCCATACCATGAAAATGTTTTATTACAGTATAACGGACTTATATTCAAATTAGTATTAGCTGGTCAAAATAATTTGATGTTTGTCTATAATTTTTCTCAGATTCATCAGGGCATAACGCATTCTTCCTAATGCTGTATTAATACTTACATCTGTTAATTCCGAGATTTCCTTAAAACTCATATCCTGATACATTCTCATAATAAGAACTTCTTTCTGATCATCAGGAAGCTCTTCTATCAGTTTTTTCAGATCTACCTCAACCTGATCCAGGATCATTCTGCTTTCAATGTTTAAGCTGTCATCTGACATAATAGAGAAAATCGAAAACTCTTCGGTTTCTCTGTACATTGGCATTTTTTTGGTTTTTCGGAAATGGTCTACGATTAAATTGTGTGAGATACGCATTACCCATGGAAGAAATTTTCCTTCTTCGTTATAGGAATTGCTTTTTAAAGTTTTAATTACTTTAATGAAAGTGTCCTGAAAAATATCATTTGAAATATCTCTATCAGCAATCTTAGAATAAATAAATCCGTATATTTTAGATTCATGTCTTTTAATTAATGTTGCAAGGGCACTTTCATTGCCATCAACATAATTTTTTACTAATAGAGCGTCTGGAATATGCAGATCAGCCATAATACTACTTTTTTAGTTTTAATAATTGGAGTAATTTTCTAAAAAGTAATTTTATTGTATAGGCTTTTCTTTTTTGGAGTTATGTTAATATTGTGATCAAATTTAACAAATAATTATTTTATAAAACAAACAAATGTCATAATAATTAACAATAAATCGTTAAGTTTTTGGTTACAATGTTTTATTTAAGGGTATATTGTTAAAAAAACACCGCTTTTAAAAAATCAAAAAACAGTTGTAAAAAACTCATAATTAAACATTTAAGACATCTACAACTGTTTATTTTTTTATTCTGTAACACCTTCTTTTCTATTGATATACACGTACATAATCGACGTAGTATTTTTGAGGAAAAACGGAGTCATCTACTTCAGGACCTCCAAAATTGCCTCCAATAGCTAAATTTACAATAATATAAAATGGCTTATCGAATGGCCAGGTATCTTCATTTTTTACTTCAGGATTAAAGGTATATACGAGGGTAGTATCTACAAAAAAGGCTATTTTATCCTTATCCCATTCAATGGCATATACATGATATCCTTCTTCAATATTGGGAAATTCTGTCCTCTTGGTATTGATTGTATTTCCGTGACTGTCCTGCGTATGAAGAGTAGTATACACCATGTGAGGATCTCTTCCGATATATTCTAATATATCTATTTCGCCTGTTTTTGGCCATTTTACTTCATCAATATTAGCACCTAACATCCAGAATGCCGGCCATAAACCATGTCCTATCGGCAGTTTTGCCCTGGCTTCAATCCGGCCGTATTTAAACTCTTTTTTACCTTTGGTCGTGATTTTAGTCGAAGTATATTTTTCTCCTTCTTTTCTGGCTTCAATTACTAAATTCCCATCTTTAAACTCGTGGTTGTTTGTGGTATAAATCTGTCTTTCGTTATTTCCCCAGCCGCAAAGATTAGGACAGCCGTCTCCGGTTTCAAAATTCCAGACTTTTTCGTTTAAAGTTTTTTTATTAAAATTTTCTTCCCAAACCAGCTTCCTTTTAGTCTGCTGCGCAAAGGAAAAACTGCTGATCAATAAAACTAAAATTACTTTTTTCATGCTTTTATATTGACGTTTAAAACATAAGAAGGCCAGTCGCAAAACTGACCTTCTTACTAAAATTCCTAATTAATTAACCTATTGATAAACTCTCACATAATCAACCTCCATTGTTGACTGTGAAAAAGCACTATCAATATTACCTCCCATATTACCTCCCATAGCAACATTCAGAATTATGAAAAAGCCGCTGTTAAAAGGCAGTGATGCGTTATTCTGCACCGTATGTATTAATACATCATCTGCATATATTGCTATTGAAGCAGGGCTCCAGATTGCTTTATAAACATGAAACTCTGTTGAAACATTTGGAATTGTTTTAGAGCCGGTATCGGCAGTTCCACCTGAACGTCCAGGATAGTGCAGGGTTCCATGAACAGTGTTCTGGCTGTTCCCTACATGTTCCATGATATCAATTTCACCACATTCCGGCCATGTTTTTGTTGCATAATTTTGTCCCAGCATCCAGAGAGCCGGCCATGTACCGCCTCCGGAAGGCAGTTTGGCACGTATCTCAACTTTTCCGTAAGTGAAAGAATATTTACCATCTGTTTTAATTCTGGCAGAAGAATACTCTGCTCCTCCTGAAGATTCTTTCTTAGCGGTAATTTTAAGAAATCCACCCTGAACTATTACATTAGAAGCTGAATTGGTATAATTCTGCTTTTCATTATTTCCCCAGCCGCCATCACCTCTTCCAAGATCATAGCCCCATTTAGCAGGATCCGGTGCACCGTCAGTATCAAAATTTTCTTCCCATACTAAGTTGGTATAATCTGTCGTTGGATTTTGATTTGGAGGTGTCGTAGTAAAAGTATGATACCATGCCAGTGCCGGGTTTCCTCCCATTACTGCTCTTACTACCATACGGTTAGCGGTAAGTGATAAAATCTCGTAAGAGCTTTGACCAATATAATACCCCATAAATCCGCCGTCAGAGAAGTTCATTGTTGTTCCTCTTGTCTGCTCGGCATGTTTAGGATTTGCCATTACAACTGACTCAGAAGGACTTAACGAAACTGTTTTCAGTCCACCCGGATTATAACTTAAACACATGTCTTCTGTTAAACCTGATGCTCCTCCAACACTTCCAAAATCTTTATTAAAGAATGTGGCACCGCCATTGTTTAATTGGAATTTAAGCTGATCACCATCCAGTGAGAAAGTCAATTCGTTATCATATAAACAGCTGCTGTTTGGAGAGGCTGCTTTTTCAAATGCACCCGCACTGTAGTAATTAGGGAAGAAATTTTTCGTTGCATCTCCGTCATTTTGTCCTACACCAAGATGGCCTGGCTCTGCTGCTGCCCAATACCATTTTTTTGTTGTTCCTCCTGTCAATAACTGTACAGCTTCTTCATCACTAAAATCACTTTGTACCTCAACATCAATAGTTGTACTCGTTGCTATTCCTCCTTTTCCGGAAGCAATTACAGTAACTGTATAAACATTAACACCCGTTTTGGTAAATCTTTTTGTGAATTTTCCTGTTGGAGCACTGTCTGAACCACCATCCGGATAAACATATTTAAACGAAATAGCTCTGTCTGCAGTTGCCGTGAATTTTACAATTCCAGATCCATCTCCATAAGGAGCATCAGCTGTTTTTCCAACAATTTCTGCAGTTACCTGCAGATTTGTTGGTGTATCTATTGATCCAAATGTGTAATCATCTTTCTGACACCCCATCATCAAGACAATCGTAAATAAGGATACTATCTTTATAATTATTTTTTTGCTCATGATTTCTTGTTTTAATTGGATTGTTTTATATCATCAAAGTAATAAGCCGCTCCGGTTCCGGTTTGTCCAAAATCAGGAAACAATATCACTCTGTCATACTTAATGCTTGTATCGAAAGAAGCGGCACTTGTAAGATCAAATGTCAAAACTTCCCACGCATTGGTTGTGGTAGTCGCTGCATGAACTTCAAAATTTACACTTGGATTTCCGTTTCCATCTTTTGGAGAGGTTGAAAGCTCCATTTTATATAAGATATCAGCTCCCGCTTTTGGAGACCATACCAGTACTTTTACTTTCGTACCTTTTGTAAAATCTATCGTATTTTCTAAGTTTAAACTTGCTCCTGCCCAGGTTTCTGCACCATTCTTTTTATCCAGTTTTACTACTTTATCAGAAAGATTCAATCCGGTTTTATTAGGATTTGTAACTACTGAAGCATCCAGATTTCCAAATCCGCCCCATGAATAAGTCAAATCCGCCGATTCAAAATCAAGTGGCAATGCAATTGATTCTGCTGCCGTTTTATAGAAATAAATGTTATCCAGATAGACATTCTTACCTGCCGGTATTCCTACTAATTTCAATTGGAATATATCATTAACAGTCATCCCCTGACTTGTAAATGCTGAAATAGGAATTTCTAAACTTGTCCATTGATTCAATGTCAGATCGCTTGTCACCGGTCTTTCTATCGGACCTGGTTTGATCAGAGATATTTCAAGTTTGTCTAAATCAGCAGTCCATACGTCCACGTGTAAATATTCCATTCCCGAAACATCAATCGTAACATTATCTGCCAGTGCAATTCCCTGATAATTCAGATTTGTATAGTTCAGCATTTTATCTCCATTCAGGTCAAATTCAGAATAACCAGTTGACTGTCCCCAGTTTGGATAGAAATTAGTTCCGGCAACGTCTGTATATTTTGAACTGTAAATCGAAATAACATCTCCTGCCTGTCTGCCCGGCTGCGCCGGTGCCGATGTGGTTGGATTCAGTACTAATTTGGCCGTAACTTCTTCAGTATGCTCAGTAGTCTGAATAGCGGCACTTTTGGAAACCACTCTAATTGTATAAACTCCCGGTGCCTGATAAGTATAAGAAACAGCTTCTCCATTATTAGCCGAAACCGGATCAGGATGTCCTGCTTCTCCAAAATAAACATCATAAAACAAAGCAAAATCAGCGGTTGCTGTAACAGTTATTTTATTAGAAACTAACAAATCGTTTGTTACTACTACTACTAAATTTTCCGGGGCTTTGAATGAAACTACTACTTCTTTTTCAACTTCGGTAGTTTTTCCGTTTAACCCTACTGCTATAATTTTAGATTTATAAACCCCTTCTTTATAAATATGAGAAACTGTTTTTCCAGTATCAAATAAATCAGAAACCGGACTTCCATCGCCAAAATCAACTTTATACTGTGTTGCTCCTTCTCCTTTTGGAAGGAAAGTAACTTTTCCTGTATTATCCTGTGTTACGGTTGTTAAGGCCGAAATATTGGCAGGAGCCGCTATACCATCTAAATCAATATCCAGATCATCGTTTGCACAGCCAATCATAGCGGCTAAAACGAATAGATTTATTATATAATATATTTTTTTCATAATTGCTGTTTTTTAGTATCCAGGATTTTGTGCCCAGTTTCCGTTTGCAAACTGAATTTCTTCAATAGGAATCGGGAATAATTCGTTTTTATTCGCTTTAAAACCGTCTATTTTTCCAGCAGCCGTTCCAGTTCTCACCAGATCAAAGAAACGATGTCCTTCTCCAAAAAGCTCCAGTCTTCTTTCTGCTAAAATATTATCGGTCAAAGCAGCGCCCGATGTTGCAACATCATGATTTGTATCACCAAAAGCGCGTCTTCTTACTAAATTAAGATAGGTTCTGGCTTTCCCATCATCAATTCCTCCTCTGTTATAGGCTTCTGCAGCCATTAAAAGCACATCAGCATAACGAATAGCTCTGTAATTGTTTGGGTTTGTTAAATTTAAATCTCCCTGAGCTTCATCGCTTCTTTTTCTTGGAAGGTATTTTCTATTAAAGAAACCGGTATCTTCATTTCCTTTTCCGAATTTAATACCATTACCATTATCGTAAGATGCATTAGCTTCTGCCCAGGCGTTGATGTCAAGAATAGCTACATCTTTACGTTTATCACCTGATTGAAATGCATTTGCTGATTCCTGAGTTGGAACATTGAAACTATAACCTGAAGAAAATAATGGCCCTGAATAATTACGAATACCATTAAAACCTACTGCTACGTTTCCTTCACTACACTGCAGACATGGAAATCCTGCACCTTCTACATCTGTGTACTGAATTTCAAAAACAGATTCTGAACCGTTTTCTCCTGCAGCTTCAAACATTGCATTATAATCTGTAACCAAAGAATATTTCTGTGATGTAATCACGGCTTCTAATGCCTGAGCCGCCTGAGCATATTTATTTTGATACAGATATGCCTTTCCTAACAATGCCTGAGCAGCACCTTTTGTTACACGTCCTTTTTGAGATGCATTTGGAGATAAATTTTCAGACGCAAAAATCAAATCAGCCTCTATTGAAGCATACACTTCCTGAACTGATGAACGCGGTATGATTTTTTCATCTCCAATTTTAAATCTTGCATCTCCTTTCATCGGAATTCCGCCAAACCATTTAACTAACTCAAACTGATAATACGCTCTTAAAAAACGTGCTTCTGCAATGACCTGGTTTCTTCCTTCAAAATCTGTCTTATCCTTAAATTCAAGAATATAATTTGCTCTCTGCACACCGGCAAACATCCAGTTCCAGATGTCTTTTAAGTTGCTGTTTACTGGTGTATGGATCATATCATCAATCTGCTGAAAACCAATAACGTCTGTTGGACTTTCTCCGCCGCAAAGTGTATTATCTGAAGCAATTTCTCCTAATAAAACATTTACATACGAAGCCTGAAGTAAATCGTAAGCTCCAATTAAAGCGTTGTCATATTCTTCTTTCGAATTAAAATAATTCTCGGAATCTATTGAATATTCCGGTTTTGGATCTACAAACTCATCTGAACATGAAGTACTCACGATGGAAAACAGAGCCAAAGTTATAATAGGTATAAATAAATACTTTTTCATTTCAATTTAAATTAAAAATTAACGTTTAAGCCCAATAAATAAGTTCTTGGGATTGGATAGAAACCATAATCAATTCCTCCTCCAATTGGAGCTCCGTTTGAAGCACCCGGATCAAAACCTTTATATTTTGTAAAGGTGTAAAGATTATTTACCCCTGCATACAATCTTAACTTAGAGATTGCGGCTCTTTGAGATATTGCCGGGTCCAATGTATAACCAATCTGTACATTCTGAATTCTAAAATAAGAAGCGTCTTCAATAAAATAGTTTGAAAAAACATTATTTGTTGTAGCACCTGTCGTTACTCTCGGAGTCGAATTACTTGTACCAGGTCCCGTCCATCGGTCTAAAACATAATTCAAACGATTGGCATCAGAAAGTGTTCTTTCATAATTACGCACCATGTCATTTCCTACAGATGCAAATGTAAACACAGCAAAATCAAGTGCCTTATAATTCAATTGCAGATTAAAGCCCATGGTTGCATCCGGAATTGGATCACCAATATTAGTTCTGTCTTTTGTATCTATAACGCCATCTCCATTTACATCAACATAACGAATATCTCCGGGTGCTGCATTTGCTCCTAAAGCTAATTGCGAAGGGTGCGCATCAATTTCTGCCTGATTCTGGAAAATTCCATCTGTTTTGTATCCATAAAAATACCCCATAGGTTTACCTATTTCCATTCGTGAAGGAGCCGGCTGTCCTACACCAAAAGCACCTCCTTCAAGAAAACCTGTTCCGTTGTTTACTTCTGTAACTTCATTTTTAAGGAAAGTTACGTTATATCCCACACTAAAAGAAAATGCGTCTGATAGTTTCTCTTTATAATCGATTGAGAATTCAAAACCGGAATTTTTTACCGTACCTGCATTTAAAGTTGGGGCACTCGCACCTGGTGCACCTGTACCGTTAATTCCTGAAACCGGAATATTTGGTATGAGCAGATCTTTTCTGGTATCAATAAAATAATCAGCTACAATAAATACTTTGTCATTTAATATTTTTAAATCCAAACCAACGTCAAATTTTTGAGCTTCTTCCCATTTTAAATCCGGATTTGGCGTTTGTCCATTTGCTGTTCCGTTAACTAAAGTCTTATCGAATACATAAGTAGCTTCACCTGTTAATAATCCTAAATAACCATAGTTAGGAATCTGGTCGTTCCCTAATGTACCATAACTGGCTCTTAGTTTCAGGAAATTAACAAATTTAGGCTGTCCGAAAAAGTTTTCGTCAGATACGACCCAACCTGCAGTAAAAGAAGGAAAGTAACCTACTTTATTCCCTGGACCAAATCTTGTAGAAGCATCTCGTCTGATCATGGCAGAAAGCAGATATTTACCTTTGTAATCGTACTGAAGTCTTCCAAAATAAGAAAGTCTTCTCTGATCATATACATATGAGCTGTTGGTCAGCGTTTCTGATGTTCCTTTTGTTAAAGAAATATCTGCATTTTCCCAAAGATTATTTGGTACATCAAAACCGGTAGCATAAAGACCATTACCCCATTGTTTGTAAATCGTTGTTCCTAAAGTCCCGGTAATATTATGTGCATCTGCAATTTTTGCATTGTAAGTACCAAAAAGGTCAAATGAATAATCATTATCATTTACAGCTCCTTGGGTAACGGAACTTCTTTGTACATCAAAAACTTTTCCGCCGTAGCTGATTTTTTTTCCAAAAACTCTGGATTCACTATTTGAAGTATTAAAACCTATTGAACTTGATAATGTAAAGCCTTTGAATAGTTTAAAATCCAGACCAAAATTACCATTTAACTTTTTGTAATTGTAATCATTATACGTGTTGGCAATTTGTGCTAACGGATTAATAATTTCAGTTCCTAAACCAGCTGTACTCGGCACTAAAGTAAAAGTCCCGTCAGCATTATATGGTTTTAGGGTAGCCGGAACGTTTAATGCATTAAAAAGAACTGATCCTAAACCATTTTCGTTTAATGTTTTTCTGGTAAAATAAGTGTAGATAACATTTGTTTTTAGTTTGATTCTGTCGCTTAAATCTGCTCCTAAACCAATTCTGGCAGTATTTCTTAAAAAACCTGATTTATCACCGCCAACGATACCTTCCTGATCTAAGTGAGAACCACTAACAGAATAGGTAATTTTTTCGGATCCTCCCGAAATAGTCAAATCATTACTGATTATGGGAGCCTGCTGAAAAACTTCATCCTGCCAGTTAGTTCCTTTACCAAGTGTACTAACATTTGGATAAGGCAAATCTCTTCCTCCATTAGCATAACTTTCATTTAAAAGCAATGCATATTCTGTAGCATTTAAGGTTGGCAGCTTTCTTGATGTTTCCTGAAAACCTGTATAACTGTTAAAAGAAACTTTAGTCTTAGAATTTTTTCTTCCCATTTTGGTCGTAACCAAAATAATTCCGTTTGCTCCAATAGTTCCGTAGATTGCAGCCTGAGCATCTTTTAAAACAGTAATGGTTTCAATATCGTTAGGATTTAATAAACCAAAATCTCCAACATAACCATCAATAATGGCAGTTGGGCGGTTTTCACCATTTGTAGCAATACCACGAATACGAATATCCAGCGGCGCACCAGGTGCTCCTGACTGTGTCGTTACATTAACCCCTGAAATGGTTCCCTGTAATGCCTGCTCAACACGAACCGGTTTTAAAACATCAAGTGTTTTACTGTCTACTACAGAAACGGCCCCTGTAACCTCTCTTTTTTTCTGGGTACCATAACCAATAACCACGACTTCGTCAAGTGACTTCGCATCGTCGGCCATTTTTACAGTCATCTTAGTTCCGGAAACTACAACTTCCTGTGTTCTGTATCCTATATAACTGAATACAATTGAGGTTCCTTTAGGAACATCGGTTAGTTTAAAAGATCCGTCGAAGTCTGTGGTTGTACTTTTAGACGAATTTTTAACTTTTACATTCACGCCTGGCAATGATAATCCAGAAGCATCAAGCACTGTTCCTGAAACGTCCAAGTTCTGCGAGAAAGCAAAAGATGTACATAACAGCAGTACTGTTAGTAATAATTTAGATTTCATAATTAGTTAGTTTTTATTGATAGCTAAAATTATCTGTTCCCATTATCAAAACGACAAAATTAACCTCAACAAAAAACATACATCATAAAAAAAATCAACCTAAATTTTACATTTCATAAAATAAACCCCTAAATAACTATAATTTACGAATGTTAATTTATTTAACATTTACACTGGGATTTCCCAACAAAAGCTTAATGTTGTGGTAATGTATAGTTTTTTTTTGTCGTTTTTTGGAATACTATACAGCCAGAATATACTCTACTAAACCGTTTTCGTGCTGCAAATCCATTTTTTTACGCAGTCGGTACCTCTTTATTTCTACACTACGGACTGATATATTAAACAAAGGAGCAATCTCTTTTGACGATAAATTCAAACGCAGATACGCACATAAACGCAGATCGTTTGGTGTTAAGGCGGGATGCATCTGTTTGATTCGTTTCAAAAAGTCTTTGTCGGCATTATCAAAAGCTTCTTTAAAAACATTCCAGGAATCTTCTTCAGTAATATTTTTGTTAATAGTACTAATTACCGATTTGATATTGGAACTGTCGTTTTGAGCTGTTTTCTTTAAGTCTTCCTTAATAAAAGCCAATAATTCATTTTTACTGTTGAGACTCATTGTCGAAACAGCCAGCTCCCGATTTTTATTATCCACATCTTTAGAAAGCTGTTCGTTTCTCAGTTTCATTAACTGCTGTTCATTTTCCAGCTCTTTTATCTCTAAAAGAAGGTTGTTTTCTTCAATCAATTTTTCTCTTTGTTTCTGATAATAATTCCGATAAGCCTTATTCACAAAATAAGCCAGGGCCAGCATTAAAAGAAGATAAATAAAACAGGCCAGATTTGTCAGGTACCAGGGTTTTAAAACCACAAAGGTATACACCGCCGTATTGGGCAGGATGGTATTCGCATATTTGGCACGTACCCTGAAAGTATATTTTCCGGGAGAAAGATTCTTAAAATTTATGGTCGCTTTTGTACTCCACTCACTCCATTCATTCTGAAATCCTTCTAACAGATACTGATATTCTGAATTGATATATTTATTGTATTCCGGTACAGTATAATTGAGTGTTATATTATTTTCATCAGAGCGAAAACTTCCTTCATTTTGAATACCAACATTCTTAAATGTTTCATTTTGTTTATTAATGGTAATATCGGTTATATAAACATTGTAGTTTTTAAAACTCAAATCATCAATATTCAGCGTATAATATCCGTCTGTCGTTCCTATTAAATATGTTGATTTGGAAATCTGGGTAATATTTTCGTATCCCAGCATTGAATTGGTCAGCGACGAAGGAATTGGAATTATATTTTCTTTTAACTGGCTGCTTAATTTACTGGAAGAAAAATAATGAATGTAATTTTTAGAAAAAAGCCAGATTTTATTAGACTTATCTACTATTAATTTTCCGGATGTGTATTCGTCTTTTTCGAAGATGGTACTTAAAACCGAATCTTTCTGAAATTCTCTGGTTACGGGATTTAATTTAAAAATCCCGCCTTTATAGGCATAATAAACGGCATTATTAAACGTAGTCAAACTGGCGCTGTTTCCTTTTTCAGGGTATTTATAGGCATAAAAGTTATGTGCTTTTGCCAGGGATTTATCCAGTCTCAGCCTGAAGATTCCTTTGTATTCATGACTTATATAAACTTCAAGGTTCTTTGTAATTTCAAAATAACGGGAAGAATAATCAAATCCCTGAATTTTATTTCTGAAAACCCATTGATTGTTTACTTTTTCTAAAACCGAAATGCCATAATAATTTCCCTGAATCAACTGATTCTTGTTACCGGGAACAGGTTCAAATTTCCAGGTTCCGGAAGCCGAAAAGATACTTCTGGCTGCTTCATCAGTAACGATATAAGTTCCGGTATCGTGACCACAGAAAAGCGTATCATTATAAACAAAAAGTGACCAGACCTGGCCTTTGGTACCGCTTATAAATTTAAAATCTGATTTTTTATGCACAGGTTTACAAAACAACCCCTGATTGGTTCCTATATACAGTATTTCGTTATGAACAGCTGATGCATAAACGGTTCCTAAAACACCGGTATCATCAGTAAAACTATGAACTGGTGACTGAACATTAATACAGTTAATTCCATTGTCCAGCCCAACCCATAAATTCTGGTCTTTATCTTCAAAAAGTGATAAAGCAGTATTATTACTTAATCCTTTACTCTGTGTCAAATGGTACTTAAGTTTTCCTGTATCCGATAAAATAAAAATTCCGTTAGATACCGTTCCCAACGCAAAACTTCCGTTCTGAAGAGGCTGACTGCTGTATACAAAACTGGATTTTAATTCTGTATCAACATCTGTCACCATCCTTGTCAGGGAATTTCCGATGAGTTTATAAATCCCGTCCAGCTGCGTCTGAATTAACAACCCGTCTTCTGCCGATAATACATTGGCAATAGTAAATTTCTTTACAACAGGATTATCCGAAACCAGTTTGGTTTTTCCGCCTTCAATTTCAAAAAGACCTTCTTTTAGAGTCTGGAAGTAAATTGCATTTTTTGTCACAAATGACTTTACCACTCCATTTTTAGGTGCTATAATATTAAACTTTCCTGTTCGGGTATCATAAATATAAATTCGGTTCAAAGACTGAAACAGGATCCATTGATCGTATTTCAAAATGTTCCAAAACTGTTCATCGTCCAGAATTTTGCTTTTTATACCGTCGCTGAGTGATCTGTACTTTAGTTTTCCATCTGCATTTCTGGTCCAGTAACCAAAATTCATATAAGTGCCGGTATACACTTTACTCCCAATTACTTTTACGGAACGAATAATCGTTTCATTAGGGGCCGGATATAACTGCCAGTTGGTTCCGTTATATTCTAAAAGGCCGTCATTGTTAGCAAAATAGAG
The DNA here is from genome assembly GCF_057809475.1 of Flavobacterium sp. FG19. Classification (NCBI taxonomy): domain Bacteria; kingdom Pseudomonadati; phylum Bacteroidota; class Flavobacteriia; order Flavobacteriales; family Flavobacteriaceae; genus Flavobacterium; species Flavobacterium sp. FG19. The sequence goes on along the minus strand of NZ_JBMDKA010000004.1, from coordinate 111,891 downwards.
ATAATTCTGGTCGTCCTGTGAAATCATCCAGCTCTGATTTCCGGCTCCGTAAACAGATGTGGAATATTTTACAATAGGAGGAAGTTCCTGTGAAAACAGCAGGAAATTCAACAAAAACAATAGGGCAGACAGTTTTGTTTTCAAATTGGTATCGGGAATTAAAATAATACTAAAACAGTTCTAAAGTAGACTATTTTACAGTGAAACAATAATTTTTCGTCAAAAAAAACAGGCTAATAATCAAAGCCTGACAACTGCATTCTGTTAAAATTTGGAACAATGCACTTAACAAAATTCAAATCAAAATTGATTACTTTTGTCAAAATTGACTATTTATATGCAAATTGATCTTTCTACACTAGACCCAAAGCAGAATATAATAATAAAAGGAGCACAGGTACATAACTTAAAAAATGTAGATGTGGCTATTCCCCGAAATAAACTGGTAGTGATTACCGGGCTTTCAGGGTCAGGAAAATCAAGCTTAGCTTTTGACACTTTATATGCTGAAGGACAGCGGCGTTATGTGGAAAGTTTATCATCGTATGCCCGACAATTCCTGGGGCGTTTAGACAAACCAAAGGTTGAATATATAAAAGGTATCGCACCTGCCATTGCCATTGAGCAAAAGGTAAACACAACCAATGCCCGTTCTACTGTTGGAACTTCTACTGAAATTTATGACTACATCAAACTTTTATTTGCCCGAATTGGAAGAACTTACTCTCCCGTTTCCGGACAGGAAGTAAAAAAGAATACGGTTACCGATGTAGTCAATGATGTAAAAACACTTGAAATTGACAGTAAATGGCTGCTGCTCGCCCCTATCCATCTGGAAGAAGGACGTCAGCTCGAAGATAAACTCAAAATACTCCTACAGCAGGGTTTTGCCCGAATTCTGGTTGAGAATGAAACGGTTCGTCTGGATGAATTTTCTCCCGAAAATATTCATCAGCTGGATAATAAAGACATACTTCTTATTATTGACCGTATTGTAGTTAAGGAAGAAGAAGAATTTTACAACCGCCTTTCAGATGCTGTACAGACGGCTTTCTTTGAAGGAAAAGGGATTTGTTACCTGCAGGAATTAGGCACTAACAAAAGATTCTCTTATTCTAATAATTTTGAGTTAGACGGCATTACATTTCTGGAACCTAATGTGCATCTGTTTAGTTTTAATAATCCGTATGGCGCCTGTCCGGTTTGTGAAGGCTACGGAAATATTATAGGAATCGATGCAGATCTGGTCGTTCCCAATACCTCACTTTCTGTTTTTGAAAGCGCTATTTACCCGTGGAGAGGTGACAGCATGAGCTGGTATAAGGATGAATTGGTAAAACATGCTTATAAGTTTGATTTCCCTATTCATAAACCTTATTTTGAACTTACCGAAGAGCAAAAAGACCTAATCTGGACCGGAAACCAATATTTTCAGGGACTTGATGATTTTTTCAGGGAACTTGAAGAGAAAAATTATAAAATACAAAACCGTGTTATGCTTTCCCGCTACCGTGGCAAAACCAAATGTCATGCCTGCCGCGGCAAACGTTTACGTGAAGAAGCCTCGTATGTTAAAATTGGTGGCAAAACAGTTTCTGATTTAGTTGATCTGCCAATTAAACATCTGGTAACCTTTTTCAAAAACCTGGATTTAAATCCATACGAACAGCAGATTGCCAAACGTTTGATGGTTGAGATTAATAACCGTTTATCATTTTTAACAGAAGTTGGACTGGATTACTTAACCCTGAACCGAAATTCGGCTACACTTTCCGGAGGGGAATCACAACGTATTAATCTGGCCACTTCATTAGGAAGCAGTCTGGTAGGTTCGATGTATATCTTAGACGAACCTAGTATTGGTTTACACCCTAAAGATTCTGAACGATTAATTAAAGTTTTACTATCCCTTCGTGATTTAGGAAATACTGTTATCGTGGTAGAACACGATGAAGATATCATGAAAGCGGCTGATATGATTATTGATATTGGTCCTGAAGCAGGAACTTTTGGAGGTAAACTCGTAGCCCAGGGCACTTATGAGGAAATTTTAAAATCAGATTCTCTGACTTCTCAATACCTTAGTGGCGAACTGGAAATTTCTGTTCCCAAGAAAAGACGAAAGTATAAAAACCATATTGACGTTATCGGTGCAAGGGAAAATAACTTAAAAAATATCAACGTAACCTTTCCTCTCGATGTTCTCACAGTCATTACAGGAGTATCAGGAAGTGGAAAAAGTACCCTGATCAAAAAGATCTTATTCCCTGCTATGCAGAAAAAGCTCGAAAATGCAGGTGAAAAAGCGGGACAGTTTACTGAATTATCCGGATCTTTTTCGCAGATCAAACATATTGAATATGTGGATCAGAATCCAATAGGAAGAAGTTCCCGATCAAACCCGGTAACATACATCAAAGCATACGATGATATTCGGGATCTCTATGCTAAAGAAAAGCTGTCTAAAATAAGAGGTTATCAGGCCAAGCATTTTTCTTTTAATGTTGACGGAGGCCGATGTGAAACCTGTAAGGGAGAAGGCTCCATAAACGTTGAAATGGTCTTTATGGCCGATGTTTCGCTGCCTTGTGAAACCTGCGGCGGAAAAAGATTCAAAAAAGAAATCCTGGAAGTTACTTTTGATAACCAAAACATCAATGATGTTTTAACCATGACCATTGATGATGCAATTGCTTTTTTTGAAAAAAACAAACAGTCAAAAATTACGCAGAAATTACAGCCTTTACAGGATGTTGGTCTTGGATATGTACAATTAGGACAGTCCTCTTCTACCCTTTCGGGCGGTGAAGCACAACGTATTAAACTGGCATCATTTCTTGTAAAAGGAGCTACCAAAGACAAAGCATTGTTTGTGTTTGATGAACCTACAACAGGACTTCATTTTCATGACATCAAAAAATTACTGGCTTCATTTGACGCTCTGATCGAAAAAGGACATTCTATCATCGTAATTGAACATAACCTCGATTTAATAAAGTGTGCCGACTGGATTATTGATTTAGGTCCTGAAGGAGGAGAAAACGGAGGGCGTTTACTTGCAGCGGGAACACCGGAAGAGATTGTTAAAGTAAAAGAGTCTGTAACCGGAATTTACCTGAAAGACAAATTATAAAAACAACTCTGAAAACAGAATAAAAAAACAGCCCTAAATTACTTTTTTCTGATGTAATTTAGGGCTGAATTATTTCTTTTAATTAAAATGTTTAAGCAACTAAACATTTTTCTTCAAAAGGGAAACCATCTTCGTCAATGGCTACTAGTACCTTTTTTTGTTTGGAAGCCTCTAATGTTAAATACAGCCATGCGAATGACCATAATCCGAGGGTTAAACAAAAAATCATGAAATTCAGACTGTGGTTAACTACTTTTCCTCCTTTAGAAAGAACCGCAAAAAGTAACTCATCATTTCTCTCTTCTAATACGAATCCATTATGAACTTTGTTAGATATCATATTGGAAAACACTTGTACACTTTGTTCCTGACTTAGCTTATTGCTTTTCATAATCATTTGTTTGGTTTTGTCTGCATATTACTACTTAAAAATTTAACAAATTGAATGGGGGTGCTTCAATGTCAATATATACTTTAACCTCCCTGTTTACCGGCATTTGTAAAACATTCTTACGTTTTTCAGTAAAAGTGGTGTTAAAAAACTTAATCTAAAGTTAAATTTAATATATGGATTTACAAAATAATTGCAGCAAAACTTTAAGATTACCTTCACATTTTCAATATGTTATAAAAAATACTAACTTTTATTCTTAATATTAAAAAAAGGAGGCTCATAATCGCTTTTTAAATAATCAGGCGGAATAGTGGTAGTATTTCCGTCTCTCAGAGCACCGTAATGAGGTGACATAATCTCAATTCCGGCCGCATTAAATGAATCCTGAATGTTTTGATGCAGGGAAGAATAAATCCGCGGCTGTTTCGTAGGCTCTTTTGTGTAAACATTAATCTGATAGGAAACATAAAAATCATCCAGACTCGTCTGCAGTACAAAAGGTGCCGGCTCTTTCTGGGTCATATCCGTTTTTAAAGCGGCTTCAATCAAAGCTTTGTGAATCTCTTTCCACGGAACATCATATCCAATAGTAACAGTGGTATGAATAAGAAGCCCCTCTTTAGATGCTTTCGTATTGGCCGAAAAGTTTGTAGAAGTACTGGACAGTATCGTAGCATTCGGAATCGTGATATCTTCGAATTTAGGTGTCCGGATCCGCGTAACCAAGGCTGTTTTTTCGATTACTTCACCGCTCACTTCTCCTATTTTAATAAAATCTCCAATTTTAAACGGACGCATATAGGTGATTACCAATCCTGCCACCATATTGGCAATCGCATTAGAGGAACCCAGTGAAAAGAGTATCCCGACAAACACAGAAACCCCCTTAAAAATATCGGAATCTGAACCCGGCAGGTACGGAAAAATGATAACCAGCATAAAGGCAAACATCAAAAAACGTATAATATTAAAAGTCGGCATTGCCCAATCACTGTAAAAACCGTCGATTTTGATGTTTTCCTGCTTTATTTCATCGAAAAAGAATTTTATAACCCTTATGCTGTATTTGAAAATAATAATGATTACCAGAATGGTTATAAGACTGGGCAGAAATCCCACAAACCCCATGACAGCAGATTTAGCAGGTGTAAGGATCCATTGCAGTAAAGTAGTTGTATACGCTTCTGTAGCGGGAAAAATACTGAACAAAACAGGTAGAGAAAGATATACAATAAAAACTAAAGTAATTATCTTGACCATATTAAACAGCCTCATGACCAGGACCTGCTGTCTGTGGGCAGTAAGAAACCTGATATTGTTATATTCGACTCCTTTAAAGTACCGGTCACTGTTTTTTAAAATAAAAAAACGGATACGGTTAAATATTTTTCCCGTGACAAACAATATCAAACCAATGATAAGAATCAAGAATACCGTATACCCCGCTCGCTTTGGAAGCTGGGAATAGTTCTGATTCTGGTATACAACCGCTTTTTGAATCAGATCTAAATTTCGTTTTGCAATAAAAGCTGCGGTTTTATTTTCTGCTTTGGCATCAGCCTCAAATACAGACATTATAATCAAATCGCCCTTATAAGTAATGTCCTGCGAAACTTCAGACGGAATAATTTTTAACGAATCTCTTTCAAAAAAAGAATCTTCATAAAGTTTCCTGATTTTTTCAGTAATAGCTTTCGCTCTTTGCGGAGCAGAAAACGAACCCACTTTATGGTATACGTAAAAAAGAGTGTCTTTAAAAGGAACAACCGGATAGCTTTTTGATTCTTCCCGAACCCCTTCTTTGGATAAACCATTGCCTATCCTCCCCTGAGCAAAGGAATCTGAATAGAGCGACACAATAAAAAGTACTAGTAAACAAAGTAATCTATTTTTCATATCCAGTTAAAAATAAGTTAGTTACACTTTATTTCTAACAAATATAAAAACAAAACAGCTTCGAAATTAAATAAGCCGCATCTGAATTAGATCTTACTGAATTTTAATTCCTATTTTTTTAAAGATGTTGTTGATTACACTGTTAATATCCGGAGAAACAGCAAACCTGTAATTCAGATAAACGTACAAAATAGTTACTAAAACCGATTTTAAAGCGATTCCAATTAACGGGTAAAGCGGAAATTCCCAAAAATAAAACACCAAAAACAAGGCAGCCGTAAGTATCAGTGAATATAAATTTTGTTTTGTAAATGGGTATAAATCCAGTTTCTTTACAACAAAAAGCAATTTGGCAAGGCTGTAAAAAGTAATAGACAGTAAAGTTGCAAATGCCGATCCCATAATACCAAAATACGGTATAAAAATTACATTTAAAACAAAGGTCAAAACCACCAGTGCCAAACCTAAAAATAATACGGTACGATAATATTTGGTATTAAAAATAATAGCATTGTTGTTCCCAAGAATCAAATCGAAATATTTTGATAATCCTATCATAAATACAACAGGAATACCTCCTCGGTAATCCTCCGGTACTATTTCGTACAGCTGATCAATGTTTACAAATATGCAGAGCATTACAAATCCGCCCACAATCTGAAGGTTAATGGAAGTTTTTTTGTATAACGCATTCAGTTCATCATGCTTGTTTTCATGCATTAATTTTGCGGTAATTGGATATACAATCTGATGCATGGCACGGCTTGGAACCGAAATTACCAGTGCAATATAAGTTGCTACTGAATAATAAGCAATATTCTCAATCTGCATATACTGGTTCAGTATCAGTTTATCACCGTCCAGAAGTAAATTAGCAACACTTCCGGAAAGAATGATATAAAAAGTATACTCCATGACGCTTTTTACATTTTCGGGAATTGTAATCTGAAAATTAGGTCGCTTGATATAAAAAGCATAAAACATGGTTACTATAAAGGCCAGAAAATAAATAGCCGCCGTTACATAAACAAACTGAACCAGCGAAATCCAGTTAAAATACAATCCGACCAAAGCAACAGTAGAAAGCAGTCTAAGCCCGACTTCTTTTATAAAGTTTCCAAATACAGAATGCATATGAACCCTCGCCCAGGCATAGAATATTTCAAAATACGCCATACAAATTCCAATAAAAGGAATCAAAAGCATGAACTCCCTTACTACCGGGTTTTCTTTAGAAACAAAATCAGTTATATCATCGTAGAAAAAAATACCAATAATCCCCAGAGGAATACACATCAAAATAGGAAACAGAGCTGTAAAGGATAAAAACTGCTCTCTTTGCTCCTCAGTTTCGTACTGCGAATAAAACTTAACCAGCGTATTCTGCATCCCAATAGCAAACAACGGCATAATAACATTGGCCGCCGATGTAATGTAGTTTGTTAACGCATAATAAGTAGCACCTAAAAAAACAGGATATAAATAAAGGGTATTGATAGCGCCAATGGCAAAGCCTACATAGGTAATTACGGTGTTTTTAAAAGACTGATTTAAGACAATGCCCATTTTTATATTTTAGGTTGCAGACCTCCGGTTTTTTATTAATGAATGATTAGATTTGGGTATCAGCCCTGAATTAACTGTACTAATTGTTTAGTTAGATTTTTTCTTGAATACTGCTGTAAACCAACACCGTTAGCCTGTAATTTTCCTTCCAGAAACTGATTATAAAAGTCCAAAATTACACTTTTTAACTTCGCTTTTTCTGAATAATCGAAAAATACTCCTGTATTGGTCTCTGTAATAATATCTGCAAAATCAGAACCTTCTGGTCCAATAGCGATAATAGGCCTGTTAGACACCATATATTCAAACAATTTACCCGGAAGAATACTTTTAGTATCTTCTGAATTAATTTCTATTAAAAGCAAAACCTGAGATTTCTTTTGATGCGCTACAGCCTCACTATGGGAAACATATCCCAGGAAATTCAAATAGTCATTAAGCTGAAATTCTGTAATGGAATCCAGAACTTCCTGACTAACGGCACCTATCAGCTTAATCTCTAAGTGCGCTTTAAAATCTGGAATTTCCCTAAGCAATTCCAGAAGACATTCCCATAAAAATTCAGGATTTCTTTCCGATAAAAACGATCCAATATGCGCCAGGGTAAATTTAGTATCCAAAGACTGTTTTGCAACATTTTCTATATCATAGCCATTGGTAATAACCGAAATAGGTTTATGGGTAATAACCTCAAATTCAGCTTTTGTAGTTTTACTTGTTACGATAATAGTGTCAGCGGTATTCAGCACTTTATGTTCCAGGTTTTTATGCTTTTTAGCAGCATAACCGGACAAACGAAGCGCTTTGTGATAACCAATGGTCGTCCATGGATCCCGAAAATCGGCAAACCATTTCACATTCAGTTTTTCCTTTAATTCGAGACCAATTAAGTGCAGACTGTGCGGCGGACCGGAAGTTACAATGGTATCGATCTTATTTTCTTTAATGTATTTTTCGAGATAGGAAACGGAAGGTTTTACCCAAAAAACCCTGGCATCCGGAATAAACAAATTTCCCCGGACCCAAAGAAAGGTTTTATCTAAAAAAGTCTGCTTTTTCTGGTGCGGAAAAATGCCCGAACTAATTTTCTTAGTTTTATTTTTTGAAAAAACAGAAGCCAGCTGATACGGTTCCCAGATTTTATTCTTAAGAACAATCACCTTATCTGATATTTCACTTACCAAACCTTCATCAACTATTGGATAAGTTGGGTTTTCAGGAACATAAACAATGGGCTGGACACCAAAATCCGGCAGGTATTTTACAAATTTCAACCAGCGCTGTACTCCTGGTCCGCCTGCTGGAGGAAAATAATACGTAATAATTAAGAGCTTTTTTTGTTCCAATGAAAATCAATTAATATTTAAAGTGTAAGCCGGAGCTGATTACTGAGACTGCTCACTAAACTTCTTTCTTTCGAAATAAATACCTCCAGCAAGAAGCAGAATCATTCCAACCGAGCTAATAAGATTTATAGTTCCTCCGGTTTTTATAACCTGAGGTTCAAATTTAAACTCTATCGTATGTTTACCTCCCGGAATTTCCATTGCTCTTAAAACATAATCGACCGGAAAATGATCCGTTAACTGCCCGTCTATGTATGCATTCCATCCGTTTTTATAATACATTTCAGAAAAAACAGCCACACCGTCTTTTTCATTATCAGACTTATATTTGATATAGTTGGGTTTGTATTCCACTACTTTTATGGTTCCTGTGGTATCCCATTGTTTTTTCATTCTGGCATTTCTAAATTTACTTTCATGTTCATGAACATTAAAAACGGCCACTTTTTTGGTATCAATATGATTCAGTGCTTTCATCACATCATCTGGTTTATTAACCAGTTTTATAGTGCTTACAAACCACGCATTCCCGTTTGCATCTGGATTTATAGCCGGAATTGGATTTCCTTCTTTATCTGCCTGAATAACATACTTCACATTTAACATATTAAGTATTTCCAGATTATTTTTTGCAATCTGATAGTCATACAGCTGCTGCATTCTTCTTGGTCTTACAGCGCTGTAACCACCGATTGTTTTATGAAAATAAGACGACCTTCCCTGAAGCTGTCCCTGTGGGTCAAAAACACGATAAACCGAAGTATCTTTTAAAATCTCAGAATCAGCTGGTGTTTCCTGAAATGGAGCGGCTATCTGAACCGGACTCACAAAGTCTTTAGCCGAAACATATTTTTTATCTACAAAAAACAAATCAAAAATCATTAAAACAGCTACTATGATTAAGGCTGTATTCTGCGAAAATTTATTTTTAATAAACAGCCATAAAACACCAAATGTAACTACTATAAAAAATCCTGAACGAAGTAAATCTGCTGAATACAAAGACATTCTGTCATCTCTTAATGCATCCACAAAAGCAGGCCCGTAACTCTCCAGGAAATATTTATCACTCATTCCCGTAAAGTGAAAAGAACTTTTGGCAAATACTAAAATCAGTAATATTCCAATTCCAAAAACTCCCGTCTGTAATAACGCTTTCTGCTGCAGTTTAGGATTGTCTTTTGCTTTAAAAAAAGACTGCAGTCCCATAACAGCCAGCACCGGAAAACATAATTCTAAAATTACCTGAATAGAAGATACAGCCCTGAATTTATCATACATAGGCACATACTCTATAAAAAAGTCTGTTAAGGAAGAGAAATTTTTACCCCATGAAAGCATCAGGGTAAACAAAGCCCCTGAAAGGAAGACGTATTTAATTTTTCTTTCGTCGATACAAAGAGCTAAAACTGCCAGAAAGAAAACCACAACCCCAATATAAGCAGGTGCCGAAACGATAGGCTGATCTCCCCAGTAAGTTGGCATTGCCGACACAAAATCAGCAGCCTGGCTTGGCGGAACGCCCTGCTCCAGCATAAAAGAATACATTCGGCTGTCGGTTCCCACGTTTTCGTGGCTTGAACCTCCAAAAATTCTTGGTGCAATTAAATTTAAACTCTCTGCTATTCCATAACTATATTCCGTAATATAGTCGGTAGTCATAGAAGCTGTTGTTTCATTTTTAGATCCGTCCGGATTAAAAGTCAGCTCACTTTTATCACGAATACTGTATTTAGCATATTCACTGGTTGCCAGTAAATTGGCTGCATTCGCCCCAATAGCAAAAATTCCTGCCACCACAAGGGTACCAACGGAAATTAAAAGAGGTTTAAATTCTTTGTCTTTTATAAAATTAAAAACAAAATAACCTGAAAGAATCAATAAGAAAATCAACAGGTAATAGGTCATTTGAAAATGGTTGGCATTTACCTCTAATGCAACCGCAAACATGGTGAGTAAACCTCCCCGAATATATTTTTTCTGAAAAACGAGTATAAAACCGGCTATAACCAGCGGCATATAGGCAATAGCATGCGCCTTAGCATTATGCCCTACCCCCAGAATGATAATCAAATAAGTTGAAAAACCAAAAGCAACTGCTCCTATAAAAGCTTTTAAAGGATCTGTTTTTAAAACCAGCAGTAATCCGTAAAAACCAAAGAAATACAGAAATAAATAATCAGCCGGACGTGGTAAAAAACGCAAAACATCATCTATTTTTCCAACAAAATCATTCGGATAATTGGCTCCTAACTGATAAGTAGGCATTCCTCCAAAAGCCGAATTGGTCCAGTAAGGTTCTGCCTGTTCTGCAGCCCTGAAGTCATTTTGCTCTTTGGCCATTCCGGTATACTGGGCAATATCTGACTGGAAAATTTGTTTTCCCTGAAGTACCGGATAAAAATAAAGTAATGAAACGAGAATAAAGCCCAGAATTGCCAGGGCGTGCGGATAGAATTTATTTACTATTTTCAATTTTGGCTGGTTTGGTTAAATGATGAATCCTGTTTATTATAAGGATACAAACTTAATCTATTTCTTCGTAATCAACATAATCGCCGACCTTTTTGGTTTCGCGCGGCTTTTTTGCATTGGCCGTATTAATAATGATTTCGTCATTATTGCTGTTACGGGTAGTCTGCCATGAATTATCCTGTCTATATTGCTGTTGTCTTTGAAAATCTTCTCCTGCTTTTTCAACTGCTTTCTTCACCAATACTGGTAAAAAGATTTTTGCCAAAAATTTAAAAATGTAATAAAACGCAATAATCCACATTATCGTTTTTAACAAATTTGTAAAAGATGCTTCTTGCATAATCATATAATTTTTTTTCAAAATTAGTAAATCCGTTGTTTAAAATTAAAATATCAATCTTAAATAAATAATAAAATATAGTACATTTGAATTGCGTTATTGTTTTTTTAATCCCCAAATAACTATGTTGAAAATTAAAAATTTACTATTTACCGCTCTTTTTTTTAGTCCGCAGATTTTCTTTGCACAATATACCGATGTAATTAATTCTAACCGCCCAGGCGAAACCATGTCGGCCTATGCTGTTGGAAAGTCTGTAATTCAAGGTGAAATCGGCATTTACGGTATTAAAGAAAAACACGATTTATTAGGTTATGACGCTTCCGGTCTTGGCACCGATTTAAGCATTCGTTATGGTGCTTTTCTGGAGCAGCTTGAATTTATTCTCGATGTTCAGTATCAGATGGAAAACTTTGATACACCTTACACCAGCTACAAAAAAAACAATTTCAGACAAACCGTTTTAGGAGCTAAGTATTTAATTTACGATCCTTATAAAAACTACAAGAGAGAAGCTAATATTTACAGCTACAAAGCTAATCATAGTTTTAAATGGCGCGAATTAATCCCTGCTGTTTCTGTATTTGCCGGAGCTAATTTTACAGGAGCCGATAATCCTTATTATTTTTCTCCCGATGGTGCTGTTTCTCCAAAAGTGGCTTTAATAACCCAAAACCAGTTTGGTGGAGGAAGATGGGTATTTGTAACCAACATTATTGCCGATTATATTGGCACCGATTATCCTAGTTACGGTTATATCTTAACCTTAACACACGGATTTAACGAAAGATGGTCCGGGTTCGTTGAAAATCAGGGATACAAAAGCGATTTTTACAGCGATGCTATCGTTCGCGGAGGTGCCGCTTACCTTTTATCACCCAACATGCAGGTCGATGCTTCTATAAGTACCAATTTTAAAAACACTCCTTCTATACTTTACGGAGGCTTAGGTTTTTCATGGCGTTATGACGGCTGGTATAAAAACAAACAAGCTGAAAATAAAGCCAGAGACAAAGCCAAGAAAAATCCTGACAATCAAAAAAACATCGATTATCAGGAGAAAGAAAGAAAACGTAAAGCCAGATACGAATAAAAACCGGCAGCCAATCTTAAACTCAAAACTAATACCTCCTTAATGATCACAATTAAAGAAGCCAAAACCAAAAAAGAACTAACGGAATACATTAAATTTCCGTTTTCCTTATATAAAGATAATCCATATTGGGTACCGCCAATTATTTCTGATGAATTAGAATCGTTTGATAAAACCAAAAATCCGGCTTTTGACAATGCCGAAGCATATTTTTATTTAGCTTATAAAGACAATCAGATCGTAGGCCGTATTACCGCTATTATTAACTGGTCTGAAGTAAATAATCAGCATAAAAGAAAAGTTCGTTTTGGCTGGTTTGATGTAATTGATGATATCGAAGTAACCAAAGCGCTTCTTGAAAAGGTATATGAATTAGGCCGAAAACATAATCTGGAACATGCCGAAGGACCAATGGGTTTTTCCAATCTGGATAAAGTAGGTCTTTTAACAGAGGGGTATGATCAGGTAGGAACCATGATTACCTGGTACAATCATCCGTATTATGTAACCCATTTAGAACAGCTGGGTTTTCAGGTAGAAAAACAATACATTGAAAGTATCTTTCCTTTTTCAAATGTAAAACCGGAGTTTTTCCAGAAAGCACAGGCACTAATAAAACAACGTTACGGCTTAAAAGCACTCAATTTCAATAAAACAAAAGACATTATGCCGCATGTTGACAAAATGTTTGATTTGTTTAATGAATCATACGCTAAATTGGCCTCTTTTGTAGCGATCTCTGATATTCAGAAAGAATATTTCAAAAAGAAATACATTAGCTTTATCAATCCGGAGTACATTAAGTTTGTAGTTGACAAAGAAGACAATTTAGTAGCGTTTAGTATTGTAATGCCAAGTTTTACTGAAGCTCTGCAAAAAATTAGGGGCAGACTGTTCCCTTTTGGATTTTTGCAATTGTTAAAAGCCAGAAAACACAGTAAAGATGTTGTTTTCTATCTTATTGGCGTTCACCCTGAATATCAAAACAAAGGGGTAACGGCCATTATTTTTGATGAGTATTATAAAACTTTTTCTGCTAAAGGCATCCAAAACTGCATCAGAACTCCTGAATTACTGGAAAATAATGCTATTCATTTGCTTTGGAAGAATTTTGACCCGACTATTCACTGTCAGAGAAAAACATATTTAAAAAATCTGTAACAGCGTTTTTATAAAAATAAAAAAATCCATTCGCCCCCAAAACGAATGGATTTTTTATTAAAGAGCAGTTTAATTTACTCTACTTTGCAGTCTACTTTTGTCAGTGTATTTTTTGCATCAAATTTTAATCTGGTTTTATCTTTAAAAGATACTTTATCATTTGTGGTCACTACGTCTCCGTAACCTTCAATAAATGCTCCGTCTTTCTGAAGAAAAACAACTTCTCTGACAGAGGAAACACCTTCAGACATAAAAGTGTAATCAGCCACTAAAGTATCCCCTTTCATATTCCCGATAAGGGTTCCTTCGTTTTTATCTTTCCCCACGATATCTACTTTTAATTTACCGTTTACTTCCTGATGCGAGTTCACGTTAAAACTCATTTCAATTACGCTTCCTTTTGAATTCCATTGATAACACTGGTTTCCTGCGGGTTCAACAATCTCCGCTTCTTTTGGCGGACTTGGTGTAATTTGCACCGGTTCTGTTGTTGTTGCCTTTTTACAGGAAATCAAAACTACCAGAACAAGGGTTGTTATAGCTGCTGCTTTTTTCATAATTCTGTTTTTTATTTTTGTGATTATGAATTAAAGTTACCTCAAATAAAAAAAATCCATTCGTATAACAAATGGATTTTTTTACATAATTTCCACTAAAGGGAAATCTATTTTTTACAACTATTTACGAAACATCAACAGTAGTGCGTTCTGCAATTTCTTTGTAAGTACCATTCGTTAATTTCTCGCGAATAGCTTCAAAAGCTGTCAGGGTTTCGTTAATATCATCTATAGTATGAGAAGCCGTTGGAATCATTCTCAATAAAATAATTCCTTTTGGAATAACCGGATACACCACAATAGAAAGGAAAATACCGTAATTTTCTCTTAAGTCATTTACCATTACCATCGCTTCAGGAATACTTCCTTCCAGATAAACAGGAGTAATACAGGTATTAGTATCTCCAATATTGAATCCTTTTTCTTTAAGACCGCTTTGAAGAGCATTTACATTTTCCCAAAGTTTATCTTTAATTGCCGAAGATTTACGCAGTAATTCTAAACGTTTCAAAGAACCAATTGTCTGGATCATTGGAAGCGCTTTAGCGAACATCTGCGAACGTAAATTGTATTTTAAGTAATCAATAACTGTTTTATCAGCTGCCACGAAAGCGCCAATGTTAGCCATTGATTTTGCAAAAGTAGAGAAATAAACATCAATATCGTCCTGAACTCCCTGCTCCTCACCTGCTCCGGCACCTGTTTTACCCAGTGTACCAAAACCGTGTGCATCATCTACTAATAAACGGAAATTGTATTTTTTCTTTAAAGCTGCAATTTCTTTTAGTTTTCCCTGCTGTCCGCGCATTCCAAAAACACCTTCGGTAATAAACAAAATACCTCCACCTGTTTCTTCTGCCATTTTCGTAGCACGCTGCAGGTTTTTTTCCATACTTTCCAAATCATTGTGTTTGTATGTAAAACGTTTCCCCATATGCAGACGAACACCGTCAATAATACAGGCATGCGAATCTACATCGTATACAATGATATCATTTTTAGTAACCAGGGCATCAATGATAGATACCATTCCCTGATAACCGAAATTCAATAAATAAGCTGATTCTTTCATTACAAAAGAAGCCAGTTCATTTTCTAACTGCTCGTGATAAGTAGTGTGTCCGGACATCATACGGGCTCCCATTGGATAAGCCGCACCAAACTGAATTGCCGCATCTGTATCTGCCTTACGAACTTCCGGATGATTAGCTAAACCTAAATAATCATTTAAACTCCAGTTTAGGATATTTTTTCCATGAAATTGCATTCTAGGACCCAACTCTCCTTCTAACTTTGGGAAAACATAATAACCTTCTGCCTGAGAAGCCCATTTTCCTAAAGGTCCCTTATTGTCCTGAATTCTTTCGAATAAATCTTTTACCATAATTATAGTGTAGTAATTTTTTAACTTAATCAGCGAGCAAAAATAATCATTATTATTCTAAAATTCAGAGAGTCATTTATTTTTATTTAAAAATAATCAACAGCTGGTTTTTAACAGGATTAAACTCTGAATTATACTTTGGATTGCTCCAAATTTAAATATGCAATAGTATCACAACTATGACTTTTATCACAATTATATAAAATATTGTGATTTATCTTTGTCGAGGATTTAAGTCATAACAAAGACTTTAGACAATTGAATATTTTGAATTAGTAGAAAAAACAAGAGAAGATTTTTTAGGAATGGATCGGCTCTTGTTTTTTGTTTTTAACCGAAGCCATCATTAAAACCAACCCTGTTACAAGCAGTACAGTAAACACAAAAATACTTTGGTAATATCCTGACATCATTCCCTTTCCCCAATACAAAAGTCCGCCTTGAAAAAACAACAAAACCTCTGAAAGAATATAACCTGTGATAAAACAACCTGCTCCTGCTTTTAAAATAACAGAATCAGCAGAAAGGATTTTATTCTGAAGCAGAATTCCAAATAAAAATCCGGTAATAATACCTAAAGTAGTGAGATGTATAAAGCCTATTATGAAATTTCTCACCTGATGTGAAACTTCTGCAATCCTGGGAAAAACAGTCAATAACTGAACCCCGGTCTTAAAAAACAAAGAAAGTAATGCTAAACCATAAACGAATCTCGTTACCTGATCCAGATCGGCCTTAAAACTTTTTAACTGAGGCCGGAGCATTTTATAAAAAGAAACAAAAGCCAGCAGCTGTACTACCACTCCAAGAGTATTTATCGTGTTTAAAATTGTATTTTCTACAAACCACCGAACGGGAAAAGCTATAGTTAAAACGACAGAGACAATTAAAAGGATAAAAAATCTTTTATACATTCCATCATCAAACGTACTATGAAACTGTTTTAAAAACAGCGCTAAAACCGCCAGTATAAACCAGCCGTTAAACTGAAAATGAAGAAAAAACTGAATCGCAATCTGATAAAAAGCACTTTGCTTACCAAGTGTACTTACGGCCGGCCCTAAACACCAGACTCCCAAAGTAGACAAAACCATAAACAAAACCGAAACTCTTAAAAGCTTATGCGAAAGCGTATTTTGTCCTGCCATATCTTTCCAGACCAGCCGGCAGAAAACATAACTTAATAAAATATGCATTGTCGAAAAAATAATCGAAAACAAGGCATATCCCTGAAGCGGAAAAGAAATCATCATTCCAATAACCGAAAACTCCGTAAACCAGAACAAACGATTATAAACTGGTTTTTCACCTTTGCCTTTCGGAATAAAAAGACGGACGACCAAAACATAAATCATCAAATACACCCAGCCCAGCATGGCCACATGAGAATGTGCATGAAGCAGAAAACTGTAATTTATAAAATCTAAAGGAAAAAGATACATTAACCGCATTACCAATCCAAAGAGACAGGCTGTCAAAAAATTAAAAAAACAGCATAATATCCAGCCTTTTTGAGAATTCATTTTATATAATTCCATTTTTTAGAATATTAAAAATAGTAAATAAGCTCCTTTCTACTAATAAAAACACCGATAATGTTCTTTTAACTGACATTTATCGGTGCTCTCTTCATTATCAAAATTTATTTTTTATTCTACTTCTGCAAATTCTTTTTCTAACAGAACTGCTTTAGGAAACAAGATATTGTTTTCTAAATGAATATGTTTATGCAGGTCTTCTTCAAACTCTTTCAGCATAGCGAAAGTTACTTTGTAAGTGGTACAGGCATCTGCCGGAGGTGTATAATTATCTGTCAGAACAGCAATTTCCCTGAAACGCTCCCCTTCATTATCGTGCTCGTGCATCATCATTGCAATGGGATTTGAAACGGAACCAAAAGAAGGCTGCATCAAAATCCCGTCTGACTCTTTGGTTTTGGTCATTCTTTTCACAAAAGGGAATAAAATCAATTCTTCTTTTTTCATATGCTGTGACAATTCGCCTGCACAGCCTGTAAACAGTTCGTTTATTTGGAATAATTCAGGATGATTGGCTCCGTGAACCTTACAGAGTTTATCTAAAAAGGCAAGTAGTGTCTGTGTTTTTTCTTCTACATATCTATGATGTGTTTTTTCAATATAATCAACCAATAAGTCCAGAGGCCATGAGTTAAAATCTACTGATCCGCCATTTCCTGATTCTAAAACTTCATAAATGTTCTGAAGCAGTAAATCGGAATCAATTTTCTGTTTTTCGCAGACTTCCTCTACAGTCCGGTTTCCTTTACAGCAAAAATCAATTCTGTATTTAGAAAAAACAGCCGCAGTTCTGTAATCCTGCGCTACGAATGATCCTATTGTTTTGTTTTTTAAATTTTCCATGATATTCAATTTTAAATTTGTTTTTATTTTTTGTTTTTTAAGGTCAGGTCAAATACAAACCATGCCATGGTAATAAATCCGATTCCGAAAATAGAATCTCCTATTGCACGAAGCCATTTTAAGGTAATCATAGCCGGCTGCTGCATTAATTCTGATGAACGGGCGTACCACATGCCATGGTCGATACTTTCGACTGCCTGCCAGATTCCAATTGGAAGCAGACTTAATACTGCCATTAAAAACAAACCGGCATTTAGTGACCAGAAAGTAATTTTCAGCAGCCTGGTGTTCCAGTTTACCTTTCTGTACAGACTTCTCAGTACAAAGAGTACCAATCCAATTCCCAGCATTCCGTATACCCCAAACAAAGCTGTATGTCCATGAAGCGGTGTTGTATTTAAACCTTGTATATAATAAAGGGCAATAGGCGGATTAATGATAAACCCGAAGATTCCCGCACCAAGAAAATTCCAAAAGGCAACCGAAATCATAAAATAAATCGGCCATTTGTAATCGGCAATCCATTGAGTTGATTTTGAAATTTTATAATTCTGATACGCTTCAAATCCTATTAAAGTCAAAGGCACAACTTCAAGTGCGCTAAAAGTAGCTCCAAGCGCCATAATTGCCGTTGGTGTTCCTGAAAAATATAAGTGATGAAAGGTCCCTAAAATTCCTCCGGACATGAAAATAATAGTGGCAAATAATACATTTAAAGCAGCTGTCTGGGTTTTCAGTAATCCTAAACGCACAAACAGAAAAGCCATCACAACCGTTGCAAACACTTCAAAGAAACCTTCTACCCAAAGGTGCACCACCCACCATCTCCAATATTCTGCAATAGCCAGGTTAGTCTGTCTTCCCCACATTAATCCTGCTCCATAAAACATGGCAATGGCAGTACACGAAATCAGGAACAGTATGATGAGATTTTTCTCCTGTGTCTTTTTCTTTAAAACCGGAAGTAAAGGGCGAATCATTAAAGCCAGCCATAAAAACAATCCAATTAAAAGGAAAATCTGCCAGAAACGTCCCAGATCAACATATTCATAACCCTGATGGCCAAACCAGAAATTTTGTACCAAATCTAATTTCTGCATTACACCAAACCACTGCCCGATCATTGAACCTAAAACAATAATCAGCAGTGCGGCAAACAAAAAGTTAACTCCAAAACACTGAAATTTAGGATCTTTACCAGAAACAGCGGGAGCAATATATAATCCGGTTGCCAGCCATGCCGTTGCAATCCAGAAAATGGCCAGTTGTGTATGCCACGTACGTGTAACAGCGTAGGGTAAAATCTGATCTATCTCTATTCCATACAATCCGTTTCCTTCTACTCCGTAATGTGCTGTTATGATCCCGAAAGCCATTTGCAGAATCATTAGCAAACTAACAATCCAGAAGTATTTTACCACCAGTTTCATTGATGGCGTTTTGCCCTGTTTAAGTAACGGATCTTCTTTGGGAAGCGGAAATTCTTCTTCCTCACCGGATTTTGCATGATAGAAAACTAAAATACCAATACTCAAAATCAGCAGAATAATACTCACTCCGGACCAGACTAAAAGTTCTTTGGTTGCTTTGTTTCCTACCAATTCATCTGAAGGCCAGTTATGTGTATACGAAATATCAGAATCAGGACGATTGGTAACCGATGCCCAGGTTGCCCAAAAGAAAAATGCATTCATTTTATGCATTTTAGATTCGTCTTTTATTGCATTTTTCGGAATCGCATATTCTTCACGCAGTTTATCAAAATCAGGATCATTTGTAAAAAGTCCTTTATAATATTCGCTTAAATTTTCAATAGCAGCTAAACGGTTTTCAGATATAGTAAGAACTCCGGTGCCGGCATCATAACGATTAGTTCGCAGATCTTTTTGTAAACGAACTTTTAAAGCCGATTGTTTTTCGAGGTCTAAAGCCTCAAACTTTTTATTAAAATCCTCTTTCGCAAATTTATCCAGAATAAAAAGAGCTTCTCTGTGCAGCCAGTCAGCAGTCCAGTCCGGAGCAACGTAAGCACCATGTCCCCAGACAGATCCTACTTCCTGACCTCCTATACTCTGCCAGATATTCTGCCCGTCTTTTATTTCGGTTTCCGTAAAAACCACTTTTCCTGAATCAGTTTTAATTTCTTTTGGAACTGGCGGTGCCTGCTGATAAATTTCAAAACCATAATAACCAAGCACTGCAAATGATATGCTCATTACCAATGCAAAAACCAGCCATAATTTTTTTTCTCTTTTCATTTTTTCTTGAATTCAATAAAAGACAATTTTATCTTTTATTAGTTTTTAAAAAAACTCCAAACCTGTTTTAAAGATTCGGAGTTTTAGTTAGTTACTCAACAATTAACACGCCTTTCATCATAGCCACATGGCCAGGGAAAGAACAAATAAAAGGATAAGATCCTTTTTTATCAATTGTAAACTCGATTGTATCTTCTTCACCTCCGCCAAGCAGCTTGGTGTGTGCTATTACAGAAGCTTTTTCAGATTCCGGAATATAATCAGTTGCTTTGGCATCGTTTGCTTTTAAAGCAAAATCAGCCTGATCTGTTCCTTCCTGAAGAATTACCAGGTTGTGTCCCATCGCTTCTTTAGGAATTCTGCCCACGTGCTTTAAAGTGAGTTTAATTGGCTTTCCGGCAGTTGCTTTTAATTCGCTTGTATTAAACTGCATCTGATCGTTTCCTTCTATAATCAGTACATTTTCAGCCGTCGAAGTTACCGGTGCTGCTTCTCCTTCTGAAGAAGTCTCCGTTTGTTCTTCAGCCGGTGCTGTTTCTTTTTTACCGCAGGAAGTTATCGTTAAAAATCCCATAAGGATCAATAGTGAAATTTTGGTTTTTGCATTCATTTTAAAAAAATTTATTAATATTATTCGTTTGTATGTATTCCTTTCAAAAAAAAGTCTCCTGATTTAACGCCAAGGGCAAGCTGTTCTAAAGTCGTTTTAGAAAGCATTTCCAAAAGAAGACCTCTGATTTTTTTAAATTCAAAATGCACCGGACAAGGACGCTCTTCCGAACACTCTTTTAATCCAATACCGCATCCTCTGTAAATTTGATCACCGTCAATAGCATCCACAATCTGAATTAATTTTATCGACTTTAAGGCTTCATTCGAAACTTCAAAACCACCTCCTACTCCTTTAGCCGAATGAATAATACCATTTTTGGTTAAAATCTGCATAATCTTGGCCGTAAAAGGTTCGGGCGAATCAATTTCTTTGGCCACATCTTTTATTCCTACCCTAATCCCTTTTGACGATTTGGTGGCAATAAAGATAGAAGCCCTGATTCCGTACTCGCACGCTTTAGAAAACATATACCGATTAATTAAGTCTGTACAAATGTAGTAAAGACGAATATAAAAGACAAATTTATCCTTAATTAATTTTACTAAAGAAAACTCTTATTTATAATGAAACTAATTAATGCAGATTATAGCACTAATTCGGCTTGCGGTTCCTTTAAAAACCAATTTTAATTTTAACTTTGAGAGTATATAATTTTTAATATCTAAACAATGCCGTTAAGCAACTCAAAAGATTTAAAATTAGCCGTTTTAATTGATGCTGATAACGTACCTTATTCTAATGTAAAAGGTATGATGGAAGAAATCGCAAAGCTGGGAACCCCCACAACAAAGCGTATTTATGCCGACTGGACGAAACCTAATGCAAACGGCTGGAAATCGGTTTTATTAGAACATGCTATTACTCCTATACAGCAATACAGCTATACTGTTGGAAAAAACTCTTCTGATTCTGCCCTGATTATCGACGCCATGGATTTACTTTATTCGGGAAAACTGGATGGCTTCTGCATTGTTTCGAGCGACAGTGATTTTACCCGCCTGGCTGTTCGTTTAAGGGAATCCGGCATGAAAGTAATTGGAATTGGTGAAAAGAAGACCCCAAGTTCCTTCATTGTAGCGTGCGACCGGTTCATTTATATTGAAGTACTGGACAATGCAGCTATACAAAAGAAAAAACCAAAAGCCGCAGATGCCAAAAAACCAGTTGAAAAACCCGCAGAAAAAGCACTGCATAAAATTGACAAACAAACTATCGACCTCATCGAAGCTACAATTGAAGATATTGAAGACGACGACGGCTGGGCATTTCTGGGCGATGTAGGAAACCTGATAGTCAAGAAGAAACCGGAGTTTGACCCAAGAAATTACGGTTATTCTAAGCTTACACCAATGTTGAAATCCTTAACCGATATTCTGGAAATCGACGAAAGAGAATCTGATAAAAAAGGCATAAAACACGTTTATGTCCGATTACGGTTCAACTAATTAATTTATTACCCTTTTATTTATTACCTAAAACATGAGAAAGAAATTCTTTATTTACGGATTCTTATTGTTTCTAATTGTTGCCGCAATTTATTATTACACCGGACGAGGCTATTTACTTGTTTTCATAATTCCACTTTTATTAATTATTGGAGTTTACAATGCTTCTCAAAAAAAACATGCTATTTTAAGAAACTTTCCCGTCCTTGGGTATTTCAGATATTTGTTTGAAATGATTGCACCCGAAATTCAGCAGTATTTTATTGAAAGGTCTACAGACGGAAAACCTTTTTCAAGAAACCAGCGTTCTTTGGTCTACCAAAGAGCCAAAAACATTGATTCGAGCACGCCTTTCGGAACACAGCAAAACCTGAACACTGAAAGTTATGAAGGAATCAAACATTCTATTTTTCCTGCAAAAGTCAACGAGGAACTTCCAAGAGTTATAGTAGGCGGAAAAGATTGTAAACAGCCTTATTCTGCTTCTTTATTTAATGTTTCGGCTATGAGTTTTGGTTCCTTGAGCGAACACGCCGTCCGGGCCATCAATATTGGAGCTAAAAAAGGAAATTTTTATCAGAATACAGGTGAAGGAGGTTTAACCGATTTTCATCTGGAAGGCGGCGGCGATATTACCTGGCAGATTGGAACAGGATATTTTGGCTGCCGTGACGCTGAAGGAAATTTCAGTCCGGAAAAATTTTCAGAAAAAGCGAACCTTCCCAATGTAAAAATGATCGAAATTAAGCTTTCACAAGGAGCTAAACCCGGTCACGGAGGTGTACTTCCGGCTGCTAAAAATACAGAACAGATTGCTAAAATACGAGGAGTTGTACCTCATACCATGATTCTTTCGCCTCCGGGGCATACTGCTTTTTCAGATTCGAAAGGCTTAATTCATTTTATCAGGCAATTACGGGAATTATCAAATGGAAAACCAATTGGTTTTAAATTATGTATCGGAAACACTGCCGAATTTGAGGCTATCTGCCATGAAATGATTGCCGAAGACACGTATCCTGATTTTATTACCATTGACGGTGCCGAAGGAGGAACAGGAGCCGCTCCGCTGGAATTTGCCGATGGTGTCGGAATGCCTTTTGAACCGGCATTAATCTTTGTCAATAAAACATTAACTGCATTAAATATTCGTGATAAAATACGAATTATTGGAAGTGGAAAAATTATTTCCGGGTATTCGATACTGCATGCCGTTGCTTTAGGTGCTGATATGTGCAACAGTGCAAGAGGTTTTATGTTTTCACTGGGCTGTATTCAGGCCTTACGCTGTCATAATAATGAATGCCCGACAGGAGTGGCCACGCAGAATAAAATGCTTATGAAAGGTTTGGTCGTAACCGATAAATCAGAGCGTGTGTATCATTTTCATAAAAATACACTTCATGCAGCAAATGAACTTCTGGCGGCAGCCGGAAAAACATCTTTTGCAGATGTTGATATTAATATTTTTATGCGTGGTGACGAATTTACAAATCTGTCTGAATTGTATTTCCCTGATAACTTAACAAACGTTACAAAACGAAACTAAAAACAAAAGCCTCTTTGAAATCAAAGAGGCTTTTGTTTTTTACAAATGTACCCTAGAGTTTGGCTGTTTCTTTATTATCAGTAGAAGCTCCGTTCTCTAAAACCGCTAATTCTTCTTTATCAACTAACTGCTGCGCTAATATAGCATTATTATAAGCCAGGAAATACACGTCAAATTTAACTCCTTCGTCTATTAATTCTGTAGAAATCTGATTGTTCTGAATCATTTCTCTTAACAATTCCGGAAACGAATCTTTGTAGGCTGCTTTGTTAGCATCATTTTCTTCCAGATTGGTTTCAATTCTAATTTCAATCTTGTTGTCATTCAGGAACGCTTTCGCTGCCGTACTGGTAATTCCGTGTCCTTTAATAGAAGAGGAATTATTGTAAGTACTTACGTGTTCCTGAATTTTTTGTTTGGTGTTTTTACAGCTCACCAGCAAAAGTGCAAATGCTAAAACAAATGCGATTTGGGTAATTTTTTTCATAATTTATTGGTTTTATAGTTATTTTTTAACTCAAACATAATAAAATTTTAACTCAAAAACAACCTGATTTACAAAATTAAAACTATACAATTCATTGAATCCAAACACATTGTAAGAAAATTAAAACCAAAAAAAACTCTTTAAAAAAGCTTAAAGAGTTTTCTCAGGTTTTAAAACAAAACGATCTTATAATTCTGCTATCGTTTCTTTATTGATTATTTGTTTCATCAGAACCGTGTTGTCGTCTGCAAGGAAATAAGTATCAAACTGCACTCCTTCCTCTACTAATTCTTTAGGAATCTGGTTTTTAGAAATCATTTCTTTAAGCAGTTTTGGAAACGAGAGGGCAGCCGCTGTTTTATTAGCTTCATTCTGTTCCAGACTGGTTTCAAATCGTAATTCAATTTTATTATCATTAATATATCCTCTTGCCGTAGTCAGAGTAACACTCTCTGCCTTAAAACCGGCTGCGGTACTGTTGTAAGTAGTTACATATTCCTGAAGTTTCTGTTTAGTGTTTTTACAGCTTACAAGCAGTAATACAATAAGAACGGCAGAAAGAATTTGGCTTATTTTCCTGATCATATTTACATTATTTAAGTTTCTGAAGTCGTAACAGTGCTTCAAGATAGTAATAATCTGCGTAATTAATAGAACAATCTATCTCGCTTCCGGCTGGCTTATGACCTGTTGCATGAAGCAAAAATGCCGAATTTACATCACGGCTCTGGTAATGATCTGAAAGCGAAACAATCATTTTCTTTGCTTTGCTTAAATATTCGTTTTTCAGATTTTTATCTTTTGTATAAGAACTTAATTCCAACAGTGCCGATGAAACAATGGCAGCCGCAGAAGCATCCCGGGGAGCATCCGGAATATCCGGTGCATTAAAATCCCAGTAAGGAACTAAATCTCCTGTCGCTAATTTGTCCAGATAAACACGCGCCAGTTTATGGGCAAAATCTAAAAATTTAGAGTCTTTGGTTTCTCTGTATGTCATAGTAAATCCGTAAATCGCCCAGGCCTGTCCCCTTGCCCACATACTGTCATCGCTGTATCCTTGTGCAGTTTGTCCTTTTATTTTTTTACCGGTTTCAAAGTCATAAATAATAACGTGGTAAGAAGTATTATCAGGTCTGAAATGATTTGCCATTGTTGTTTCAGCATGTTTTACCGCAATATCATATAACTTTTTGTTTCCTCCATTTTTAGATGCCCAGAACAATAATTCCAGATTCATCATATTGTCAATGATCGTATTATGTCCGCCCATTTTATTGTGAGGCCAGGACTGGATTGTTCCCACTTTCGGATTAAAAAGTGTTGCCAGCGTATCGGCTGTTCTAAGGATAATTTCTTTGTATTCTTTATTTTTAGTCAGACGGTATCCGTTTCCAAAACTATTAAAAACCTGAAAACCCAAATCATGGTCGGCCGCTTTAGTAACTGATAAAGGGGTTAAAAAGCGAGTGAATTTATCAGCTTCTTTTTCCCATTTTTTATCCTTTGTCGCTTCGTACAAATACCATAATTCTCCCGGCCAGAATCCACTCGTCCAGTCTTTGTAATTTACAAATTTCCATTCTTTACTCCCGTTAGGAACTGTTCTGGGAGAAGTTCCGTCATCCGGAATTACTTTCAGGGTTTTAGAGGCCTGCCCTGCACAATAATCCAGCTGTTTTTTAACATCAAACGAGTCCTTTTTTTGAGAATATCCCTGATTTCCCAGCAGCAATACAGCTGTAATCAGGGTAAGCAATTTTACATTCATGTGGTTATTTTTAGATAGATAGTGTATTGAACCGATAAATTTATAAAATAAAGTAAACCTATTCGAATCTTTGTATTTTTGTTTTACCAAAAAAGTACAATTGTTTCCAATCAGAACCAAACTTTGAATAAACTCAGGATTTCATATTTTATCGCTTTTCTTTCTACCGTTCTTCTGGGAATTCTTTCACGGAAAACAACCTATATTCCGTTATGGATGGGCGACTCACTATATGCCGTCATGATTTATTTTTTAGTCCGGATATTCTTTGTGGATAAAAAAGCACCTTTTGCAATACTACTTCCTCTTTTAATCTGTTATAACATTGAGTTTTTACAGCTTTATCAGGGCGAATGGATGATACAGCTCCGAAAAACACTTTTTGGACGATATGTATTGGGCCAGGGTTTTCTATGGTCAGACTTACTGGCTTATACCCTTGGTATCTTTTTTATCTATTTTACTGAAAAATTAATTTTTAAATACAAAAACATATGAAACTTGTTTTCGCTTCCAATAACCTGAATAAGATCAAAGAAATTCAAAGCATCCTGAACGGATCTATACAGTTATTAAGTCTTGAAGATATTGGCTGTCATGAAGATATCCCTGAAACAGCTGATACTATAGAAGGCAATGCCATTCTGAAAGCCAATTATGTTACCGAAAAATACGGTTATGACTGTTTTGCCGACGATACAGGATTAGAAGTCAGTGCCTTAAACGGTGAACCTGGCGTGTATTCTGCCCGCTATGCCGGAGAGCAGAAAAACGCAGACGACAATATGAACAAGCTTTTAGAAGCTTTAAAAAGTGAGGAAAACCGCAGCGCGCAGTTCAAGACCGTTATTGCCCTGAATTTAAACGGCAGACAGCAGCTTTTTACGGGTTTAGCAAAAGGAAACATTACTTTGACCAAAACCGGAAACAATGGTTTTGGGTATGATCCGGTTTTCCAGCCCGAAAACTATGAGGAAACTTTTGCCGAATTGTCAGCAGAAGTCAAAAACAGAATCAGCCATCGTGCCAAAGCCACTGAGCAACTTATTGATTTTCTGAACTCCATAAAATAATTGTTTAAAATACAACATTTTAATACTCAAAATTGATATTTCAAGACGTGTTTTTTTCAACTTTCGTTAAAAATCATTTTACACTAAACATAACTTTTTGATAATCAATTCATAACAAATACATAAATCTTAAAATAGCATTAGTATATCTGAATAATTAAAAGTAATTTTGCACCCTATTTTAAAAACATATATGAACAAATTTGAACAATTAGGATTGAATGAATCGTTACTGAAGGCGATTTTAGATCTAGGATTTGAAAATCCGTCAGAGGTACAGGAAAAGGCGATTCCCCTATTATTGGAAAAAGACACGGATATGGTTGCGTTGGCTCAAACAGGGACAGGGAAAACGGCAGCTTTCGGTTTTCCGCTAATTCAAAAAATTGATGCCGACAACAGAAATACACAAGCATTAGTTTTATCGCCAACACGCGAGCTTTGTTTACAGATTACTAACGAACTTAAAAACTACTCAAAATACGAAAAAGGTATTAATGTGGTAGCAGTTTACGGAGGAGCTAGTATTACAGAGCAGGCAAGAGAAATAAAAAGAGGAGCGCAGATTATTGTAGCGACTCCGGGAAGAATGCAGGACATGATTAACAGAGGTCTGGTTAACATTAAAAACATCGATTACTGTGTTCTTGATGAGGCCGACGAAATGTTAAACATGGGATTTTATGATGATATAGTATCTATCTTATCTGATACTCCTGACGAAAAAAGCACCTGGTTATTCTCGGCTACTATGCCGCAGGAAGTAGCCAGAATTGCAAAACAATTCATGAGCGAGCCTCTTGAAATTACGGTAGGAACTAAAAACTCAGGTTCTTCTACAGTTTCTCACGAATTTTACTTAGTAAATGCCCGTGACCGTTACGAAGCTCTAAAACGTTTAGCCGATGCTAATCCGGACATTTTCTCTGTGGTTTTCTGTCGTACTAAAAGAGACACTCAGGCTATTGCCGAGAAACTAATCGAAGATGGATATAGCGCCGCTGCGTTACACGGAGATTTATCTCAGGCACAGCGTGATGGTGTAATGAAATCATTCCGTGGAAGACAAATCCAGATGCTGGTTGCAACCGACGTTGCTGCCCGTGGTATTGATGTTGACAATGTAACACACGTTGTGAACTATCAGTTACCGGACGAAATTGAAACTTACAACCACCGTTCAGGACGTACAGGAAGAGCCGGAAAATTAGGTACTTCTATCGTAATCGTTACTAAAAGTGAGCTGCGTAAAATTTACTCTATCGAGAGAATCATCAAACAAAAGTTTGAAGAAAAAACAATTCCATCCGGAATCGAGATCTGTGAGATTCAGCTGCTTCACTTAGCAAACAAAATTAAGGATACAGAAGTAGATCATGAAATTGACAACTATTTACCAGCCATCAACAATGTTCTTGAAGATTTATCTAAAGAAGAACTGATCAAGAAAATGGTTTCTGTTGAATTTAACCGTTTCATTACTTACTACAAGAAAAACAGAGATATTTCTGTTCAGTCTGCTGGTGAAAAACGTGAAAGAGGAGGTGATTCTGAATCAAGAGAATTCAATAATAACGGAGCAGTCCGTTATTTCGTAAACATTGGTTCAAGAGACAACTTCGACTGGATGTCGCTTAAAGATTACCTTAAAGAGACCTTAGATTTAGGCCGTGATGACGTTTTCAAAGTGGATGTAAAAGAAGGCTTCTCTTTCTTTAATACGGATCCTGAACATACTGACAAAGTAATGGATATTTTAAACAACGTTCAGTTAGAAGGACGTCGTATTAATGTTGAAATTTCTAAAAATGACGGAGGCGGAAGACGTGATCATAACAACCGCGGCGGAAGACGTAATTCAGGAGATTCAAGAAGAGACGGAAACTTTGCTCCAAGACGCGAAGGCGGTTTCAGAAGCGACAGAAACTCTTCAAGAGGAGACGGATTCAGAAGCGACAGAAATTCTTCTTCTTCAAGAAAAGAAGGTGGTTTCAGACGAAATGAAGGAAGTTCTGACAGAGCTCCAAGACGTTCTGAAAGTTTTGGTGATTCAGCAAGACCAAGAAGACCAAGAAGAGATTAATCATTTAATATCTTAATACAAAATCCCAAATTCCGGACATCACTGGAATTTGGGATTTTTTTTTATGTTAAGAATCTTACTCTTTCCATACGTTTTGTAATCCAAAACAATTTAAATTAATCGTCTTTATCCCTTTTTATCAGAATAGTAAAAACTGCCTTACTGCCTTTGTTAATTTTCTTATAATTATATTCACAGACTGCGAAATATTTAATCCTGATTTACTACTTTTAGTGCTTTAAATCAGGATATGAAATATTTCGCAGTTTTCTTTTTTTTATTATTTTCAACTATTGGCTTCGCACAGGATACTGAAAACCTGGCTCCGCAAAGAGTTTCGGGCTACATTATAAATGATGATAGTAAACAGCCTCTTTCCAATGTAAATATCATTAACACCAACAAAGTACGTGGTGCCAAATCAGATTCGAAAGGATATTTTGAAATTGATGTACAGCCTAATGATACCATTCATTTCTCTCTTTTAGGATTTCAATCCTTAAGAATCAGAGTAACCAATGACTGGATCAAAAACAAAGTAACGCGAATTCAGCTTACTGAAAAAGCCATCGCACTTGAAGAGGTAATTATCGCCCCTTTCAGCCTGACCGGTTATCTTGAAATTGATTCGAAATTAATCCCGACAAAAGAAAATTACCGATACAGTATTTCCGGTCTTACACAAGGTTATGAGGCAGGTGAATATTCTCCTAATGCTTTTGGAAAAGTACTGGGATCTATATTTAATCCGGCGGATATGCTTTATAATTTCTTTGGAAAGAACTCCAGGGAACTTAAAAAGTTAAAGGATATGAAGAAAGACGACACTATCCGAAATCTGCTGGAAACCAAATACGACCGTGAAACTATCGCTGTACTTTTAGGAATAAGTAAAGATGAAATTCCCGAAATTATGCATCGATGCAACTATTCGGATGCTTTTATCCAAACCGCAAACGACTTGCAGATTCTGGACGCTATAAGCGGCTGTTATGAACAATATAAGGTATTAAAACGAAATTAAAATAAGTATTCAGTGGTCAGTTTTTTAGTATTCAGGTCTGGAAATTTTACCCTTTATTATAAAAAAGAAAAGCTATCAATATTGATAGCTTTTCTTTTTTATAATACTGATCACTAAAAAACTGACCATTGACCACTTAATTCCTAACTGGAATATTCTCTAAAATCTCAAGAACAAATTTCCAATATTTCTGAGCGGAAGAAATACTAGCTCTTTCATCTGGTGAATGTGCGCCATGAATGGTTGGTCCAAAAGAAATCATATCCATATCAGGATAATTTGTTCCTAAAATACCGCATTCAAGACCAGCATGACAGGCCACAACTTTTGGCTGTTCTCCGTTTTGTTTTTCGTAAATTTCTTTTAAAACTTCTAAAATCTCAGAATTTACGTTTGGAGTCCAACCCGGATAAGAACCCGAAAGTTCCACTTCACATCCTACTAATTCGAAAGCAGAACGTAAAGAATTAGCCAAATCAAACTTTGAAGATTCAACAGAAGAACGTGTTAAACATCCAACCAAAATTTCTCCGTCTTTAATAACAACACGAGCAATATTATTGGAAGTTTCAACCAGATCAGCCATATCAGCACTCATTTTATACACTCCGTTTTGTGCTGCATAAATTGCTCTGATAATTCCTTCCTGAACACCAAGATCCATTACTTTTTCAGGCAGCTCTCCTTTTACGATTTCAATCGTTAAATTCGGCTCAGTTGTTTTATATTCCGCTTTGATATCAGCAATGATTTCCTGCATATCATATACATAAGCTTCATCAAACATTTGAGAAATGATTACCTTGGCAACACTTTCTCTCGGAATTGCATTTCGAAGACTTCCTCCGTTGATTTCAACAATCTGTAAACCGAAGTTTTCAAACCCATCAAACAACAAACGATTCATAATTTTATTAGCATTTCCTAAACCTTTATGAATATCCATTCCTGAATGTCCTCCGTTTAGCCCTTTTACGGTAATTGTATATCCAACAGAACCTTCCGGAACTTCTTCTTCTTCGTATCCTCTTGTAGCCGTTACATCAATTCCTCCGGCACATCCAATATCAATCTCGTCATCTTCTTCCGTATCCAGGTTTAATAAAATCTGTCCTTGCAAAATGCCTCCTTTAAGATTTAAAGCTCCTGTCATTCCTGTTTCTTCATCAACAGTAAACAAGGCCTCAATTGCCGGATGCAGAATATCTTTGCTTTCTAAAATTGCCATAATAGTCGCTACTCCTAACCCATTGTCGGCTCCAAGCGTTGTCCCTCTGGCACGAACCCAGTCTCCGTCTACATACATATCGATTCCCTGCGTGTCGAAATCAAAAACGGTATCGGCGTTTTTCTGGTGTACCATATCCAAATGTCCCTGCATTACGATTGGCTTGCGGTTTTCCATTCCCGGAGTGGCCGGTTTTCTGATGATTACGTTTCTGATTTCATCTTCGAAAGTTTCTAAACCTAAGCTGTTTCCAAAGTTTTTCATAAACTCAATTACACGTTCTTCCTTTTTAGATGGACGCGGAACTTCATTTAAATCTGCGAATTTATTCCAAAGCGCTTTTGGTTCGAGATTTCGTATTTCCTGACTCATTATATTTTGTTTGATGTTTAACAATTAAGAGCTTCAAAGTTACAAAGTTTAATTACTTTTTTAGCCACGAATTTCACCAATTAGCACAAATTATAATGGGTCTAAGCTACATCAAACTGGTAATTAGTGAAAATTCGTGCAATTCGTGGCTAACATTTTTTATCAGTCAAAATTGTAATTATATTTACGAATCCAAAATTTATACTGTGAAATCAAAATACCTTCTTCCCCTATTTCTTTTAGTTCAGATTATCTTTTTAAGAATCCTGAGATATTTTCCAGATTATGTCGAAGGTTTTTACAGTAATAACCTCTTTTTTAGAATTTCGCACTTTTCGAGAATAGCTTTGGGAAAAATTCCTTTTTCTCTTGGCGATTGTATTTATGCTATTTTAATTTTATCTATAATTAGATGGTTTTGGAAAACCAGAAAAACATGGAAAACAGAATGGAAAGATCATATTCTAAAAATCCTGAGTAAAATTTCAGTCTTTTATTTTTTCTTTCATCTGCTTTGGGCTTTCAATTATTATCGCAAACCTCTCTTTGAAAAGATGGAAATTAAAAGAGAATATTCGGATGCTGATCTTTATGCTTTTACCAAAAGGTTAATTGTAAAAACAAATGAAATCCAGCTGGCCATTACACAAAATAAGAATGAAAAAATTGTGTTTCCATATTCTCAAAAAGAATCTTTTGAAATGATTTTGGACGGTTACGATAATTTAGCAAAAGAACATCCTTATTTTAAATACGAAACATTAAGCGTAAAAAAATCATTATTCAGTGTTCCTTTAACTTATATGGGGTTTGGCGGTTATTTAAATCCGTTTACAAACGAAGCTCAAATTAACGATTTGCTTCCAATGTATAATTTCCCTGTTACGACTTCACATGAAATGGCACATCAAATTGGCTACGCCAGCGAAAATGAATGTAACTTTATCGGTGTTTTGGCTTCAGTTAAAAATGATAATTTATATTACCAATATTCCGGATACAGTTTTGTTTTGCGTTATTGTTTAGGAATCTGGAAATACAAAAACGAGCAGGTTTTTAATCAGTTAAAGAAAACCGTTCATCCCGGAATTTTGAAAAACTACAAAGAAAGCGAGGATTTCTGGAAAAAATACGACACTTTTATTGACAAAGGTTTTCATTTCGTTTATGATAGTTTCTTAAAATCAAACAACCAGAAAGACGGTATGGAAAGCTATAGCAGGTTTATTGATTTGATGATTAATTATTACAAGGACAGAAAACTTTAACGTTTAAATACCTAACAGGTTTTGAAGACCTGTTAGGATAATCTATTTATGCATTATCAAGGCAAAACCTCAATTTCCACACCTTTATTCCAATTTTTATGTTCCTTTTCATAGTATAAATAAGCGGACGAAGCGATTCCTTTATAACTTCCGGGAACAATAGCTTTAAAATCGACATTAATTTTACGGGTTTCTTTGGCATTCAATTTTCTGAAATAAAACACTAATTCATTTCCAAAAATTTCATAATAATCTACAATATTTTTTTCTACCAATTCTTTAAGCTGCCAGGGTTCCGGAGTTAGTCCGCCTGGAATTCCTATTCTTGCAATTGGATTCGAAACTTCTTTTGCACTTTTATTTTCAACTTCAATTTGAACTCGAAGCGTTTCGCTTATTTTCACTTTGTTTTGTAAAACGTTAGTTTTTAAAGACAATTTGCATTCTTTAGAATTAATTGGTGTGTACGTGTTGTACTGAACCTGCAAAGTATAAGGCACCATATTGTCTTCCTGAATTTGAATATCAAACTTATTTTGTCCTTCTTTTATTTTTAAATCATTTAAAGCTGCATTTCCACTTTTATCTTTTACAGACAAATCAATCAATTCATCATTAACACTCATTACCGCTTCTTTAACGGCTACTGTATTAATATAAAGCTTATTAAATTCTGTAGTTGCTTTTAATGCCAAAGCAGTCGCTTGCGTCGAACCAAATCCGTAAGATGTTCTGGAAGATTGAATAAAATTTAAAGTTTTTGTGACTTCTTCTGTAATTTCTTTTTCTTTCAATAAAGCAATAGCATACAAGGAAGCGATTTCTATATTCATCGATTTCCCATAACTATTAATAACCGTTTGCTCTGCTTCTAAATGAGTAAAAACTTTTTTATCCATTTCAGTTTTTATCAGACTCATAAGCGATTTGTATTCCGGAATTTTATTCAAATTAAATGCGGTTAAAGCAGCTAGTTCCATTCGGTATAAATCTTTGCTTTTTAAAGCTTCTGCCAAAGCCGTTTGATACTGTTTTTCAATATCAATTTTTCCAATTTCAGATAAAACATACACGATATAGGCGTTATTAACAGTATTTTTTATTCCAGAGAATCCATATTTTCCCGGATTTTGACTGAATCCGCCTTTATCATCTTTTCTGGAATTTAACCATTCTATAGTTCTCTCAATCATTTTCTGATCTACATTAACAAACTCTTTCATTTCATGAAATTGCAATAAACCATAGGCTGTCAATGCTTCATTACCCTGATTGCCGCCATACCATTCAAAACCACCGCCTTTAGACTCGTAATTCTTAAGTTTTTTATACCCAGCTTCCAAATACTTCAAGGCACGTTCCTTAAATTCTGGCGACATGTTTTTAAACTTAAGCAACTGCATCGCCATAATATTTGGATAATTTGAGGAAGAAACCTGTTCAAAACATCCGTGAGGTTCACGCATCATACCTTCAAGAGAACTGAAAATAGCAGAAAATGGATTATAAAACAATTTAAAGTCACTGGTAATAGATCCTGGAAATGAATCTTGAATTTCAAACGCTGCAGTTTGAGATTTTACACCCGAAATATCAATATTGACCGGAAATCCTTTTGAATAGACATCAATTGTTTTTCTAATAGTCATTTTATAATTGTCTCCGGTTAGGGTAATTCCCAGTGGTATATTTGTTCCAATTTGAGACGCAATTAATTTAATCGTAATACTTTTTGTTTCATTTGCTTTCAGTCCCACAGACGCGGTTTGTTCGACTAAATCCTTTTGTTGATAAAAATTAACTTTATACGTTAAGTTTAAGTCCTTGTCTGAATTATTTTTCAGCCAAAGCGGTACTAAAATTACATCTTCCTGCGAAGCATAAAGCGGTACTTTTACATCGGTTTGAATTAACTCTTTTACAGCAAAAACAGCATCCGATTTACCTAAATCACCTTTATACGAAGTTCCTTCTGCAAGAATTTTAAAAGAAGTATTATCATCTGAAGTATAAAACTCAAAATCAGCCTTACCATTTTTATCTGTCTGAATAATTGAATTCCAGTAAATACAAGTTCTAAAATCTGTTTTTTCTTCAACAATTGTTGATTGGTATTTTGGCACATAAAATCTTTCTGCTGCACTTATCACTTTAGCCGAAGTTTTATTTATCTGCTGAAAATAGTACTTGTATTTTTTTCCTAAAAGGATATTTCCTTGAGATAATCTACCCTTCGTCGTAATCAATATTACTCCAGAACTTCCGGCAGATCCATAAATCGCTGCCGCCGAAGCATCTTTCAGAATTGTAACTGATTCTATTGAATTTACCGATAAATTCCCAAAAACGGACGAATTTTCATTATTTACATAAGGAATTCCATCTACAACAATTAAAGGCTGCCCTCCCGCTCTGCTTCCATAAACTGAGCTTAGCCCCCTAATTCTAATTTTGTCTGCAGATCCCGGCTGTCCGGAAGATTCTGTTATTTGAACTCCTGCTGCTCTTCCGCTTAAAGAATTAGTAAGATCTACAGCGCTTATTTTTACAACAGCTCCAGAAAGCATTTTTTTGTTACTAGTTCCGTACCCCACAACTACCACTTCTGATAAATTAGCCGAATCTGATGATAAAGAAATTGGATTTCCTCTAATTTGACCACTTTCTGTTATTGTTTCTTTTGTTTCAGCCGGTCTAAAACTTACTTCTAAAGGAATGCTATTTCTAAGCGTATCCTTCATTTTCAAAAATTCATTACTATTGGTATAGGAATTCGTTATCATATATTGTTTATGGCTTCCTCCTTCAACTACCAAATAAGCAAAGCTTGAAAAAGGAACTTTATTAAACACAAAATAACCGCCTGAATTACTTTTTGTTTCGAAGACTTTACCAGTATCTGAAAAAAGAAGTACTTTTTTCGAAACTCCTCTTCTTCTATGATTAGTAACAAAACCTGCTATCCCTTTATTTTGCTCTGGTTGAATACTATTTTTTATTTCTGAAATTAAATTTTGAAGATTCGCTTGATTGTATTTTCTCCAGCCATGTGTATTCAACAGCAAATCAATGGCTTCTTCTCTTACTTCCTGAGTTTTATTGTCATCAAAATAAAATCTTGGTTCATGTATTTTACCTTTTAATTCAAATCCAAGAAACAGCCAGGACAAAATATTATCCTGTTTATCATCAATATATGTGAGTAATTTTGAATCGACTACAGAAACAGATAAACTTGACGGAATAGGCATATTATTTTTATCTTTTGTTACAATTGAAACATTTACTTTTTCTCTGGGCAAATACGTTTCTTTATCGGTTTTATTTTCGATTTTTAGTCCGTTTTGATAGTTTAGAAAAACCAATCTTTCTGCGACAACATTATCTTTTATCAATAAAGAAAAAGAATGAATTCCAACAGGAAAATCTTTTGTACTGACTTCAATAGTATTCCATCCTTTTTTTAGATTCAGATTAATTGTTTTACAAATTTGGGCAAGATTTCTAAGCAAAACTTTTCCTTCGATTTCCAATGGAGCGTAAATATTCAAAGAAACTTTTTCTGCTTTCTTTTTAGCATTTATTGCAAATACATTTTCTTCTGCTGCTGGTAGCGTTATTTTTTCATTCGATTTAAAAGGAGAAGTTACAACAGCAAAATATTTTTTAGTTCCCTCTGTTTTTAGGATTACATTTCCCATTCCATCATGAATACTTTTAAAATCTGTGATTTTATTTCCGCTTTCATCTTCAATATATCCCGCAACATCCATTGGAAGGCCAAATTCATTTTTAGCAATAAAATATAATGATGATGATTCATTTAGAATCAAATTCCCACTTTCGGCTAAAAACTGTAAATCAACGAAGTTTAAATTAATTGGTATTGAACGTGTTACCGATTCTTTAAAATTATCATAATCAAGCATTACATTTAGAATTCCATCATTAGAATCTAAATTTTCCGGTAATTTAAACTGAACGACAGCTTTTCCTAAATCATCTGTTTTTCCTTTCAGCGAATCGATTTTTTTGCCTGCAATAAAAACATCGTATCGAAATTCATAATTTCGAATTGGCTCATTTTCCAGATTTTTAAGTACAAAATCAGCTTCGCAGGTTTCACCTTTTCCGTACGCTTTTTTCTTAAAATCCAGAGTCACCAAAATTCTTGGAGAAACTACTTTTTGAACAAAAAAGGTTTTCTCGAAAATATTTTCAGCTAACTGGTTTTGAATTTTAGTATACGCTGTTATCTTGTACAAACCAGCAGCGGCATCGTGTGGAATTTTATAAGAACATACAGCGGTGCCATTTTCTATTTCATAATTCTGGCTGATTATTTTTTTATTGCCTTGAAAAATATCAACATATAAATAAGCACTTAATGTACTAGGCTTATTATCACTTTCGGTAACAAATGCTTTAAAAAATACAGTTTCACCAAGATTGTACAATACATTATTTAACTGCACATATACTTTTTCGGTATTAGATTTTTTGTAAACAGAGTTCCAGTCGGCTTCTATATTTTGAGCTGTAATAGTAGTAAATAACAGCAAAAACAATATTGAGAGTATATTTTTCATCATCTTAAAATTTTATAGTTAAAGAAGAACCGAAACTTTTCATCATGGGCGAATTATAATATTCTAAACCGCTGGTATCTATAGAACCAAACATCGCATTGTTACTAAATGCCGTTTTACTTTTGGCTGCAACAAAAACATTATTCATAAAAACAGAAATGGTAAACATTAGTTTATTTCTAAAAATGCCATAATCACTTGTATACGCTAAACTGATGGAATTGAGCCTGAAATAACTGGCATCCTCAACAGCATCTTCGGCTACGCCGGAAACGCCATAACGCACCCAGCGGTTTTGTTCCACCGGAAGATTGCTGTCGTAAAATGAAACTGCTTTGGTATTTATATCGCCCGATTGTGTAACTCCGTTAAAAACATAATTTGTAACACCTCTTTGACTACCTGTTAATTGTGATTTACCATAATAATTTAAAGTCTGTTCCGTTCCATTCCAGACTTCTCCGCCTTTACTCCAGTCAAATGAAAGATTCAGACTAAAATCTTTGTAACGAAATGAATTAAAGAAACCAACTACAAAGTCTGGGTTTGGGTCTCCTAAAATCTTTTGCTGCGGATCTACCATTGGAAAACCTTCATTATCAACAATTACATTTTGATTTTGATCTCTTAAATAGCCACTTCCCAAAAGAACTCCAAGCGGCTGCCCTACAATATAGTTTTTACTGACATCTGCAAAACCTGCAAATGGAATTCGGGTTTGATTATTATTTAAGCTTGTTACTTTGTTTTTGTAATACGTAAAATTCAAATTGAAACCATAACTAAAATCGCTGTTTCGTTCTGTCTGCTTTTCAATTTCAAATTCAAGTCCGTTTTGCTTGTAATTGACATCTGGAGACCAAGTAAAAGAACCCAAATTAGAAACTGGCGCATACATATCATGAACCTTTTTATAATAATACTCTATGTAAAAATTCCAGAAATAAGTGGGTTTATATGATAATGTTAAGTTTGTAATATTCTCTTTTGTCGGAATTGCATTCTTTGGCGTTATGAGCTCCAGATTATTTCTCAGTTCTTTAAATTGATTTACTTGATATTGTAAAGAATTAAAATTCAGATTATTGTTTTGCAATGATGGTTCTGTTTGTGTAAAAGTGTGGCTTGCTGTAAACCCCAAAGAGGTGTTGAACAATCTTTTCATTTCGGCAGCACCGGAATAGCTGAACAAAAAATTATTATTTACAGTAGAGGAATAATTTAAATTGGAACCTGCTTTTAGTATAAATTCTTCATTCGATCCTAAAGCATTACTAAAATAATATGAACCATTTACATTGTAGAAAATTTCAAATCTTTTTTGCAAAACATCCATTTTATCCTGAATTGATCCATTATCAGGTATGTCTGATGGTACCGAAAAACCAGAATAAAAAGTGCGGTCTAAATCTCTTTGCTGCAATCTAAAATCAATTTTTGATTCTATAAATTTCATATATCCAAAATTGCGTTTTAGAACATCTGAAACAGAAAAACTTGTAAATCTCTCAAATCTCTTGTCAAAATTTGGCGCATTAATTATCGCAAAATAAAATCCCTGACCGTTTCTATTTTGAATTTCTGACGATTGAAAGCTGGTGTTTAATGTATTCGAATAATGATCATAGGAATAAATATGATTAAAATTGAAGGAAATCGTTTTACTTTTATTTGGGTCTAAATTATTCTCAATCAAATAATACGGATTGTTTTCATTTACCGAATAACTTCTTTGTAATCCATTTGATAAGGTTGAAGCAAAGTGATTATCAAAATGAATTGGAGTAACTGCATTAGCAAAAATGGCTTTATTTATTCCAAAATTTGAATTGGAGAAATTGTTTTCAAAATCATTATAAGACAAAATCGCATCTATTGTACTATTGTACGAAATCGTTCTGGAATACTTTACAGAAGTAGTAATTTCATTATTTCGACTCGTTGGAATTACAGTATTTCCAGTCTTATATCCAAAATCTATCTTAAGAATATTTCTTTTTGGACTTTCAATTTGTGCGCTAAAAGACAGTTTATTATTTTGTGTATTCTGAAAAAAGTTATTGGAATTAAAAAGCTGCAATGGATTTCCACTGGTAGCATTTCTAGTGATAATATCGCCCTGCGGATAATATTCTGAAGGATTGGCAGAATATTGTAAAGTGCTGACATTTGGCCCCCAGCTGAAAATTTCATTAGTTGGAGGTGATTGATAAGTCAAATTTCCATTTAGGCTTCTGCCTTGTGCAAATTGATTTTGGTACTTAGGAAGACGTATTGGCACTGAATAAACAAACTCCTGATTTACCTGAAATGCAGCTTTCCAATATTGATGATACGTTTTAGCATTATAAACACCTGAATTATCACGACTGATTTTCATTAAGGTCTGCTTGTAGAGATTATAGAAATAATCAGTAATATCAAAATAATAATCGCCCGAAGATTGAGTCGCTTTTATAGAATCTTTTGGCTTTTTTAAATTTTCTAAATAATCATCACTTATTATTGGAGCAACACTACCATCACTTTCCAACTTCATATTAGCTCCAATTGTTATGATTTGAGTTTTCATTCCAACATAGCTAATACGGAGTTTATCACCATATTTAACTTCAATCGAATAATTTCCATTAAAATCTGTAAAGGTACATCTCGAAGTATTTACGACACATACAGATACACCTGGAACAGGTGCTCCTTGTTCACTTACATTACCTTTATAGATTTTTTGCGAAAAACTGGCTGTGGTTATAAGAAGTAAGAGTAATAGCTTTTTCATACAGGCTGGTTGTTTTTTATTATAGAGAACCATTTTTTGCAAAAGGTTGGGAACAATTAAAAAAAAACAAGATATAGTACTAATATTTGTATTTCGTATATTTTTTTTATTTTTAAAGCTGTAACAAAAACAGCTTCATTACTACTAATCCAGATATGAGCGAAAATTTAGAACAGTCATTTGTAGCACAATTGCAGGCCAATCAGAATATAATCCACAAGATCTGTCGGTTATATACTGATGGTGAAGATGCTCATAAAGATTTGTTTCAGGAAATTACCATTCAGCTCTGGAAAGCATATCCAAAATTCAGGGGCGACAGCAAATTCTCTACCTGGACGTATCGTGTGGCTTTGAACACGGCCATTACCCTATACCGAAAAACCAAAAGAACTATATCTACCGTAGATTATGAAAGTCATCAGCATTTCGTAAGGGATGTCGATTACAATTATGAAGAGGAAGAACAGATAAAATTGATGTACAAAGCCGTGTACCAGCTTAACGACATCGAAAAAGCATTAGTATTTATGTATTTAGAAGACAAAGATTATCAGGAAATAGCCGAAACCTTAGGAATCAGCGAAGTGAATGCACGCGTGAAAATGAACAGAATTAAAGGGAAACTTAAAAAAATACTAAATCCTTAAAGATTATTATGAAAGAACTGGATTTATTAAAAAAAGACTGGAAAAAGAACTCGGATTCTTTTGCACAAATTTCTGAAACAGAAATCTACCGAATGATTCATAAAAAATCATCTTCTATCGTAAAATGGATTTTGATTATCAGCATTCTGGAAATTTCGTTTTGGACTTTCTCTAACCTGTTTATTAATACTGACGATGTTTTACGAAAAATAAATCATCCGGAAATTGTAGCGATACTGGAATATCTTACCTATCTGAATTATTTGGTTGGACTGATTTTCGTATTCATCTTCTATAGAAATTACACTACTATTTCGACTACAGTCGCTACAAAATCTTTAATGAGTGCCATTTTAAGAACCCGGAAAACGGTTCAGTATTATGTTTGGTATAATTTAGGAATGATTGTTATTACCTCTATTTTAAGTTTCTTTATTGCCTTTGTTTACAATCCTGATATGGCTTTCCTGAGAGAAAAACTGGCGCTGAACGGAAAAGCAATGCTTACCACTGTTGGAATCCTGATTCTGGTTATACTAGGTTTCTTTGGATTGTTCTGGTGTTTCTACCGCTTATTATACGGAACACTTTTAAGAAGATTGTACGCAAATTATAAGGAACTAAAGAAAATTGATTTTTAGTTTTTAAGACACTAAGGTTCTAAGATACTAAGATGCTAAGGTTTCTTTTGAAAAATAATAGCAAAATCTAAAATCAGAAATCTAAAATAATCAATAATCCCAGCGTCTCATTTTATTGAGTTCTTCCTGTGCTTTAATTTCCTCAGCCGGAATAACTTTTAAAAATGACGGGTGCTGTTCTATAGCGTATTCTACTTTTTCTACAATTTGTTCAATAGAATCATTTTCGTAATCGATTTCAAGAGGTTCTTTGATTATAAAAGACTGCAGAATGTTTTTCTTTTTCATACGAAGTCCTTTTTTATCAAAAGAACGACGGAAACCATCAATTACGATGGGAATTACAATAGGTTTATGCTGTTTGATAATATGGGCAGTACCTTTACGAACGGGTTTAAAAGACTTTGTAGTTCCCTGTGGGAAAGTAATCACCCAGCCGTCTTCAAGTGCTATACGGATATTTTCGGTATCATTTGGGTTTACATCTCTTTTTTCGGTTACGTCAACTCCTTTTGAGCGCCAGGTTCTTTCTACGGTAATCGCTCCCACATAGGCTAAAATTCTGGGAAGTAATCCGGCCTGCATGGTTTCTTTGGCCGCCACATAATAAATATTCATCTTGGGCTGCCATAAATAACCAATGTTCTTAATAGTATCCTGACGTCCGCTTAAACTTGCGTTAAACACATGAAACATCGCCACAACATCGGCAAAATACGTTTGATGGTTCGATATAAACAAAACATTGGTATCCGGAAGCGTTTTAATAATTTCAGATCCTTCGATCTGTAATTCATTAAACCCCCTA
Organism: Flavobacterium sp. FG19; assembly: GCF_057809475.1. Taxonomy (NCBI): domain Bacteria; kingdom Pseudomonadati; phylum Bacteroidota; class Flavobacteriia; order Flavobacteriales; family Flavobacteriaceae; genus Flavobacterium; species Flavobacterium sp. FG19. Next base: position 69,527 of record NZ_JBMDKA010000004.1, on the reverse strand, counting down.
TATCTTCTGTGTGTCATGGCGCCCAGAATACGGATCAACCATTTCTTGATGAATAATATATGTCCGAAAGGATTTCGTTTAAACAATCCCATAACGCTGAATTTTGTGTTTTTTTGGTTAAGTCGCAAACATACAAAAATTATTCTTTTAGCAACAGCTTTATACCTTTTCCTGAATAAATCACTATTACAATGAATATCAAATTGTTAATTTTATCCTATTACGATTTTTCTGCAAAAGCCGTTTTTAAAACTTCTCTCAATTCACTCAAAATCATCGCTGTTGCTCCCCAGACGATATGATTTTGAATACTAAACGCCGGAACCAGTATATCATTCCCATAAGAAGTTGATAATGTGGCTTCGATCCTAATTTCATCTTCTAAAAAAACAGCTAACGGCAATTCTATAATATCAGCCACTTCGCGCACATCCGGATAAAAGGAAAGCTCCTCCCTGGCAATTCCTAAATACGGATGAACTAAAAAGTTACTGGGCGGAATATACATTGGGCTGAAATGTTTTAGTATTTCTATTTTTTCAGGAAGTATCCCTATTTCTTCATGTGTTTCTCTTAAAGCAGTATTTTCAAAATCAACATCCTCTGTTTCATATTTCCCTCCCGGAAATGCAATCTGAGAAGAATGCACGCCGTTGTATGCATTTCGAACAATCAGAATCAGATGTGTTTTTTCATTTTTAGGATACAACAGCATCATGACGGCGGCAATTCGCGGATTTCTGGAGGCAATATCCAAATCTTTTAAAGCCTGAACACGTTCTTTGGGCGCCATTTTGAGATGTGCCGATTCAGCCGGAAGTTCAATCGGGATTATATTGGGAACAAATTTCAAAAAATCTTGAAAATCCATATTCAAAGCTTATTTTTGTACTTTTAATTTGAACTATAAATATACTTTAGAAAATGCGGTTCTACAAGTTTTCTAAAACAAAGCCTTAAAAATGTACAGCAGAGAAGAATCACAAAGAATAAAAAGGGAATTTTGGATTGCTTTTGCCGAAAAGTATCCCCGAAAATGGGTGCTTTATGATACCAAAATCAAAGATTTCTCTTTTAAATTTTATGTTGACAATAAAAAAGCTCAGGTTTTAATTGATATTGAACACCGAAGCGATGAAAAACGCAATGCTTATTTTGAAAAACTGGAAGCTTTAAAAAATATACTTGAAGAAGAATTTATTAAAGACCTGGTATTTGAAAAAAACTATACTTTAGAAAGTGGAAAAACCATCAGCCGGATCTGGGTTGAAAAATTAGGAGTTGGTTTCAGCAATCGCAATAACTGGGATACGATTTTTGATTTTTTTAATGAAAACATGCACGCCCTTGAAATGTTCTATCTGGAGTATGATGAATTTATCAAGGATATTGATTTCGCTTAATAAATAAGATTCTGAACTTCTTAGAAGCTTTGCTCCTAAGTTTTTTTACAGCAAACCCGACAGTTTTAGAAAAAATGCCGGGTTTGTTATTTTTTATACCATAAAAATATTGTAGACAATAATATAGTTATCGTAATTAATATATAGCTGTTTGCGATTGTCCTGCTTTTTACGGGTGATGATCGAAAGTTTACATTCTTTTCCGTCATTGTCTTTACACATAAACGAATACACAATATCGGTATCGTTCTCTTCCCGTTCAATATAGTCGAGAATATTGTACAGTTGAATCTCCTGCGAATACACCACTATTCTGTGTTTATCGGTATCCAGAACAACAGAAAGATTAACGAGATCCAGATTAGACCATTCGCCCCACTTTCCTCTTTCGGTCTTTTTTAAGACACTGAAACCGGATGTTTTAAAATGGTAAGACTGACTTTTAGCCTGTTGTAATCCAAAAAACAAAAACAATATAATTATATAGGTACGAATAGAATTCATAAAATATTTCTTGCAGGTAATTAAAACTCAAATGTAGCCTTTTCTTTGCTTGCTGTGACAAATTCGGCCATCATTTCCTGAACAATTTGTCCGGCTGGTAAAATTTCATGAATCAGTCCGGCAATTTGTCCAATTTCGAGTTCTCCTTCTTCAAGATCACCTTCAAACATACCTCTTTTCGCTCTTGCCCTTCCCAAAAGCTCAATAAGCTCTTCTTTTGAAGGACATTTGGTATACAAATCCTGAACATCATTGTAAAATTTGTTTTTCACCAAACGCACCGGAGCCAGTTCTTTTAAGGTCAATTGGGTATCTCCTTCTTTTAAGTCCACTATTGTCTGTTTAAAATCAGAATGTGCCGAAGACTCTACCGAGGCTGCAAAACGGCTCCCAACCTGAACACCATCGGCACCTAAAATCATCACTGCCAGCATACCGCGTCCGGTTGCAATTCCTCCTGCTGCAATAAGCGGAATGGTCACTTTTTCCTTCACCATCGGGATCAGGGTTAAAGTAGTGGTTTCGTCACGTCCATTATGTCCGCCGGCTTCAAAACCTTCAGCCACAATAGCATCAACACCCGCTTCCTGCGCTTTTAAGGCAAAAACACTGCTGCTCACTACATGTACCACCGTAATCCCTTTCTCTTTTAAAAAGGAAGTCCAGGTTTTAGGATTTCCGGCCGAAGTAAAAACGATTTTCACGCCTTCTTCGACCACTATATTCATTATTTCCTCAATGTTGGGATATAACATCGGAATATTAACTCCAAACGGTTTAGCGGTTGCTTTTTTACATTTCTGAATATGTTCCCTCAAAACATCAGGATACATCGATCCGGCACCTATTAAACCTAATCCTCCGGCATTGCTTACGGCTGCTGCCAGTTTATAACCGCTGTTCCAAATCATCCCTCCCTGGATTATTGGATATTTTATATTGAAAAGCTGTGTAATTCTGTTCATTACAACTAGTATTGTTTTATTATTTTTCCGGTTTTACGCTGACCGTTAGAATCAAAAGTATAAAAATAAAGTCCGTTCGTTAAACTTTCCACCGAAAGAACCGGGTTTTTCTCATTGGTAATCTGCTTTTCGATCAATTTTTGTCCTAAAATGGAATAAATGGTGATCAAAGCGGTTTCATAATTAGATGAAAAAGTAATACTGACTTTTGCCGGATTGGGATAAACTGAAAAATCAGAAGAAGAATCAAAACTTTCTACACTTAAAGTGGAACCAAAATTTGGAATTCCATATCCGTAATTAGTATCAGGAGCCGTATAACGGTCTGCCGATTGTATAATCATATCCCGGATTTCCTGATTGGTTTTAGAAGGAAAAGCCTGCCATAAGCACGCGCTCATTCCGGCCATAATCGGACATGAAAAAGAAGTTCCGTTTGCCGTACCAATAGTACCTAAAGTGGTGGCCACTACTGCCGAAACACCCTGCGCCATCACATCGGGTTTAATACGATTATCAAAACTTGGTCCTATAGAACTTGAACTTGCCCTTATTTTAGAAGAGCTTACCGAACCCACAGCCAATACAGAAACAGCATCTGCAGGAGCCCCAATATGGTTTTCAGCCTGATTTCCTTCGTTTCCGGCAGAAGCCAAAACCAATATTCCTTTACTAAAAGCCAGTTCAGCACCTCTTGAAATAAAATTCGTTGTACCGTTCATATCACTGTACGTGTGACTGTAATTGGGATTATCAAATTCAAAATAACCTAAAGAAGAGGTAATAATATCTACGCCATAAGCATCTGCCTGTTCTGCTGCTTCCACCCAATAGGATTCTTCAACAGGATTTTCGGTCAGTTTGACTTCGGTGATAAACAAATAATAAGCCGCATCCGGAGCTGTTCCTACCAGAGCATTGTCCTGGTAACCTCCCATAGTAGACAATACTAAAGTACCATGATCATCTCCTGTGTAAAAATCAGTGCTTCTGTTCGTATAATCATATCCGCCTAAAATCAGATTGTTATCCCGCAGACGTTTAAAAGGTTCTGCCGTATTAACGCCTGGAAAACCACCGTCCAAAACGGCTATAATTTTTCCGGAGCCTGTAAAATTCTGCTGATGTAAAACCTGACCGTTCAGCATTTGAATCTGACTCGCTGAAGTCCCGTAATTGTAATCGACTGTTGTTTCTAATTTATCTTTAAGCTGTGTAGTGCTATTTTGCTGTGCTTTTTTTGAAGTCGTATTCAAAGTACGGTCAGCAAAAACAACTTTATCCACAAATGTAAGTGATTTTAAAGCCGTTATAGCAGCCTGCGTCCCTCTAATGTGAAGTGCGTTCAGCCATCTGGACTGCGCCATTACAGTAATTCCGGTGCTGGCTTTTATCTGATCGACATAAGTAGTTTCTAATGGAGCATCCGTACTGCTTAAAGCAATATTCTGTGCTGTACGACGGTCTAAAGATCGCTGTGAAAGTGTCTGCAGCGGATTATCAAAAAAATCCTGTGCATTAGGTTTTCCAGTAAAATAAACCCAGGCATCTTCCTGTGAAAATGCGGCAGCAGAACATAGTAATAAAAGAAAAGTAAAGTAGTGCTTCATATATACTCTTTTAAAAGGAAAACCTTCATAAAAAGTATAAAGCTAAGAAATTACTCCCGAACCAACTAATTCATTTTCTAAATACCAGGCCACAAACTGACCTTCTGTAATAGCTGACTGTGCTTCTTCAAAACGAACGTACATTCCGTCTTCAAATTGATACAAAACTGCTTTCTGTAAAGGCTGACGGTAACGTATTCTTGCCATTACTTCCATTTTTTCTCCCGGTTTCAAAGCCATATCGGTACGAATCCAGTGTACTTCTGAATTCCCTACAAAAAGTGCTTTTTTAAACAATCCCGGATGATTACTCGTTAAACCGGTATAAATAGTATTAGTATCCACATCTGTAGCAATCACAAATAACGGATCAGTTGTTCCGCCTACATTCAGTCCTTTTCTTTGACCATTTGTAAAATAATGGGCTCCCTGATGTTTTCCCATTATTTTTCCCATAGTAGGAAGATATTCGCGTTTTTGAGCTTCTGTTTTCAGTTCTTCTTCCAGGGATAATCCCACTGGTTTTTCAACCTGATAAATAGGATCATTTTTATCAATCTGAACAATTTTACCTTCTTTTGGCTGTAGTTTTTGCTGTAAAAATTCCGGCAGACGTACTTTCCCAATAAAACAAAGTCCCTGAGAATCTTTCTTTTCAGCTGTTACCAGTTCCATTTCAGCCGCAATCTGGCGAACTTCCGGTTTGGTTAAAGCACCAATTGGGAACAACGCTTTTGATAACTGCTCCTGTGATAACTGGCATAAAAAATAAGACTGGTCTTTATTAACATCGTTTCCGGCAATTAATTGGTAAACCGTTTTTCCGTCAACTTCCGTTTCGCTCTTTTGGCAATAGTGTCCGGTCGCTACATAGTCAGCTCCTAAACCTAAAGCGATTTTCATAAAAACATCAAATTTGATTTCGCGGTTACAAAGCACATCCGGATTTGGTGTTCTCCCTTTTTCGTATTCGTTGAACATATAATCAACGATTTTTTCTTTGTATTCTTCGCTTAAATCCACTGTCTGAAACGGTATTCCCAGTTTTTCGGCTACTAATAAAGCATCATTACTATCTTCTAACCACGGACATTCGTTTGAAATAGTAACCGAATCATCGTGCCAATTTTTCATAAAAAGCCCGATAACTTCGTATCCCTGCTGCTGCAGTAAATATGCGGCAACACTAGAATCTACTCCTCCCGAAAGACCAACAACTACACGTTTCATTTTTAAAACATTTATATTTTTACAAGGGTGCAAAGGTACATCATATTTTAGAAAATCGCAGGGGTTTTAATTGGTTTATATAATTCATTAGTAGATAAAACTTATGGTTTAAATACTTACTTTTAATATCCAATTAGTAAGGGTCATGAAAAAATGCATTTTTAATTTATTTTTCTTTCTTATTCTGGCATCTTTACATGCACAGAAACATGCTCCTACACTCGCTGATTATGAAGCATACAAAGCATTCCGGGGAAAGCCGTTGTCTGATAAATTCTCCAATATTGAATCCGTAAAAGTGATTTACGATTTAAGAAAACAGAAAATGTATTATTTTAACAGCACCTTAATTCCGCTGCATTATGATTTTGTAACGCAATACTTGTACTATAACCACGATCTGGAAATCTTTAACAACGAAAACTACAGCAATACTCAGAAAAACCGTGATTTTTTACTGGGCAATCTGAACCATATAAAAGGAACGGATAAATGGATTTTTGAACTGGCCGCATCAGACCGGATGCCCATAGAACTTATTGAGCGTTTTTTTTATCTGGTTAAAAACTCCACTTTTATTGGAGAAAAACTAAAATTCTATCTGAACAATCCTGATCAGATGGAATGGTCAAGTCTGGGAAAATTTAAAATTCCGTGCGTCAAATCAGATTATATTTTTAATGAAATACAATATCAGGAAGTCGTTTCCGGGAATATTGTCGGCATCTTAAGAGCCTATACAATAAAGGAACTTGATAAAGTGAAACCCAATTCCGATGAAATTGTAGTTCTGGACGGTACACCTGACATACTTCCAAATGTCAGGGGAATTATAGTCAATGAGCTGCAGACTCCCCTGAGTCATCTGGTACTGCTGGGCAAAAACAGAAAGATTCCCATCATGGCTTATACAGAGGTTTTAAAAGACTTGAATATCCAAAAACTGCTTTCTAAAAAAGTAGAACTAAAAATCGAAGTGGACACTTTTCTCATTAAGGAAACAGATAAAAAAATTGTTCTTAAAACCAATTCTAAAAAGAAAAAGTTAACAATCGACAGCAGCGTAACAGATTTAGTCGATTTATCCAAAATTCCGAAAAAAGGCGTAAACTACATTGGTTCTAAAGCGCAGAATATGGCATACCTGATTGCCATTTCAAAAGAAATTCCGTTTAAAGTTCCAGAAAATGCGCATGCTATTCCGTTTTATTTTTATACACAGCACATTCAGAAAACTTCAATTGCTCCATTAATTACGGCACTTTTAGCTTTTCCTAAAAAGGACTCGACAGTTTGGATTACTAATCAACTGAAAAAAATTAGAGATGCCATCAAAAAAGAGCCAATTAATCCTGAATTGATTTCAAAATTGAACCTGGCTTTTAAAGAGGCTGAATTCAGGAATTTCAGGTTTCGTTCTTCAACCAATGCCGAAGATTTAGATGATTTTAACGGAGCTGGATTATATGATTCCAAAACAGGAATTTTAGGAGATTCGATTAAAACTTTCGAAAAAGCAATCAAACAAGTTTGGGCAAGTGTCTGGAACGAAGCGTCGTTCAACGAAAGAGAATTATTCGGCATCGATCAGCAGCATATCGCAATGGGTGTTTTAGTGCATCGCTCTTTTCCTGATGAATTGGCAAATGGTGTGATCATTACTAAAAATCTTTTTAGAGAAAATTTCCCCGGAATTACCGTAAATGTTCAAAAGGGAGAAAATTCTGTCGTAAAACCGGAAAAAGGCGAAATCTGCGAACAGTTTGTGGCCTATCACTTTAATTCCGGAACCAATGACGACGATTTTGATGTTGATTATACTTCTAATTCAAATTTAAATAATAACGAGCCTTTATTAAGCAGGAAAGAAATGAGTAATCTATTTAATGTCAGCAGAAAAATTGAAGAAAAAATGTACCGTTACTGGAGAAAAAACCAGTTTCATCCGGTAGATATTGAATTTAAAATCGTGGGCGGAAACCGGGATTTGTATATCAAACAGGTTCGGCCTTTTAACGATTAATAAAAAACGGTAAGATCTATTTCATTTGTAACCGTATTAATCAGAACAATTTTAAAATCAAAATCCTGAACGTTTATTTTTTCCTGAACTGCTTTCCGTATGTTTCCATTTTCCAGAGAAAAACTGCTTATTAAAGGAATCTTTACGTTTACGGTATTCAGATATTTTGAAATTTTTCTGTTCACAATGATGGAGGCTGCAATATAAAATCCGATGATAATAACCTGAAAAAACAAGAGAATTTCTATTTTTTCAAAAGGATACATAATATCCAGAATAGAAAGAGTTATCGTTGCAAAAAGAAAGATAATCGCATTAACGGTAAAAGACTGTGTCCTGAATCTTAAAATGGAGAAAATGGCAAACAAACCAAAGCCTATTCCAACACCAATTTCAATTTTAGTAAACAAATAACAAAGCGAAAAGGTACACAGCCCAACAATAACCATCAGCGGATTTATGGTTTCGTTATCTCTTCTGTTAGAAAAAAAATATAAAACTAAAATCGATAAAAACAGCAGTAAAAACCGCCCGATGAGTTCGTTTAAATCCATTGAATCAAAGTTTTAGACTCGTCAAATTTAAACAATTAGAAAAAAAATCAGCCACGAATTCACAAATATTTGTCTCAAAAATAATTCGTGAATCCACAGCTGAATATAAATTAAAGTTATTTATTTTTAGGCTTCGAATCGGCCTGATAACTGGCTTTCGGATCACTCATATTAACCTCTTTGGTCAATTTGCCTTTGGTATAAAACTGCCACATTCCTGCTTTTTTTCCATTTACAAATTTTCCCTTAGAAGCCGGCACTCCATCTGAATCATAAAAAACGGCATCTCCGTTATACTCATTATTTTTATAGGTCGTTTCTTCTAACGGGACTCCATTCTGCCCGGTTTTTTTATAAATCCCTTCCTTTGATCCGTTTACATAAGTCATTTCTTCGGCAACTTTGGCATTAGGATAATAAACGGTTCTTGCTCCGTTTAATTTTCCGTTTTTATAGATCTCCGAAATCATCAAAACTTTGGATGCTTTATGGTAATATTTCCATTCTCCTTCTCTTACTTTACCAATTTCTTTTCCTTCACTTACCACATTCTTGCTCTGATCATAAAAGATCGTATAGGAACTTCCGTCATTTGCAGTGAAATCACGGGTTGCGATTACATCTCCTTTTTTAGTATCATCAAAAAATTTAAAGATCCCGGTTTCTTTACCATGACTGAAAGCCCCTTCGTAACGAGGACGTTTGGATTCTTCATAAATTCCTTTCCATACACCATCCTTTTTTCCATTGGCATCTAATTTATTAAACTCGGTCTGGGCACTTAAAAGACACACATTTAACAATGTCAGTCCCATTATAATTCTTTTGAAAATCATATTGTTTTTAATTTTTAACTTAAACGAAAATTAGTTTCATAAAGTATGTCAGGTCTTTTTTCAAAGTTAAAATTTTCATTGGTTATTTTGAAAAGAAACCTGCTTCTTAAAATAAAAAATCCCGACTGAATCGGGATTTTTATAATTTATTTCTTTTTATTCTGAGCTTTTTTCGCTGCTTCCTGCTGTTCCATTACTTCCTGAAGGCGCTGCTGGAATTTGCTTGGTTTTTTAGGCTCTCTTTGTTTGTTCTCCTGAATCTGAGCGTGAATTTTTTCACTATCCACAATGTAATTTTTGATTACAAACATAATTCCGATCGTAATTAGGTTTGAAATAAAGTTATACAAACTCAATCCGGCACCATAACTATTGAAGAAAATCAACATCATTAATGGCGAAACATAAATCATGATTTTCATCATTTTGGCCATATCCGGCATACCTTCCTGCTGAGGCGCTGCCATCTGCTGGTCACCTGAAGTCATTTTCATATAGAAGAAAATAGCGATCGCTGCCAAAATTGGGAACAAACTGATATGATCTCCATATAAAGGTATATGGAATGGTAATTTTACAACAGAGTCAAAAGAAGACAAGTCATCTGCCCAAAGGAAGCTTTTTTGTCTTAACTCAAAAGCAGCCGGGAAAAACTGGAACGAAGCATACATAAAAGGAAGCTGAATCAATGCCGGAATACATCCTGCCATTGGGTTTACCCCCGCTTTATTATACAGTTTCATTGTTTCCTGTTGTTTTTTCATTGGGTCTTTTTTATACTTTTCTCCCAATTCATTGATATCAGGTCTTAAAACTTTCATTTTAGCCTGAGACAGGAATGATTTATAGGTAATTGGCGACATAGCCAATTTGATAATGATCGTGAAAATGATAATTGCAATTCCTAATGACAAACCAATAGTTGAACTTAAGAATCCGAATAAAGGAATAAAGATAAATTTGTTAATCCATCCAAAAATTCCCCACCCTAACGGGATGATTTTTTCGAAATTTTTATCATAAGCTTTTAAGGTCTTATAATCGGCAGGACCAAAATACAAGCTCATTTTGTAATCAACCTCTCCATTTGAAAATGCTAAAGGAAGATTAGCTCTGAATTGTTTTGTAAAAACAGTATCTGTTTTTTCGTCTTTCACTAAATCATCAGACTGTAATTTAGAAGTTTCAAAAGGCTTTTCGGTCGCTAATATAGTAGTAAAAAAGTGCTGTTTAAAAGCTACAAAGCTAACTTTTGCCGGAGTTTCCTCTTTTCCTTCTCCGTGAGAACTTACGTTGCTGTATTTTGAATCTTCGTATTTGTAATCGATCTGTGCAAAACGATTTTCATAAGAAATACTTTTCTCGTTTCTGTAGGTTTTTAAATCCCATTGTAAATCCAGTGGTTTAGCCGAATTCAAAACTCTGTTTAATCCCTGAGAGCGTACATCAAAACCTACTAAATAGTCGTTTGGTTTTAATACGTATTTGTATTCCAGGAACTCATTAGCTCCCGCTTTCAGACGCATGGTCAGGATCTGGTCTGCTCCGTTTTTGGTCAGGGTTGGTTCAAAAAACAAATCTTTCGAATTTAAAATCCTGTTATCTGTTGTCTGCAGCTGGATATTTAAATTAGAGTTGTTGTTTTTGATCAGTTCCACCAATTGTCCGGAATTCTTCTCAAATTTTTGAAATTCTTTAAGTACCGCTTCTACGATAAAACCGCCTTTGTTAGCAATTACAAGTTTTATTTTTTCGTTTTCAATAGTCGTAAAAGCTTCTTTAGCTGAAGGAAGTGTTGCAGAATAAGCAAAACCGCCTAACGTTTTCTGAAGTTTGGCTAATTGTAAAGTATCTCCCGGTACTGCTGTTAAAGCAGGTGTCTGGGCCGTTTTAGCTTTATCAGCTTTTGCCTGGGCTTCTTGTTTAGCTACTAATTCTTTCTTGGCTTTTTCAGCAGCAATTTCTTTTTCCGAAGGCTGATTCTGGTACATAATCCAAATCAAAATTCCGAATATCAATACAAAACCAATGATTGAATTAAGGTCTAATTTTTTTTCTTCCATTATTTTAAAAAAAGTTATTCGTTTGAGGGTATTAGTTATTCGTTTAACTGAAAAGTTACACCTCTTAGAATGAATTATTATTTTTTGTGCGCGTTTACTGCAGCTGCCACAAAGTTTACAAAAATAGGGTGCGGATTGGCAACCGTACTCTTATATTCCGGGTGGTATTGTACCCCGATAAAGAATGGGTGGTTTTCAAGCTCTACAATTTCAACTAAACCGGTATCCGGATTAACCCCTGATGCTTTAAGACCTGCTTTCTGCAATTCATCAGCATATTGGTTGTTATATTCGTAACGGTGGCGGTGACGCTCTGAAATAGTCGTTTCTCCGTAAATTTTGTGTGCCAAAGTGTTTGGTTTAATATCACATTTCCAGGCTCCCAGACGCATTGTACCTCCTTTATCGGTAATATTTTTCTGTTCTTCCATTAAATTTACTACCGGATGAGGCGTTTTGTCGTTCATCTCAGTAGAATTCGCATCGGCATATCCTAAAATATTTCTTGAATATTCAATTACAGACATCTGCATTCCTAAACAAATTCCGAAGAAAGGAATATGGTTTTCACGTACAAAACGAACAGCTTCAATTTTTCCTTCAATACCTCTTTCTCCAAATCCCGGAGCTACTAAAACCCCGTCCAGAGTTCCCAGTTTCTCTTCTACATTATCGGCATTGATATGTTCTGAGTGGATAGAAATAACATTTACTTTGGTTTCGTTTGCCGCACCGGCATGAATAAACGCCTCCAAAATAGATTTGTAACAATCCTGCATTTCTACATATTTTCCAACCAGACCAATATTTACAGTCTGTTTTGGACTTTTTAATCTTTTTAGGAAAGTATTCCAGTTTTTAAGATCCGGAGATGCTTTTTTAGGTAAATCCAGTTTCTTTAAAGCCACCACATCTAATCCTTCTTCAAGCATTAAATTAGGAACTTCATATATAGTAGAAGCGTCAATTGACTGAATAACCGCTTCTTTTTTCACATTACAGAACAAAGCCAGCTTCTGACGTAATTCCTGAGATAATTCGTGCTCAGTTCTACAAACCAGAATATCTGCTTTAATACCGCTTTCCATTAAAGTTTTAACAGAGTGCTGTGTTGGTTTTGTTTTTAACTCACCTGCTGCTGCTAAATAAGGAACTAAAGTTAAATGAATAACAATTCCGTTATTTTCTCCTAACTCCCATACCAACTGACGAACTGATTCTATATAAGGTAAAGACTCGATATCACCTACCGTACCACCAATTTCGGTAATAACAATATCATAATCGCCGGATTTACCCAGCAATTGCATTCTGTCTTTAATTTCATTGGTAATATGAGGAACAACCTGAACCGTTTTTCCTAAAAACTCCCCTCTTCTTTCTTTTTCAATAACCGAAAGATATACTCTTCCTGTAGTAACGTTATTGGCCTGAGAAGTAGGAACATTAAGGAAACGCTCGTAGTGACCTAAATCCAGATCCGTTTCGGCACCGTCATCTGTTACATAACATTCTCCGTGCTCATACGGGTTAAGTGTTCCCGGATCCACGTTAATGTACGGATCGAATTTCTGGATAGTAGTACGATATCCTCTTCCTTGTAATAATTTCGCTAAAGATGCCGCAATGATCCCTTTTCCAAGTGAAGAAGTCACACCGCCTGTAACAAAAATATATTTTGTTTGATTCATTCTGTTGTTGTTTGTAAGTAGTTGTGTAAAAAACTTGGCAAAAGTACAAATTTAATTAGACAATTTATCTATTCCAGAATGAGATAATTTGCAAATTTTTAAACCAATTCATTACTTGGGTTAGTAATCAATAATATTACTCTTTTTTAAGTCTTTTTATTGAAAATTCTGTGACTTCGGTTTATTTTTTTATGGTATTACTAAATTGTAAAATGAAAAAATAAAGAATAAAATACTGAAAAACAAATCAATACCCACAACTCGTTTAAAATTAGAAAGATGAATGAATTTATTAATCCAAAAACGTGCTGTTAACTGAAAGAAAAAAAACAGAAATATCCTTATACTATAGGAATTGAGACGAATAGCCTCCTCCAGATTAAACCGCAGGATTTGAGAAAAAGCTCTTGTTAAGCCACGGCTCTTACAATAATAAAGCGGCATTCCCTCACAAGAAGAACGAAAACCAAAACTTAAAAAGGGCGAGATATAACAATACAAAAAGATCATTATAATAATGACCACAAAAATAGTGTTGATCTTTTTATAAGAAGTAAGCAGGTATAAATCTTCTAATCCCAAAATGCTAAAAAACCATAAATACCAAACACGATCAACAAATTAATCATAATCAGGACTGCTGCAATAATACTTAATATTAAACCTGTTTTTACAACACCAGTCGGCGCATTATCCGCTTTTGCTTTTGACAAACCAATTGCTCCAAAAATTATTGCAGGCAAATCAAAAAAAAAGGCAAAAACACCAACACAGGGAATAAACGCAAGAATAATGGAAACAATTCCAAATACCAGGGAAGCAACTCCCCAGTTCATACCTGCATTTGAAGAATCTGATTTTGTAGTCATTTAGATTTTATTGGCGAATGTAACTAAAAAAGTTTCGATTAAAAAACAGAAAAATTTAAAAATACTAAATCAGGATTTTTATTTTACCGGTTTCGGATACTGGTCTTTAATATTTCGTATCAGCACCTCCAGTCCGTTCAGTTTTAACTCATAAATTAACTGAAGCTGCTGTCCCAGTTCTCCTTTTGGAAAACCTTTATTATGATACCATACAACATAATATTCCGGTAAATCAATTAAATACCGTCCTTCGTACTTACCAAACGGCATTTTGGTATGCGCTAACTTAATGAGTTGTTTTTTATCCTGATCCATAGTTTAGATGAAAAAAGAAGCAAGAAAAAAGAATATATACATTCTCTCTTCTTGCTTTTAATTGCTTACAAAGCTAGATTATTTTTTTTCTATTCTGCCGCAGATTTAAAAATAGTTTTCAGTATTCCGTTTTCAGTTTACAGTCGCAGTTTACACACGTTATATGACAATCAGCTGTCCTTTGACTGAAAACTGCGACTGAACACTAAACACTAAACACTAAGACTGAATACTGACCACTGCGACTGTAAACTAAACACTAATAATGCCATCTTACAAAAGCTTCCATAGCCGCATAAGTTGCTAAACCTAACTGCTGATACAAAGCCGCTGTTTCGCTGTTTCGGTCTTCAGCTCGCTGCCAGAACTCTCTTGCATCGGTTCCCTGAAATACCACGCCGTCTTTCTGTGACTGGTGTTTGAAGATTCCGTGACGTTTAGCCAGAACCTGATCCGGACTCATCGGAACAGCCATTTCTACTTCATCGATACCCCATTCCTGCCATGCGCCTCTATAAAGCCATAACCAGCAGTCGTTCATAAATTCTTTTGGTTTTAAAACTTTTACCGCTTCAAAAATAGCATCCAGGCAGACTTTGTGCGTTCCGTGAGGATCTGCTAAATCTCCCGCTGCATAAATCTGGTGCGGTTTGATTTTTTCGATTAAATCTACTGTCAATTGAATATCTTCAGCACCGATTGGTTTTTTCTCGATCGTTCCCGTTTCATAAAAAGGAAGTTCCATAAAGTGGATCTGCTCATCAGGAAGCCCCACAAAATAACTCGTAGCCCTTGCCTCTCCTTTTCTGATCAGTCCTTTTATGTAACGTACTTCCGGAATGTCGATCTCGCTGTTCTTTTTGTTTTCTAAAAAGGTTTCGGCTTTTTTATAGATGTCATCGGCCTCAGGGCTTTTGATGCCGAATTTTTCATTGTAATCGATCACGAATCTGGCAAAACGCAGGGCTTCATCATCGGCAACAGCTATGTTTCCTGAGGTTTGATACGCCACATGTACTTCGTGTCCCTGTTCCTGAAGGCGCATAAAGGTTCCTCCCATACTGATGATATCATCATCGGGGTGCGGACTGAAGATCAGTACACGTTTTTTAGCCGGTTCTGCTCTTTCAGGACGGTTGGTGTCTTCTGCATTGGGTTTTCCTCCCGGCCAGCCCGTAATGGTATTCTGTAGTTTGTTGAATATTTTGATATTGATATCGTAAGCCGGACCTGAATCGGCCAGTAAATCGCTCATTCCGTTTTCGATATAATCGGCATCGGTAAGCATTAAAATTGGTTTTTTAAGATCTAAAGCCAGTCCTAAAACGGCTTTACGGGTGAGTTTATCTGTCCAGGCGATTTTTTCTACCAGCCACGGTTTGTTGATTCTGGTGAGTTTTGAAGAAGCTTCTTTGTCCAAAACAAAAACAGCATTATCATGCTCCTGAAGGAATGAAGCCGGAACTCTGTTAGTTACTTCGTCTTCAACTGATTTTTTTACAATATTGGCTTTTCCTTCTCCCCACGCCAGCAGAATGACTCTTTTGGCTTCCATGATTTTTTTTACGCCAAGGGTAATAGCCGTTCTTGGAGTATTGTTAAGTCCGAAGAAATCTTTACTTGCCGCTACTCTTGTAATATGATCCAAAGCCACTAAACGGGTTTTGGAGTTTTGAAGGGAACCTGATTCGTTAAAACCAATATGACCGTTTCCTCCAATACCCAGAATCTGAAGGTCGATTCCGCCCAAAGCTTCAATTTTAGCTTCGTATTCGTGACAGTAATCGGCGATTTGTTCTTTGGTTAAAAGTCCGTCGGGAACATGGGCATTTTCAGGTAAAATATCCACATGATCAAACAGCAGTTCCTTCATAAAACGAACATAACTGTTGATGGAATTGGGTTCCATTGGATAGTATTCGTCCAGATTAAAACTGATTACGTTTTTAAAACTCAGTCCTTCTTCTTTATGGAGGCGCACCAGTTCGGCATACAAGCCTTTTGGAGATGAACCGGTGGCCAGACCTAAAATACAAGGCTTATTCTCTTTTTGTTTTGACCGGATCAAAGCGGCTATTTCCTGAGCTACTTCTTTGGAAGCGGCTCCCGAATTTTCAAAAACAACCGTATTGATGTTTTCAAAACGCTTCTCAAAACCGGTCGCTTTGTCGATTTTACTTTTTAACATGATATAGTTTTTTTTTATTCTTCTGATTTTTGAATCATTTCTAAATTTGCTCCTCTGACAAAAGTCCATGCCAAAAACCTGCTAAAACAATAGCACTCAACACCCTATAAAGATAAAACCTTTATAAATGCGATACAACAAAATTTAAATTATTGATTTGAAGCGATCCGGAATGTATGTCATCTCACTGAAAAATTCCAAAATCATAAAAGGTAAGTCTCGTTTTTACCTTGTTTTACATTGCGTTATTTTTGCAACACAACTGCGTATTTTTTGCAAGAACAAAGATACTGCATTCTGTCCCAATCAGCCAAAATTAGATATGAATATTTTGTTAATTTTTATAAATCTCACAAAATTCTTTAAAAAAACAAAAGCCATCAATACTGATGGCTTTAAAAGAAATATTCTTCTGATTAATTAATTCCAGTTGAAACTAATCTTCTTTTCGATTTCTGAACTTAGACTTAAAAATACGGGACAGGTCATAGCCGCACGTTCCAGAATAGTTCTGTTTTTTTCATCGGCATTGCTTTTCATATCAAAAACAATTTCAATAGCACCAATTCTTCTTGGTTCAGCATTCATTATTTTGGTTACTTCTGCCGTTGAACCGGTAAAATCGACATTTAAATCACGGGCTTTAATCCCCATTATAGTCATCATGCAGCTTGCAAGTGCATTAGCCACTGTATCTGTTGGAGAAAAAGCTTCTCCTTTTCCGTTATTGTCCAGCGGTGCATCTGAAATAATTTCACTGCCGGATTGTATATGAATTGATTTTGTTCTTAAATCTCCTAAATAGGTTACTTTTGATGTCATTAATTTGCTTCTTTTAAAGTTAAGTCTGAATCGTAATATAAAATGTAAACACCTTTGTTTGCATGTCCTCCATCTTCTTTTTTATAGAACTGGAATTTATTGTCGACCTGCTGCGTGGTCATTAAATCAGCAGTTTCCGGATAGGTTTTCCCCTGAACCAGACGCATCATGGTATCAAATGTTGCGTCAAATCCTCGGGTAGCATAACTATTAGGATAGGTCTTATTTTTTAATTTGTATTCTTTCTTAAATACAGCAGCAGACTGCTCATCGCTGTCACGGGTAACAGACGGATACATTAGTTTTAGTTTTACCAGATTATCAAAACTAATTTCGTCTGTATCAAGTGTACTATTAGGTTCTAAAATAACCAGCTGTACCTGACAGGTTTTCTGTGCATCAATCAGCGCTTTTATAACAGCCTTTATCATTGCTGTATTAGCTGTTTCCATTACTACATAATTCAAACGTGTTGGCAGTAATAAACTTTTCAAATTGGCTGCATCAAGTCCTCCCGTTTCTGTCAGGGCGGCAAAAACCACTCCTTTTTGATTTTGTTTGATATAACTGATAACGGATTCTTTTTTCTTATCTACCACTGCTACAATATTTCCATTTTTACTGCGCATATAGTCAAAAACAGCATTTCTGACCACCTCATTAGAAGGAATGGTCTGGTACAAATTATCAATTGGATTGGCCGCATCTTTTGACAATGGTGAAATAACCGGAACATTATACAAACGAAGTGAATTGGCTGTCGACTCGGCATTATTCTGATAGAACGGTCCAACTACGGCATCTGCGTCCTGAAGTTTATTCTGTGCAATTAAAGCGGAAATATTAGAAGTCGTTTTTGTTTCCTGAGAATCATAAATAGAAACATCGATTGGCAGTTTTAAAGTTCGGGCCGAATCAATTGCCATCATAGCACCTGAATAAAAATCAAGTGTCATGTTTAAAAATTTATCTGTTTTTAAACGGGCAGCCATTCCGGTGGTATCACTTTGTAATTTTGCCAGGTTAAACGGCATCAGCAGAACTACTTTTTTGCGGTCGTTCTGTCCTCTTTTTTTAGTCAGTTCTACAATCTCCGGATCAGCAGAAACAGTTTCTGATTTTACTTTGTCTACAATTTTTATTCCGCCGCCGCCATTCGTTTCGGCTGGACGCTCCACTGTCTTTTCTGTTTGTACAGGTGCTGCCGTTGTTTTTTCAGCCGGCTGCGACTGTGCAATTATGGGTGCCGGAGCTACATATCCTGCAGGTACTTTTAATACCATGCCTTCTTTAACACCTTCAGACAATGCCGGATTTAATGCCACTAATTCTTCTTGCGACAAATGAAAAACTCTGCCTAAACTGTAAAAAGTTTCTTTTGGTTTTACCTGATATTCCATATAAGAAACGGCTTTTTTAGACTCAGCTGTTTTTTTAGGCTCCTCAGATTTAGAAACGGCTGCTGTTTCTGTTTTTGGGGCCGTTCCTTTAATAGTCAGTCTCTGTCCTACCGGTAAACTCGAAACGATATCCGGATTTTTCTTTTCCAGTTCTTCGATGGTAATACCATATTGTTTAGCAATAGAATATTTGGTTTCCTTAGCCTGAACATCATGGTATACATACTTTTCCGCCCCTTTTTCTTTAGCTGTTTTGACTGTCGCTTTTGGAGCAGCACCTTTTGCCGGAATTACCAGTTTTTGTCCGCTCTTAACACCTTCTTTTTCTAAAAACGGGTTAGCCGCTTTTAAAGCTTCGTCCGAAATTCCGTATTTATGTTCAATACTCCAAAAAGTTTCTTTAGGCTGTACTTCATGAATTATTTCTTTTGAATTTCCGGTCGGTTTTGCCACTGCTGCTTCATTTTTATCCACACTTTTACCTGCTGCAGAAGGAATCAGTAAAACGGTATTCGGTTTTACGCCGTTACGTGCATCAGGATTTAATTCGTAAATATCAAAAGGCGTAACTTTAAATTTTTGGGCAATCTGGTTAATTGTTTCTCCGCTTGAAACCGTATATTTTACTACTTTTCCTTGCGAAAAAGCAGAACAGGTTACAAAAAAAACAAGTAAAAATAATGTTGAATAATATTTCATAAATAAGGCTTAATACAATTTAATTTTAATTCAAAAAACAAGATACTAATTTCCTGCTTACAAGATTCACGCCACTCGTCAATTCTTCTTAAAATTATCGAAGATCAACTTCTAATTTAGCAATCACAATGTTCTTATATAACTCATCTTCTTCTTTTTTCTTGCATTGGTAAAGTACTTCTTCCATATTTTGGAATTTATCTGTATAAACATAATACGAAAGACTGTTTACATTAAAGAAGAAACTGGCGTTAAAATCACCTGAATCAATAAGTTTCATAATCAGCTTGTCTCTTGGTACTGCGTCTGTAAATATACCTAAAACTAAGTAATAGCCATTTGAAACTTCTTTAAGATTATCATAAACTTCAATCCTGACATTTTTTTCATTCTTAAACGGGTTCTCTTTCAGTTCCTTTCTCATTTGTTCTATTGAGACCGTTTTAGGCGTTTCGGCAGGAGCTGACTTCTTCAAAGCTTCATCCTGATATTTTTTCAGTTTGATCAAAGCCAGTTTATCGTCAAACTTTCGGGCTTCCATACTATAATAGGAAGCTTTACTGATATGTCGCTTTATCTCAATTTGTTTTTGGGTGTCCAGCGAATCTATTTTAGCAATCAGGGACTGATTTTTAACATCGCCTTCTTCCTGATTTGTTTTATAACGTTTAATATCCTCCAGAGAAAGCCTTTGCTGTATAGAGGTCACATTGTTACTTTTTTCGTTTTCACGGATTTTCTTTTTATATTCCTGATTTTCTTCAACAGCAATTTTCTCTACTTTGTTCATCAGGCCGGCGTAGGCTTTTCTGTTTTCAGACAGTTCTTTTTTTAATTGCGACGAGAGTTCACTGGTTTTTCCAATACTTTCGTACGATTGTTTTTCCAGCCGTTTTGATTCTTCTACATTTAAAATATCCATTCGTTTTAACTCTGCCAGATCACTTTTCATTGTATTTACGAGTGAATCTAATTTAGCCATCAGAACATCCTGTACATTTTTATTGGCCTCCAGCACCAGACGGAGTTTTTCGACCGAATTTTCTCCGGAACCGTTCATATCATTCAGATTCACTTTAAGATCATTAATTTTTATGATCTTCTGGTTCATTTCTTTCTGAACTACCAGTCTGTCTTTTAAATCTTCAATTTCAACCGTTTTGGCTTTTGTCTTTTCGACTACTACCTGTTTTTCAGCCAGTGCCAGCATAAGTTCTTCGCTTTCATTGGCTGGTTTAATTTCTTTGGTATTAATGGCAAGTTTGTTCCCTACAATCAATCCGTTTACAATTTCAGGATTCTGAGATTCTAACTGATCGATGGTGATACCGTATTCTTTAGCAATAGAAAATTTAGTTTCCTTTGGTTCTACTATATGAAAAACAGTTTCCTGATTAATGACACGAACTCTTCCGTCTAATGTTTTTCTTTTGTTTGGAATCACAATGGTTTGTCCAATCTGCAGTCCGTTTTGCAACACTTCTTTATTGAGGTTTTCTAAATCCTGAACCGAAACATTGTATTGTCTGGCAATACTAAATAAGGATTCTTTGGCTGCCACCAGATGGGTTGTTTTTGAAGAACCTGTTGTTTCTGTTTTAGGAAGTTCGGCATCCGGAATAACCAATTGCTGCCCAATCTGAAGACCGTTTACCAAAACAGCCTGATTGGCATTCTGAATAGCTTCAACCGAAACATTGTATTGTTTTGAAAGCCCAAAAAGAGTTTCTTTGGCTCCCACAACATGAATCGTCTGTGGTTTTTGATTTACTTTTTCTGAGGAATGAACCGGAATCTTTATGATCTGATTGTCTTTGATTCCGTTTTGCGAGTCAGGATTGAGTTTATAAATTTCCTCTACGGCGACCTTATACTTTTGGGCGATAAAATAAGCCGTTTCTCCTTTTTGAATCTTGTGCTCGATAATTGAATCTTGCGCAGTTATTTTGTTAAAAGACAAAATAAACACAAGAGAAATTGTTAAAAGTTCTCTCATAAATAGTAGGTTATAAAAAATTAAGGCCTTACAAATGTAAGACCTTAATTTTAAATTATGTTACTATTCCCACTCAATTGTTGCAGGTGGTTTTGAACTAATATCGTAAACTACACGGTTCACGCCTTTTACCTTATTGATAATATCGTTTGATACTTTCATCAAGAAATCGTAAGGCAAGTGAACCCAGTCAGCCGTCATACCGTCTGTTGATTCTACCGCTCTAAGCGCTACTACTTTTTCGTAAGTACGCTCATCGCCCATAACCCCAACAGAGTTTACAGGAAGCAAAATTGCTCCGGCCTGCCAGACTTTATCGTATAATCCCCAGGATTTTAATCCTTCGATAAATACAGAATCTACATCTTGTAAGATTCTAACTTTCTCCGGCGTAATATCTCCTAAAATTCTAATTGATAATCCCGGTCCCGGGAAAGGGTGTCTTCCTAATAATTCAGGATCTATTCCTAATGTAGCTCCAACTCGTCGCACTTCGTCTTTGAAAAGCATCCTAAGCGGTTCTACAATTTTTAATTTCATATAATCCGGCAATCCGCCAACATTGTGATGCGATTTAATAGTAGCAGATGGTCCTTTTACCGAAACCGATTCGATAACGTCCGGGTAAATAGTTCCCTGTGCTAACCATTTTACGTCCTCTAACAAGTGCGATTCATCATCAAAAACTTCGATAAAGACACGACCAATTGTTTTACGTTTCGTCTCAGGATCGCTGATTCCGGCTAATTCGCCAAGGAAACGATCACCTGCATCAACACCTTTTACATTTAATCCCATTCCTTTGTATTGATCTAATACATTTTGGAATTCGTTTTTACGTAAAAGACCATTATTTACGAAGATGCAATATAAATTTTGTCCGATTGCTTTGTTTAATAAAACGGCTGCTACAGTAGAATCTACTCCTCCGGATAAACCAAGAACTACTTTATCGTCTCCCAGTTTCTCTTTTAATTCTGCTACCATTTCGTCAACGAAAGCATTTGGAGTAAAGTTTTGAGGAACTTCAGCAATTTTTACCAGAAAGTTTTCTAACATCTTTTTTCCATCTGTAGAATGGTAAACTTCCGGATGGTATTGAATGGCATACGTCGTTTCGCCTTCAATTTTGTAAGCTGCATATTCTACATCATGTGTGCTTGCCAATTTTACAGCATTTGCCGGAAGTGCTTTGATACTATCACTATGGCTCATCCAAACCTGGCTGTTTTCTGAAACTCCGTCAAAGAAAGTTTCTCCTTCCTTAATATAGGATAAGTTGGCTCTACCGTATTCTCTCGTATTAGAAGCAGCAACTTCTCCACCGCTGAAATGCGCTAAATATTGCGCTCCGTAACAAACGGCAAGTAAAGGCATTTTACCTCTAATTTGTGATAAATCAGGATGCGGCGCATCTTCTCCTCTAACAGAGAAAGGGCTTCCTCCTAAAATTACGGCTTTATAACTTGATAAATCACCTGGAATGTGATTGTAAGGAAAAATTTCGCAGAATATATTTAATTCGCGAACTCTACGCGCAATAAGCTGAGTATATTGCGATCCGAAATCTAAAATAAGTACGTTGTGTTGCATGCGCAAAAGTATAGTTGTTTCTAATGTGTTCATTTTCAATAAAACAAAACAAGACCCTTCGAAAGTGGGACAAAAAGTGGGAAACTTTATTATCTTCTTTTATTTTAAATGTCGCAAAGGTAGTAAAAAAGAACTGAAGACTCATTAAACTCGTTTGTTTTAAAACAATTGAGAAAATCCCCATATTAATGTATATACATGCTAATACAAGTGTCACTTTAAAAAATCCATCCTTTTAAAAAACACCTTTACATTTCTTATATATAATATATGAATTGAATCGATTTGTTTTAATTCAAAAAAAGAAAAATATTATATGAAAAAGAAAACAAGTTTATATATCGACTTCGCAAAGTTCGTTGTTGAGAAATACAATAAGGAAGATCAAGAAATACCTCAAGAAGAGGCAGAAAAAACAAAAAAAAATAATACTAGATTAGTTGATAATATTGATGATATTTTAAACCCTGATGATGACAAAAGTACTTCCAATGAAAATGAACAAAACAATGATGAAAACATTGATGATCTATTAAAAGAATATAAAAAACTAGAAAAAAATTATTGGAGATTAAAGAATGATAAAATTTATAAAAGATGATAAAACACTTTATGATATTGAAACTATCAAACAGATTTTAAACGTTTCTAAATCCAAAGTACAAAGAGAAATAAAAAAGCAACAACCTGAAATTATTAGATATAAAAATTTGCATCTATATAATGAAACGACTGTATTCCAATTAATGGAAATCATTCTTTCTGAAAAATTAAATAAACTAGAATGATTGATAATGATAAAATTAAAAAGTGCCAGACAAATATTGAAATTGGGAACTTCAAACTAAAATTTGAAAAAGATCCTAAAAAAAGGGAAAAACTGAGAATTAAAATTCAAATTGAAGAATTAAAAATAAAGATGGAAAGACTAAATTAATATCAATACCTCTATAAAAAATAAAAAAAGAAATCTTGTCGTTAGTGACAAGATTTCTTTTTTTATTAGAATTAAAGATTAGTTTACCTACGCTTTTCTTTTTTAGAGACTATTTTTTGAAAAATTTCATTTCCTATTCGACAACCATTCCCACAACCCCACAACATATCAATATTACCTAAAACTTTAACATTTAACACATTATTAGATTTAAAGTTAAACTTTAATATATAGTTGTACCCTCCTTGAATATCTTCTTCAGTTAGAAAAAATTCTCCACTTTTCGGTTCATCATTGTCTTCTCTAGCGATTCCTTGACCACCACAACTACATAAATCATCTTGATTCACCCCCTCCCAAATAAATTTAAATGATTGTTTTTGTGTTGAATAGTTCGAAATTGTAAGTTTATATAAACCATCTTTACTTTTATAAACTCCATTTAACTGTGAAAAACTGAAATTAACCGTTAATATTAATACTAGTGTAAATATTTTATTCATACTTTTTTAGTTATAATTCTTTTAATGTTTCCTTTAACTTTTATATTAATTCCAATAATTAAAATGTGGAACTTCTTTTTTTAATCCTTCTAAAGTCTGCGAATATTGATTTTTAGAAATATTCTTCACTATCCAAGGCCCACCATAATTTGGTCGATCTGATTCAGCATTACTCATAGAATTAGGTTTCCAATTTTTATCATCCACTCCATTTTTACGAAAAGGTTCAAACTTTATTGAATAAATACCATAGATGACATCATTTACATTATAATCGAAATCGAAATTTTTTAAATCAATTACCCAACTATTGATTATTTTTCCTTTTTTCATTTCCTCATATTTACTAACATAATAGCAACTAACACTTTCATCTTTTTCGTTCAATTGACCAACATCTATATTCCAACCAGTATTTTTTGCTGCATTTTCAAATGTAAAATCACTTAATGTAATGTAAGATTTACTTTTTTCTATTTTCTTTCTAAGAATCTCCCTGTTTACCCAACCATTCTTAACCTCAACTTTTCTAACAATTGAATCATACTGATCTTTTTCTATACAATTCCCACTAAATAATTCATTTGTACTTTTTTTTCTAATATCTTTTAATTTTCGAGGGATTCCATTAAGTAAGTTATTTTCCAAATTTAAATCTGAGCATTGACAATCATTTTTCACCAATACCTCAGTAGATATTTTATCTTCTTCTTTGCTTTTTGATTCACTTTTTTCATTCTTACCTCCACAGGAGATTATTAAACCTCCACTAATCATAATTAACATTAAATTGATTTTTTTCATTTTATTCTTGATTAAGTTTTTCCTACTCTTAGGCTTTTCAGATACGCCCTGTTTATATGGTTTCCAGACTCCATCAAGTCAATATTTTTTAGACTTTACTGCAGTAAAAATATAAAAAAACACTCAACTAATCATACATGATTAGTTAAATCATAAATGATTAGAGGAATTTTACATCTAAATAATCCTTTATAATTGATTTACACTATAGACAGAGAGTTTTTAAT
This sequence comes from Flavobacterium sp. FG19, assembly GCF_057809475.1. Classification (NCBI taxonomy): domain Bacteria; kingdom Pseudomonadati; phylum Bacteroidota; class Flavobacteriia; order Flavobacteriales; family Flavobacteriaceae; genus Flavobacterium; species Flavobacterium sp. FG19. The sequence continues at coordinate 44,295 of NZ_JBMDKA010000004.1, read as the reverse complement.
TACGTTCGGTAAGCATTTAAAACAGATTCGAGAAGGGAAAAATATGTCCCAAGAACAACTAGCAAATCTTTCAGAAGTTTCACTTCCACAAATCACTAGAATAGAAAGAGGTGCAATAAACCCAACAATTTGTACCATAAAATCCTTATCAATAGGATTAGGTGTAGAAATGTCTTTTATGTTTGACTTTGGTAAGAAATAGTTAACGCCTGGAGTTGAGCTTTAAACATCCGTGAATTTGAATTTTTATTTAAAACTGAAGAATAAGTTTTATAAAAAGTAAAAACCTCGATATTTAAAATATCGAGGTTTTTACTTTTTATAAAGGTTTTACTTCTAAATCAATTTTAATTGTTTTGCTATATCTTGTGAGTATTTTGCCATTGGTCTTTTATGTATATCTGATTCATCGGCATAATTTCCGACAATAAGTCTATCTAATATTGATTTGTCAGGAAATAAAGTTTTAAAACTGTTTACTAAACTTTTTTTATAAACATCATGGTATACTTTAGCTTTGTGCACAAGTTCTTCTGCTATATCTATTTGGGTATCATAAATACCTTGAATTCCAAACATTTTATTATATTCATTAATAAGATCAAAATTGCCATCCATACTTTCAAAGTGAACTTTTAAATCTTCATTGTTTAAAGATAACCAATAAGCTAAAATAGATTTTTCATCAATCCAAAATTTAAATTTATCCAACTCTTTTAAGTTATATGTATACAATTCAAAGTCTATTTCATTATTGTGTTTTGCGCGATTGCAATTTCCACAAACGGGGTAAAGATTATAAAAGGACGTACATAAAAAAGGATGTTTTGATTTCGAGTAAAAGTGATCCAATTCTAATTTAGCTAACGTTTTTGGTTTTCGCTTTTTTTCCTTTTTGTCATAAAAAGAAAAATTAACAACAACCGTTAGTTGAGCATTACAATATATACACGTTTTAATACCAGATGCTTTAAGGTATGAATGAAACTCAGAATCTCGTAATTCTTCGTATTTCATTGCTTTTATAATTGCTTCATAGAATTTTACTTTTTTATAAGGAACATATTGATTAAGTATAACCCCACCATCAATAGAATAAAATTCTTTAATTAAAGTTTCTATTTTTAAAGGGTTCGCGCTTATTATAGTAGAGTATTCACTTATAATTTTACTTATATATTCTCGATGTTTTTTATGTTTTATTTTTCCAAGTTTATCATGTAATTTTTGCAATGATTCCTTAGGTTTAATGAAAGATTTACTTTTTTTTGAAAATAAATTGCTACTAAAATCTTGAGCTTTTTTTTCTAATTGTTTATCGATTAAAATCTTTCTCATTCATCAAATTTTTTAAGTTCGTTTTGTAATTCTTCCATTCTGGCGATTATTGATTCTTTAGATTTGAATGTGAATTTTTTATCAAATAAATTTAAAAGACGATCTTTTATAACTTGTTCACCAATAATATTTATAACTTCTAATGCTTTTTTTTCTGACCAATTTTCTTTTGGCTTAATATTATTTTTATTTTCAGAAATCTCATCGTTAAAAATTAAATAATTTATCAAGTCCAGTATTTTATTTTTAGCAAACTCTCCCATGAATCCTTCATTTAAGAAAAAACTATCAGCAAGGATTTCATGAATATTTGCTCCGAATGTTTCTTCTCTCTCAATATTTGAAATCCTAGTATTTTTATTTTCATCTTTATCTAAAAATAAAACATTATTTTTTGGGATGTCAGATAAAACGAAGGGACTGTGAGTGGTTAATATTAATTGAATTTTTTTATCATTAAATAAATCACTTAGGTAGTTTATCATATTATTAAAAAAAGTTCTTTGCCACTCTGGATGAAGAGCAACTTCTCCTTCATCAATAAAAACTACAATTGACTCTCCTTCAATCCCGTATGGTTTGGCTTCAGATTTGTCAATTTCTTTTTTTGCCCAAAAAAATCTGGAATAAAGAGTTAATAAATGCTTTTGTCCTGAACTAAATTCATTTAAAGATTCACAACTAAAAATTCGTTTATTGTCTAATAATTTATCCATTAGTCTAGTCATTTCTTTAATAAATACTTTATTATCTGGAAACGAAATAATTAAACTTCCTAAATATTGGTAAATATTTCTTTTTTTAGAACCAGTCTCAGGTATTGGTACTTCAAAATCTATCCAGTTAGAATTATTAATTACATCTTTAACTTTGTCTTTTAATTCTAAAATATCGCTTTGAATATCAAACTCTTCAAATTCTTCATTTTGCAATTCTTCATATAAAAAAGCATAAAAATATCTTCTAGGAAACAAAGTTTTTTTATTTAAAAGTATTTGAAATATATTAATAAATAATAACCTAAAAAAAATAGCTTTTTGTTCAGGAATTGGAATTTTATAGTAATTAATAACTGAATTTTCTTTAGCTCTTACAAAATATTGTTCATAATCATAATTATTTAATTGATAATCTAGTTGATAATTTAATTCATTTTGAAGTTTATCTATTTCTGCATTAATATCTTCTTCCAATTCTTCTCTGTTAAAATATGTTTTGTTCAGAGAATAATTATTTTCAATTGTGTCTATTTTAAATTCAATTTTTTCAGGTAAAAACTCAATGTACTTATTAACGGCTTCATAGTGTAAAATGAAATCATATATTCTTTCTTCTTCCATACTGCTATATGCATTCAGTTGATTAATCTTAGAGTCTTTATCAACTACGTAAGAAAACAGTTTGTCTGAATTTTCATAATCACCATAAACCAACATTGTAGTTGATATATTTATCAAATTATCTGTAACTTGAATACCCCGAAGATCAAATGTAGGATTATAATATATGTATTTATTTTTAGCCATTTCAAACCATCTTAATGCTCCTTGATTATTATCTAAAGGTGCATTATCATATTTCAGTATTTTATAACCTATACTTTCAAGATACTGGCTATTTTTTATTTCAATGTCATTTTGTACAAAAATCCAATTGTCTAATATTAATAAGCCATTGCTTTTTATGTAAGTTGATAAACCTCCATTAGTTGCGTGTGCTAGATTGTAGTTAATAAATTCTGTTAAATTTGTTTTGCCAGAACCATTTTTTCCAACGATTGCTGTAACATTAGAAACATTTGCTTTAAAAAAATCACTAAGTAATTTAGGTAAAGTGGAAATTATTAACTCATTGTTTTCAAAATGAAATTCTTGTTCAATACTGTGATTAAAATTAAAACCTGTATTTATTATATTTTTATATTCCTTTATCCAAACAAATTTTAATTCCATTAATTTAGTCTTTTTATTAGTGTCGATAAATTTAAAAATATTTATTTTATCAACTTTACGAGAAAACATAAAACGAATTATTTTAATAGATGTGTCACTAAAAATAAATTAGCAAATGCATAGATTAGCTTTTTAATTTATTTATGATGTTTCATGTTATGAAATATAAAACAACATATATATCATAATCAATATATTGTTCCTCACTTTTAATGAAAATTAATTAGCAACTAAACAAAATATCCATTTCACATATAATAATAGAATTAAAAATTATTATATGAAGATTATCATACCTCAAGAAGTCATTGATTGCATTTCCAAAACAGGAAATAGAACAGTACAAAAAAACGGATATAAAATTTATGCAGCTCTTGTTATAATGTCAAAAAGGCAGAATAAACATGGGTATTTTCCTGTACCATCAACTTATCTAGAAAAAGTAAATAAACGCTACAAAAGAACCCTAATTGCTTTACAAGAAGCATCCCTACTAAAACCATTTACACGCTTAGAGCAACATCCTGAATCTCTCTTTGAATCAGTAGAAAAAAAATTTTACAATGTTTCGAAAGGTATATGTATAAAATATAAATTCCTTATTGATATTACACAAGGAATTATTCAAGATATAGATTTTTATAATGAACGAAAATGTAGATGGTATTCAATAATAGAGCATTCAATGAAACAATTGGGATATTTTGGTAAAATATCTAGAGACACTTTTGGAAGAAGAGTACATCATCCAATAATATCAATCTATAAAGAGGATTTAAAGAATAAAGGACTAGCGATAATTGATGCAAAATGTTCTCAACCCAAACTTCTTCTAAATATTATGAAAGAAAAAGGAATTGTAGACAAAAATTATGAAGAAGCTTTTGAAACAGATTTTTACACATATTTAGTTCAAAAATTAAATTTAGTCGATAGGAAACAGGCAAAAGATTTATTTATGTACTTCTTAAATTCAAGTGGCTATGTTCCAAATTACAAAATTCATATTATATTTCCTACTACTTCAAAGTTCATAAAAAGTCTTAAAAACAAAAACTACAAAGATGCTTCTTCCTATCTACAAAGAGTAGAGTCTAAAATTTGGATTGATGATTTACTTGAAAATATCCCAACTGACTTTGCTATTCCTGTTCACGATTCTTTGATTGTTAGAGATGCTGAAGTATATACGATTCTTGAATATTGCAAAAATAAATATCCTAACATAGATTTTAAGGAATCCTTTTTATAATTACCTAATCTGTCTAATTACAAGGAATTTATCATTTGAATTATTTCAAAACTCTTCTTCTTCACGCACATAATCTATATAAGGCATCATCCATTTTTGTTCACTTTCGTTTGGAATATATTGCAAATGCATACTAATCAAAGCATAAATTGATAAGATTTTAAATTCGCTTTTAGTGTTTATGCTTTGATTTAAGTTTTTTTGCCACTTATCTAGATGACTGAAATCATTTGGATTAGTAAATACTCTCTGTGTCCAAAATTTGTATACAAATTGATATAAAACAAATATATGAGCTCCTTTAGAAAGCCCTTTAATAACCTTTTCTAAATACGGCATTACTGCCAGATGCATTTTTAGAGCATCGTTTGTAGATAAATTTAAAGAACAAATTATGTAGCAAATAATTTGGATAGCCCTTTCATTTTCAGACTCTATGTCATTTACCCAACGAATTAATTTCTGACAAGCATTATAATTTTGAGGAAAGTGTTCGAAGATATATAAAATGTGTTGTATTGCTTGTTTATCTAGATATAAAAAATCAGTATAGCTTAAATGCTTTTTTAAATTGGCAACTATATTCTTTTCATTAGTTTTATTTCCTAACAAGTTTGTTAATTCTTGCAGAAGAATTGGAATTAAATTATGTGTGAAATAATACTCATCTTTACCATCTAATGGAGGCAATTTATCAAATAAAGCAACAAACATTTTTCTTTGTTGATTATTAATAATCTCATCTGCCATTTCAAAATTAATGGTTTTCTCATACTCATCAAGTTCTTGTTCAACTTCAATAGTTTCTTGATACTTATTTTGCAAAATTTTGTAAACAACAATACTTCTTAATGTACTTTTGAAAGTTAAAAGGTTTATTTTTTTATTTAACTCAAAAGAAAAATTAGCCCATTTTATTGCATTTTCTTTATCATTAAGATATTCAAACGATTGAACAAGTAAATAACAATTCATATACTTCCTTTCATCATAATACCATTCATGAAGAAGTTTAGAATCATAATTACTATTAAAAATACCTCTTGCGGGAACTAAATATTCTCCCCCCTCTTCTGTTTTTGTGGGTGGTTTTCCAAAACACAATGATTGATAAATGTAGTTTAGTGCACTCCCTATTTGAAGAACAATTACATTGTAATCATCTACGTTGCTAAAATTATCAATCTCTTCATATGAATCTAATAATATTTCATAAGCTTCAGCGAATTTGTAAATTGCAGTTTTAGAATCTTTTAAAAGCCAAAACGAAATAGCGTATTCGCATATTATTTTTGATCTTGAAAGTTTTGTTGTTTTAAGCTTATCCTGAAGAAAATCGACTGCTTTTTTTGTATAAAAATGAGCTATATTCTTGTCTTTTTCGCCAAATATTCTTGCGATAGTAAGCAGACTATCAACTCTTGCTATTGTATATATTTCTACATCTAAAACATCTAATAAATTTATTAATGCTTCTTCTTTTTTTTCTTTATAAAATTGTTGTCTTCCAAATTCATCTTTTATTATAAACTGTGCTGAGGGTTTTGTAAAAGAATCTTTTATCGAATTAAAATACAATTGTGCATCAGGCAAATTATTTAATTTTTCAGAAAGAATAAAAATTTTGGATTTTACCGAATAAGCTCCTAAAAGCTCTAGATTATTATAAATAGATTTATCTACAATAAAATCTAAAGTTTCTATAATCTCGTGCCAATCCTTTTTGCTTTCAAGGATATTATCAAAAAGCCTTCTCGAAAAAATATGTATTATGTCTTCTTCAAAAAAATCTTCAGATTTTTCAATTTTTGCATAACTTTCAAACCACTTCTCAATTTCTAATTTTTCGTATATTTTATCTAATGTTAACCATAAATTATTAAATACTGTTTTATCTTGCTCTTTAAAATTAATTTGATTTTTTTCATTCAATAAAATAAAATAATCCAATGAGCGAATAACATTATCTTCTGTATAACTTTTAAACAAAATGAGATTCGCTAAATTTTTAATCTCAATAAGCTGAACATCTTCTAGCTGAATTATTTTTTCTAAATCCTCTCTAATAAAAAACTTATTCTTTTTATCAAACTTTTCATGTTTTTTAAATTCTAAATCAACCAAAATATGCAACTGTAAAATCCTTATGGCTAATTTCAGGGTAACGCTCATCTTTCTAGGCAAATCTGTACTCATCCATAATTTTGAAAATAATGTTTCAATAAAAGTCTCTGGATGATTAAAATAAAACTGCAAACCCATTGCCATTACCATTCCAGCATCATCAAAAGATTCTCCTTCTATAAAATGACTTATTGCAGATTGAGCATCATACTGTGAAATATTTTTTTTAGATAATATATTATGAGCTAAACCATTATTTATCTCTTTTTTTGTTTCTAACAATAAATTATTGCTTCCTAGCCTTTTTATCAAGGGGGAAACAGAATATGTTTGATCACTATTTTTCTGCAACCATGTTCCTGATAAGGTACTAATCTTTTCAAAAGGGTAACTTATTGCTGGGTTAACATTGCAAACAATTTCAATTTTTTCATTTGATATTGTCCCACTAATGATGTTTAATCGATATAAAATTTCTCTAGATTTCTCATCTTGTGTCGTATCAAGTAATTTTTGATATATTTCATCATCAAATTCATTAAATGCCTTTCCAGAAATAAACAAGGCAAATTCATCTTCAGAGAGACTCCATTTTACACTTTCTAAATATTTACAAATAATCTGAACATATATGGGGTTTCCCTGAGAAATTACTTCTATTATAGTAGAATATGTAGCTTTTGATTTATCATTAGTATAAGTAGATATAATCTCTTCTATTTCTTCTTTATTTAGTAAAGGAACCTGTAACTGTTCGAAATCATCACTTACCTGTTCAGTAATTTTGAGATGAATTTTATAATTAGAAGTTGAAAGTATTTTAATACCGTTAGAATTACAATACTTAAAAAGTTGTATAAAAAGTTGATTTGTACTGTTATCAAATCCTAATTGAGGGATATCATCAAATATAACTAGAGCATTCTCTACTTGACTAAAATCATATGAAATGATCTGCTTAGTTATTAATAAGAATATTTTTTTAAATTCTTCTTCAGATAAATCTTTAAAGCTAAAGCTTAAATAATGGTACTTTAAGTGATTACTTAATAATAACGATATATGTGACTTTCCCGTATCATAACCCCCATAGATATTTAGCCATGTTTTATTCTCCCATTTTTTTAAAATATCATTGATTGTATTCTTTCTATAACTAATATTCTTAGATAAAATAGTTAAAGATCCGTTATAAGAATTTGGATCTTCAATAACTATATCACCATATCGATTATTATTAAAAAGGGAAGAAATATCTTTGAAATCTATCTTTGAATCCGTTTGTAAAACTAGGACATTAGAATTGTTCAAATGACTGATGTCTATAGCTTCCATTTTCTTTTTGCCACCAAATATTTTATCAAAGATACCCACTAATTATTATCTTTTTTTGATCTTTACTTTTGAATTGTTTTTTATATCAGAGATATCAAAATCTGAAGTATCTTTTTTTGATGTGTCGATATCTACAGTAGAACTAAATACTTTTTTAATTGAAAATTTACTTTGTAAAGTGTCACCAAATATTAAAACTATTAAAGATAGTAATTGACCTAAAAAAACAGTTAATGGTTCAATATCAAAATTAGAGTTATTGATCCAAAAAATTGATAGAATAAAAATCAATAGATTTATTACTATTGCTATGTTTTTAATATTTTTACTCATACTAATAATTTACATTAAGATTTAAAACAAATATAAACAAAAGCAATAAAGAACACTTATTTTGTTCGTAATAGATTTGAGATATTGCTATATATTTTTTCTTAATAAATCAGTGAATAACTTTAACATTTTAACAACGAAAAACCTAACATTTTCTGTAGCTTAGATAAAAATTAACAAATTAAAATCATTTATTAACTAAACGAATGACTATTTCAGACTTATTAAAAGAAATTATTGATTCTTCCAAAGATCGTGTAAAAACACCAATTAGTGGGGCATATTTATTATCGTTCATCTTATGGAATTGGAGACCAATTTCATTGTTTCTTTTTGAAAAGACTACTATAACTCAAAAAATTATTGTAATCAATTCTGAATATTGTAATGCAATGGCTGTAATTGGCCCTTTTCTTCTTGGCATTTTCTTTACAGTCGGTATTCCTCATATTATGACAGTTATTGATTTTTTATTAGCACCTGCAAAAAAGAAAAGATTGAGAACAATTTATCAAGCTAAAAATAATGAGCTAAGTGAACAAATAGAACTCGTTGTAAAAGAATTGGAACTGCAAGACAAAAGAACTAGAAGCAAAACAACTGATGATTTTGAAAAAGAAATTAGTGCATTACAAAATAGATTAGACACTATTAATAACTCTAATAAATCCATAGTGGACGACTATGAAAACAAAATTCAAGATTTAACAAAAATCTTACAAAAAACTATTTCTGAAAGGGAAAAAGAAAAAGAAATTAATGATTTCAGAATTTTAATGATTAATAGTGAATTTCATCCAACAGATTTCCAGTTTGTAAAAAATACTGAATTAACTAAAAACGATGTTTATGGCAATTCCTTAATTACTCCTAAAGTTCAAACCTTTCTTACGCAAAAAGAATTCATCGAACCTTTTAATAATGGTTTTAGGATTACACAGAAAGGCATCAGTTTTATGGAATTTGTAAAACAGACATTAAACAATAATGAAAACAAAACCTCAAATTAAAGTTTTCTAGTGCCAATACTTTGCGTGCAATTGCGAAATCAACCAATAGACAAAAAAATAATCATAAAATATGGGATGGTATACAGAGTTAAAAATAGGTCGATACAATTGGAACTGGAGAAAGAATTTGCCAATTGAGGTGCCATTACTCTTTTTTGGACATCATAAAATTATCGGCGAGAATATAATCAATTTGTCATCAGATTCGAATGATTTTGTTGGCTTTGAAGCAACAGTAGGTCAGGTTATATCAAATTTAGACAAACTTGGATTAACCTTGGATTTCTTCATTTCAACGTACAGTTCTTACAGAGAAGGACTAATTCACTGGGGAGTTTCAACTCTAAATGCTCGTAAATTTTTTTATGAATTGGAAATAGATAAAACTCCGGAAACAAAAAAAGGAATAAAGGAATTAAACAATCAAATAAAAAGGATTAACGAAAGTAATGGCAAGAATGATATTTTATGTTCAATAGAAGTACTTAAGAGCAAGATAAAACTGGAATCGCATTTATATGATGATAGATCTTTAATTCCAAGTCTAGACACTGTTGATATGAAATACCTTAATGATGTTAACATAATAGAAGCAACATCCTTTGGAATTTTCTTGAATTATGCTCATGAAAATTTACCTGAAATTGCCTGGCTTTATGAAGTACGTTTAATACTTGAAACCTTAAACAAAAGGACAAAAGTAAAATTAGACATGAAAGAATGGGTAATGGAAGGATTAAATATGGATGTAATCAAAGATTCAATTGATTCACTTGCATTAAAAGCAAAAACATATACAAAGACATTCGATGCAATACTTGGAGGAAATGAAACTTATAATAAAGAATACGAAAGAATTCAATTAACAGAAAAATGGAAAAAACTAAATTCTCTTAAAAAGGAAGATATTTCTAAAGGAACTAAATTGGAAGATTTCATAGCATCTTTATTTCATAAAAAATTTGGTTTTGATGTTTTAGCTAAAAAATTATTAACCGAAACTCAAGAACTGGACATCATACTTAAAAATGTTTCGAAAAACGATTTTGTTAAAAGTTTAAATAGTCCATTTGTCTTAATTGAGTGTAAAAACTGGTCTTCACCGGTAGGAGTGGCTGAAGCAAGAGTTTTTGAAAGCAAATATCGTGAATCAGGAAGCAAAGTCAATTTAGGAATTTTTGTAGCTATAAATGGAGTAACCAAACCTTTTAAAACTCATATCAATAACTTAATTAGGGATGGCATTAATTTAATTGTAGTAAGTAATAAGGACATTGAACAATATCTCTACAGTGAAGATTTAGATGTTGGTATTTGGTTAGAAGATCTGATTTCAAAACAATTTGTATTAAAATAATTTTAAATAATATTTATCTTTACCTTTTAAAAATTAAAATTGAAACTTATACTAATAAAGTATATCATTTTAATTTTTGTAATCTATTAGTTTTTTTATTTTTTGAACAGTTCCACTGCTTCTATCAGTTAATTTCATTATTTTTCTAATTGAATATCCCTGTCTTAACAACTTTACAACTTCTTTATTTTCAGCTAAAATAGTCTCAGAATCTTTTTTAAATCCATCTTTTCTACCAACTTTACCACCATTTTTTCTGTAACTATCATATCCAGATTTTATTCTCTGTCTAATCTGCGTTTTTTCCATTTCACTTACAGAAGTCAAAATTTGAATTAGGAATTGTGACATTGGGTTTATTTCACATTTTTCGTTGAGAGTTTCAATATTATGATTCTTAATGTAAAGAGAAATACAATTATCATTTAACAATTGAATTGTTTTCAAAACCTCAATCGTATTTCTCCCTAATCTACTTAATTCCCAACAAAGAACTTTATCAACCTTATTGGTTTTGACAAAGTTTACCATCTTCATCAGTTCTGGTCGTTCTTCATTTGTTTTTCCTCCAGAAACTTTTTCTTCAAAAATATTAGAAACATGATATTTCATATTTTTGGAAAACTCTATTAACTCTTCTGTTTGTCTTTTGTAATCTTGACTATTTGTTGAAACTCTTGAATATATAACAACTTTCATTTTGTATCATTTTAATATTTTAAATTATAAAGATACAAAATATATCATACAACCTTATTTAAAATAGATTAAAATGATACGTTTTAAACTTGGTACATTTTTCATCAAATAAATATCTTTTAATACATTTGTTTTTATGATAGAAAAATTCAAAGAGTGGGTGGAAATTGGATTTATAGGTTTTGATCTGTCCGACCTAGATGATACATACTCCTTGCATGTTAATAAAACAGCCTATGAGGCTGTTATGCAGTCTTCGGTAATCAATTTGTATAAAAAATTATCCGATGATTATTATAGCTTACTAAAAAGAAAGACTCGTTCAAATATTTATAGAGAAATCTTTCCAAAAAAATATTCGGGCTATACATATACAAATTTTACATATAAGGAACATAAAAACAATGAGTTCTACGAAGGATATTTAATAACCGTAACTATATTTCGTCTAAAAAGAGACGAGCAAAAATTTATTGATTTTAATGAATTTGTCGATGATTCAATTTTAAAAGTAAAGACTCTAATTGAGCAAGATGAAAATTTCGATAATTTTACTTTTAAAATTGCATTTTTAAATGATAGTCGTTGGGAAGCAACCATACATATCTATCTATTCAATCTTAATAAAATTAAGAAATTAGAAACTTATTAAAGCCCGAAATTCTCATAATACATGTAATCTTTTAAAATTAAAATATCCTAAAAAAAATCTTTATCTCCTAAACTTGTAATTAATTGCAGTATTTACCAAATCAGATTTTTTAAAATCAAATCCTGTCTGTATATACTTTTGCGTTGTTGCTAAATTTGTATGCCCTAATGCAATTCTAATATCATTAAGATTAATATCTTTCATTTCTAATAAAAGATTTGTAAATGTAAAACGAGAAACATGCGTTGTTATATCTCTAATAGATAATTCATATCGTTTTGCCATTCTTTTTAACTTTGCATTATAAGAAGTGAATCTACTTTTATAAGTATCAAACTGCAATTTATTCATTGGTTGATTATTATTATAATCTTTAAAACAGTCTGACTTTACAAAATCCTTAAACAGTAACTCTTTTGGATCTAATTTTTCAATATGTCGATTAATAACTCGTTTACATTTCAAGTTAATTTGCTTTTCAACTTTAATTAACTCATCAATTATAGTTTTGGATTCTATATCACTAGACTTTATTTTAAAACCGGAATAAATCTCATATTTTTCATCTACCCTATTATAGTCCCTTTTTATTTTTGTTTCTAAAACAAACCTTGCTTTTCTATAAGAAATTATTTCTGGCTTAAGAATTTTTGAATTTGATTCTATATCTTTAAGATGATTTAATAAACCAAATATCTCCATTAATATATATATAATCTTATCACCATAATTTACCTTAATTGGAATATTAGTTTTAGTTTGAAAATATTCTATGTATTCTTTCTGAATGTTTTCGTTTTTCATCAACATCATATCTGCACATCTTAATCCATTACTGAATAAAGAAAACAAAAACATTCTACTTTCAATAAAATACAAATCTCCTTTTTTTATTCGCAATAATTTTTGTACGTCCTCATATGACAAAATCTTTTTTGGCTTAGGATTAACTTTAACTCGATATTCATTAAAAGGATTCTTACCAATATAAATATTATTACTAATCGCATTATTAAAAACTGTAGAATAGTTATTAAAATAAAATCTTATGGTGGAAGACTGTAAAGATTCACTTGTGAAATAATTATTCATTTCTGTAATAAAATCGTTGTCTATTTCATCAAAATCAATATCGGCAAGTTCATACTTATAGAATAAAAATTTCTTAAACATATTTGAACTACTTTCATAGGTATTTTGAGTCGAATAATTATTTTTTAGATTTTTTCTTGTTTGCATATAACTCAAAAACTGGTAATAATGGCTGCTTTTTTCTTCTTTTTTTAAAAAAGGATTTTCTAGTAGTTTTTTCCTAATCTTACTATTAATTTCATCAAAATTGATTTTTTTATTTGGCTCAAACTGGTTGAAACTTTTATTAAAGTAATCTTCAAATTGTCTTCTAGGCAAACTATAATTTAAACTAATTTTCTTCTTTTTTACAAATTCCCCTTTTCTTTCTATATAAGTTACGAAAAGATAACCTTTCTCATCTCCCTTGTTTTTTTCTGAAAATACAATGCTTGCCTTCATATAATATTCTTTTTAGATAATTAACAAATATATGAAGTGGGAAATAAGTGGGAAAATAAACGACTAAAATATTTCAAAAAAGAAGTGGCTTAAAAATATAACTACGTCATTTTAAGCACAATAAAAACAAACAAAATATACGTTGTGTTGCATGCGCAAAAATACTTTTTATATTCGAATCTTAAAAATCGGAACGTTGAAAAAATAAATATTTTTTTTCAGCGTTCCGATTCTAAGCAATGGCAGTTCAAAAAGACAAAGAATCAGATGTTTATATGGTTAATAAAGTTTTTCCTCTTTGTTTTTCTAAACCTTTGCCTCTTTGGGGCTTAAAAAAACAAATCCAGAAACCCGATTATTTCGTACGTAACGAAAAACCCAATTACATTTAACTATGAAATCAAAAATTATTGCCCTGACGGCTTTCGTGCTAGTTTTCCTGACTTCCTGTGATGCTGTAGATGATTTATTAACTTTTACTATTTCCAATGAAGCCTCTATCAAAATCAAAAGTACATCGCCTCTTAGTTTACCAACAGAAATAATCACTCCGGAAGTAACCACTAACTCTTCGGCCGAATTTGAAAACAATAAAACCAAAGCCAGTCTGGTAAAGGATGTAAAACTCAGATCACTTAGCTTATCTATTTCAGATCCTTCTGATAAAACGTTTACCTTTTTAAAATCGATACACATATATATATCAACAACGGATTCTAATGAAATTGAGCTGGCTTATCAGGACGACATCAACACTTCATCTAATTCACTGGATTTGATCTGTACGGATAAAAAATTAGACGAATACATCAAATCAGACAGCTACAAAATTCGCACACAGGTTACTTTAAAAGAAACCCTTACCAAAGATGTCACGGTTAAAACCAATATGAAGTTTAAAGTTACGGCAGATCCATTCTAAGACGCTAAGATTCTGAGCTGCTAAGTTTTTTTAGAAACTTAAACACAAATAAAAAAATGAGGTTCTAAAGACAGAACCTCATTTTTTATACCATCTGATTAAAAATCTCAGTATATTAAAAATTCAAAAAAATTATTCTTTTGTTACCACAATCGAAGCTTTAAAACCTGCCGCCAGATTATCCCAGTAATCATTGGTAACTAATTGGCCTTTATCGTCGTAAATTTGAATTTCAGCTGTATTTCCGCCTAACGAACCAATATTTAGAGCTTCAAAGTCTATTTTGTTAAAACCATTTGCAAGATTTATTCTAACCTGTTTAAAGCCTGAATCAAGTAATATTTGACTTGCAATTACCAGGTCGTTTGAGCTCACTTTTACCAAATCGCCGTCAATGGCTCCAAAATCACGGAGTTTTACAATAAAATATTGTGATTGTGTTTTAAAATCCCCCAGCGAAATATTTTTCTTAACCAATGTACCCCGTCCTTCTCTTAAACCGGCATCCTTTAAAGCCTTATTCAGGTCTTTTTCCATTTTGTCTACATACTGATCACCCGGATTAGCAAAATCATTCTGCTGGTACATCGAAAAAGTACTTTTCTCCTGTCCTATCTGAAATTTTGATTTTGGGGTAATGCTGGTATTATCAAAAACATTTGGGGTTTTGATTTCCGGAATATCTGCCGTTTCGGCCTGCGGATCTTTAACCTGCGGAATTGGTGTTTTTTTCTTTGTGCTAAACTTTGGAGCCGGAATTGGCTTGTATTTAGTTCCAAATTCAGTCTGCGCTGAAATGGTTACAGCGGTAAAAAATAGTATGAAAAATAAAATCTGCTTCATTGAAAAGGGGTTATCGAATCGGCTTTGTAATTTTTTATAAAATCAAAGTACAGCATCGCAAAAATAGCATAAATAAGTTTGGTGCGACAACTTTAAGACTATTATAACAATATATTAGGCTAATTTTTGGAATCAAAAAACCTGCCAGTATTTTTATTTTTCCAAAAATAAATTCCATAGTCAAAAATTCAAATTCCATACCCTGATTTATTAAAACCCAGCTCATTTTCACTTTTAAAACAGGCACATAATTTTGATAATTAGCCGTTTATTCTTAACTTCAGGACTTTATTTACCATTTATAAAATCTCATCAAAATGGAGTATATCGATTATTATAAAGTATTGGATGTTACCAAATCAGCCACTGAAGCCGATATAAAAAAAGCATATCGAAAACTGGCCCGGAAATACCACCCTGATCTGAATCCGAACGATAAAGAAGCGGAGAAAAAATTCAAGGAAATTAATGAAGCCAATGAAGTTTTAAGCAATGCCGAAAATCGTAAAAAATACGATAAATATGGAAAAGACTGGAAACATGCCGA
The DNA here is from genome assembly GCF_057809475.1 of Flavobacterium sp. FG19. Taxonomy (NCBI): domain Bacteria; kingdom Pseudomonadati; phylum Bacteroidota; class Flavobacteriia; order Flavobacteriales; family Flavobacteriaceae; genus Flavobacterium; species Flavobacterium sp. FG19. The sequence continues at coordinate 28,398 of NZ_JBMDKA010000004.1, read as the reverse complement.
AGAATTTGAAAAAGCAGGTTATGATCCCAATCAGAAGCAATATTCCCGACAGCAGAGCGGTAATTCTGATTTTTCCGGGTTTGGAGGGGATTTTTCAGAAAGTGATTTTTCCGATTTCTTCAATTCGATGTACGGATCAGCCAGAAGCAGCCGCAGCCAGTCTAAATACAGAGGTCAGGATTTTAATGCTGAACTGGAACTGGATCTGGCAGCTGTTTATACTACTCACAAACAAAGCCTGACGGTTAATGGTAAAAATATTCGTATTACCATTCCTGCCGGGGTAGAAAACGGACAGGTTATTAAAATTCCGGGGCATGGCGGACCGGGTGCTAATGGCGGCCCAAACGGTGATTTGTATATTACGTTTACTATTTCCAACAATTCCGATTTTAAAAGAGAAGGCCATAATTTGTATTCGACTGTCGATCTGGATCTCTATACCGCAGTTCTGGGAGGAGAAATCAATGTTAAAACTTTTGACGGAAAAGTAAAAATCAAAGTTCCTGCCGAAACGCAGCCGGGAACCAAAGTCAAATTAAAAGGAAAAGGTTTTCCGGTTTATAAAAAGGAAAATCAGTTTGGGGATTTATATGTAACCTATAACCTGAAAATTCCAACCCGGTTATCCCAAAAAGAAAAAGAACTTTTTGCAGAATTATCTAAACTTAGACATCATGAGTAACAAGAATTTAATCCAGATAAAACAGTTTTGCGTCTATCACGAAATTGAAAGTACTTTTATAAAAGAACTCAGTACTTATGGTTTAGTTGAAATTATTATCGAAGAAAATGACGAATATTTACAGCCGGAACAGCTGCCGGTTCTGGAAAAAATGATGCGGATGCACTATGATCTCAATATCAATATGGAAGGAATTGATGCTATTTATCATTTATTAAACAAAATTGAACTTTTACAACAGCATCTCAAAAACACACAAAATAAACTCCGAATTTATGAAGAAAACCAAACCGAATAATCCTGTAAACGGCATTTCTGAAATATCACAAAAAAGAGATATTTTGGGTGTGATTTCAAAATAATACACCACTTTTTACCGGACATATTTCCTAAATTGCAGCACATTAATTAACCCGAATTTGTTTTTAAAACTAAGAAAAAACAATTCAAAAAAACACTTAAAATGAAAAGAGAAAACATTTTAACAGGATCGCCATGGGAAGACAAAATGGGATACTGTCGTGCTGTAAGAATTGGTAATATCATTGAAGTATCCGGTACTGTAGCCATTGTAGACGGCGATAAAGTAAAAGCCGACGATGCTTATGCCCAGACTTATAATATAATTGAACGTGTTGAAAAAGTTTTAGAAGACTTAAATGTAGGGATTAAAGACGTGATCAGAACCCGCATTTTTACAACTGATGTATCTACTTTTGAAGAAGTCGCCAGAGCACACTCGGCATTCTTTAAAGATGTAAAACCTACCACAGGCTTTTACGAAATCAGTAAATTAGTTGCTCCTGAATATTTAGTTGAAATCGAATTTACAGCTGTTGTACAATAGTTTTTTTTCAGCCGCGAATTCACAAATTATTTTATTATTTAAAAATAACAATTGTTTAAATTTGTGAATTCACGGCTAAAAACAGGCCTGTAAATTAAAATGACTCCTCAAACTCCAAAACAATTTTTACTTTCCATTCCTAAATGGATTGTGATCTGCGCCTTAATCGGTATTTTCTCCGGAACTGCCTCTGCCTTTTTTTTAGTTTCTTTAGAATGGGTTACCCAATTCAGAATTCATCATGACTGGATTATCTGGCTTTTGCCTTTCGGCGGATTTTTAGTAGGCCTCAGTTATTACTATTGGGGAGAATCTGTAACCAAAGGCAACAATTTACTGCTGGAAGAATATGAAAAGCCCCAAAAAGTCATTCCGTTTAAAATGGCACCTTTGGTACTTTTAGGCACTTTACTGACGCATTTATTTGGAGGATCAGCAGGGCGTGAAGGAACAGCAGTACAGATGGGCGGAGCCATAGCCGATCAGTTCACCAAGATTTTCAGGCTGGACAATTACGAACGCCGCATTTTAATTATTCTGGGCATCAGTGCCGGTTTTGCATCTGTTTTTGGAACCCCTCTGGCCGGAGCCATTTTTGCCTTGGAAGTTTTATACTTCAGTAAAATTAATTTAAAAAGTATCCTTCTTTCCTTTTTAGTAGCTTACGCTGCTTATTTTACCGTTGAATTCTGGGAAATAAAACATACTCATTATAACATCCCGGTTGTTCCTGAACTTAGTTTTACGGCTATTCTTTACATACTGATTTTAGGTCTGTTTTCCGGATTTGCCGCTTTACTATTTTCCCGAAGCACTCATTTTTGGGGCTCGCTTTTTTCAAAAAACATTCAATATCCGCCGCTTCGACCTGTTATTGGCGGAGTTGTCCTGGCTATTGCTATTGCCGGTTTGGGATTTACTAGATTCTCAGGACTTGGCGTTCCGGTTATTGTTGAATCATTTTCAGTTCCTGCCGATTGGTACGATTTCCTTCTTAAAATTTTATTTACCGGATTTACTTTAGGTGCCGGATTTAAAGGTGGTGAAGTAACTCCTTTATTTTTTGTGGGTGCAGCTTTGGGAAGCGCCTTATCTGTATTTATTCCGTTACCCATAGCATTATTGGCCGGAGTTGGATTCGTTTCTGTTTTTTCCGGTGCTACTCATACTCCCATTGCCTGTACGATTATGGGAATAGAATTATTTGGCATACAGCCCGGAATCTTTATTGCCATTGGCTGTGTAACTGCCTATTTTTCATCTGGCTCTGTAGGTATCTATAAATCTCAGATCGTAAGAGGCGCTAAGTATAAATTGTATCAAAGGTTTCATAAAAAAGAACTAGAGAATCTCTGAAAAATTTAAATTCCAAATTCCAAAATCTAAATTCCAAAATCTAAATTCCTAGTTAAAACATTCCTAAAACAATCCGTTTAAATCTTTGTTTTTGGAATAACGAATCTGTACTATCTGTGTACCTTGTTCCTGCATAAAAAACAGTAAATGCTCAGAAAAATGTCCTCAATCCAACTAAAAATGTCATATAACTTACTGTTAAAACTTTCTGCTGATCTCTAACCTCTTAAACACAGCCCCTAAAAATATTTTCAGCATTACATTAAAAAAATGTAAATTCGCACACTATGAAAATACAAGATATTCAGGCAATACAATTATTGCTTGCTGCGCCAAAGAAGATCGCAATAATTCCGCACAGGGGACCAGACGGGGACGCCATGGGTTCTACCTTAGCTTTATACCATTTTTTACTTAAAAATAAACATCAGCCAACGGTCATTGCCCCAAATGATTTTCCGGACTTTTTAGCCTGGCTGCCAGGTTCTGAAACCGTTAAAATCTTTGAAAAAGACACTGAAAACTGTACCAGGATATTAGAAGAAGCCGAGTTAATTTTTACACTTGATTTCAATGCTTTTCACCGTACGGGTGAAATGGAATATACACTTGAAAAACTAAGCGTTCCGTTTATCATGATCGATCATCATGAAAAGCCTCACGATTATGCCGCTTATATGTATTCTGATACTTCTTACGGCTCAACTTGTGAGATGGTCTATAACTTTATTACTTTCCTGAACAAAAAGGAAGATATCGACAAAACCATTGCAACCTGTATTTATACTGGAATTTTAACCGATTCTGGTTCTTTCCGCTTTCCGGGAACTACAGGAAACACACACCGAATTATTGCCGAATTAATTGATTTGGGAGTTGAGAATACTCAAATTCCGGTTCTCTTATACGATAACAGTTCCTTCAGCCGTTTGCAGTTATTAGGCCGGGCTTTACAAAACATGAAAATTTTTGAAGAGCATAAAACTTCTTATATGACCCTGACCCAGGAAGAACTGGATTCTTTTAATTATGTAAAAGGCGATACAGAAGGAATTGTTAATTACGGATTAAGTATACGAGGAATAGTTTTTACCGCTATCTTTATTGAAAATAAGGATGAAAAAATCATTAAAATTTCTTTCCGTTCTCAGGGAGGTTTTGATGTTAATCAGTTTGCAAGAGACCACTTTAACGGTGGCGGACATGTCAATGCAGCCGGAGGAAGATCTGAAGTCTCGATGGAAGAAACAGTTAAAAAGTTTGAAGATTTAGTAACTAAACTAAAATTATAACCCCAACATGAGCTACTTAAAACTTAGCATTTATACACTGCTCCTTGCCGTTTTGCTGGCTGGCTGTAAACAGCACGAAGAAGCACGAAGACCAATTTCGAGAGCTTCGGGTTCGTTTATGAAAAAATCAGCAGACCGGAATAAAAAACTGGTTGCAAGTGAAGAAGATGTCATAAAAAAAATCATTAAAAACAATCCAAAAGTAAAATATTATGCCACTAAAAAGGGATATTGGTTTTGCTACGATGAAAAAAGCAGTACAGAAACAGCCGCTCCCAGAAAAGGAGACATTGCTTACTTTAATTTAGAGGTAAAAGACATTTCGGGAAAAATCATTTATTCAGAAGCTGATCTGGGACCGCAGACGTATTATGTTGACAAACAAGACATCATGATGGGATTGCGTGACGGAATCAAATACATGAAAAAGAATGAAACGGTTACTTTTCTTTTCCCTTCTCATATGGGATACGGATACCACGGAGACAATAAAAAAATTGGCCCTAATCAGTCCCTGATCTGTACCGTTACCCTGCGAAACTTTGTTCCGGATCCGGCACAAACCACGACAGCTCCTGCCCCTGCAGCACAGGGAGCAAAACCGGCCGCTGTAAAGCCTGCTGTATCCAAACCTGCTGCCCAGACTAAAAAAGACACATTAAACCCATAAAAAACATCTTAGAAATGAAAAAGAGTATTGTATTATTACTATTAGCCGTAAGCTCATTTTATTCCTGCAAAGACAGCCACAGTAATTTACCGGACGGTTTGTATGCTGACATCGAAACCAACAAAGGGCATATTATCGTTGAACTAGACTATAAAAAAGCACCTGTAACAGTAGCAAATTTTGTAACACTGGCAGAAGGTAAAAACGAATATGTAACCAAAGATTACTTAAAAAAGAAACATTTTTATGACGGATTAAAATTTCACAGGGTAATTGAAAACTTTATGATCCAGTCAGGAGATCCGGAAGGAACCGGTTCGGGAGATGCAGGATATAAATTCAAAGACGAATTCTCTGATTTGAAATTTGACAAAGCAGGCGTTCTGGCGATGGCCAATAATGGTCCGGGAACCAACAGCAGCCAGTTTTTTATTACTCATGTTGAAACTCCATGGCTGGACAACAAACATACCATCTTCGGGCATGTTGTTGACAAAGGACAGGAAGTAGTAAACAAGGTAGTACAGGGAGATACGATTGTTTCGGTAACCATTATCAGAAATGGTGAAGCCGCAAAAAAGTTTGATGCTATGAAAGTACTTCGTGACTACTTTGCTGAAAACAGCAAATATGCAAAAGCTCCAAAAGATAAAGTGGAGTATCTGGCTTCTATAAAACCGAAAGCAATCAAAACTTCAACTGGTTTAGAATATGTTATTACGGAAAAAGCAAACGGAAAAAAACCAGCTGACGGAACACAGGTTTACATTCACTATGCCGGATTTTTAGAAGACGGAACCTTATTTGATTCCAGTATTGAAGAAGTAAATAAAACTTTTGGAAAATTTGATGCTGCCAGAGCTGCTCAAAACGGATACCAGCCGATTCCGTTTCAGGCCGGAGCCAAAAAAGGTTTAATTCCGGGATTTATTGAAGGGATCGAAAAACTTTCTTTTGGAGACAAAGCTGTTCTTTTTATTCCGTCACACTTAGCTTATGGAGCAACCGGAGCAGGCGGCGTTATTCCGCCAAATGCCAACATCATTTTTGAAGTTCAGTTACTCGAAAAACCATAATTACACAGAGATATAGTTATTTTTATAGACTTAAATTCTAAATACAATGAAATTTAAACTTCTGTTTTTATTCTGTCTTACTGCCTTAAATATTCAGGCACAAGCCAAAAAACCTTCTCCCGTAAAACCCAAACCTGCTGCTGCAAAAACTACTGCAGCTGCCGCAAATACAGCCGAAGGTATTTTTGCCACAATTTCTACAACAAAGGGAGATATTGTCCTTTCGCTGGAATATGTAAAAGCTCCTGTTACAGTAGCTAACTTTATTACTTTAGCAGAAGGTACCAATCCTAATGTAAAAGCATCCCTAAAAGGAAAGCCATTTTATAACGGCCTGAAATTCCACAGGGTGATCAATGATTTTATGATTCAGGGAGGTGATCCTGAAGGAAACGGTACAGGAGGCCCTGGTTTTTCATTTAAAGATGAATTCGCAGATGATTTAAAATTTGAAAAAGGCGGTGTTTTAGCGATGGCTAATTCAGGTCCTGCCACAAACGGCAGCCAGTTTTTCATTACTCATAAAGACACGCCTTGGCTAAACGGAAAACATACTATTTTCGGACATGTGATTTCAGGAATGGACAATGTAAATAAAATTGTTCAGAATGATGTTATGACTAAAATTACAATCACCCGTAAAGGAGCTGCAGCCAAAAAATTTGACGCTTTAAAAGTGTTAAGTGAAGATGCTAAAAAAGAAGAAGCCAAAAAAGAAGAAGCTAAAAAAGTAACAGGCGCAAAAGCGGCTTATTTTGCCGATGCAAAAGCTAAAGCGTCTGCAACTGCTTCAAACCTTAAATATTTTATTACACAAAAAGGAACAGGTGTTAAAGGTGCTGAAGGATCTACGATTTATTTTCACTATGCCGGTTATTTTGAAGACGGAACTCTTTTTGACAGCAGTATTCCTGAAGTGGCAAAAGCATACGGAAAATACGATGCTAACAGAGAGGCTCAGGGAGGTTATAAAGCATTTCCGTTTACGGTAGGTAAAAAAGACGGTATGATCCCTGGCTTTATTGAAGCTTTGGACATGATGACTGACGGGGAAAAAGCTGTTTTCTTCCTGCCTGCTAACCTGGCTTACGGAGAAAGAGGCGCAGGAGGTGTTATTCCGCCCAATACGAATTTGATTTTTGAAATCGAAACCTATCAAAACCAGCCTGTTAAATAAATATTGAAATTTTATTTTTCATTATAAAGAAGCCGTTGGAGTTTAATTCTAACGGCTTCTTCATTTTACCTATTCTGCTAAATCATCAAATTTCACTTCAATACTGCCGCACAAACAAACACAATGATAACGTTTGCGTATATTTTCTATTAATTCCCAAACAAAATAGCTTACCTTTGCCAGCTTGAATTTTTAAAAACAAACCATCAAAATGTCACAAAACAACGTATTAAAAGGCGTATTTTTAGTTGCCTTAGGTGCCACAACTTACGGAATGTTAGCCACTTTTGTAAAAATGGCTTATTCAGAAGGCTATACTACTGCCGAAGTAACCACCTCACAGTTTTTACTTGGAATAATTGGTGTTTTGATTATAAATGCCTTTCAAAAACTAAAAAATAAGGAGAAAGTTGCCAAAGCTACTCCTAAGAACATTTTCAGTCTAATGCTGGCCGGAACTTCCTTAGGAATGACCAGTTTGTTTTATTATCTGGCTGTCAAATTTATTCCGGTATCTATTGGTATCGTTTTGTTGATGCAGACAGTCTGGATGGGGGTCTTACTCGAAATGATTCTTGAAAAAAAATTACCTTCGAGACAAAAAGTAATAGCAGTTTTTATCGTTCTTTTTGGAACCGTCCTGGCTACTAATCTTCTTAAAAATACCATTACGCTCGACTGGAGAGGTATGGTATGGGGAGTTCTGGCTGCTGCCTCTTTTACCACTACTATGTTTACAGCTAATAGTGTAGCAACTGAAATTTCTCCGGCACAGAGAAGTTTGTATATGCTGCTTGGCGGTGCTGTAATTGTATTTACTTTTGGTTTCTTTACACAGGTTACCCCTTTCAATATGGCTATTTTCCTGAAATGGGGAATTGTTTTATCACTATTTGGTACTATCATTCCTCCAATTCTGATGAATTTAGGTTTTCCGTTAACCGGAATTGGATTAGGAAGTATTGTTTCTGCTCTCGAACTTCCTGTTTCTGTAACAATGGCTTTTGTACTGCTGGACGAAAAAGTAATTCTTTCGCAATGGATTGGTATCGTGCTGATTATTCTCGCCATCATCATTATGAACGTTAATTTTAAGCGCAGAGTTTAAGTCATTCTGTCATTCCCTAAAAAACATCTCTTGTAAATACAATAAATGTTATTTTTTTTATAATTTCGTGATAAATAATTAATTATCATGAACTTACCCTGGCATTTATATGTAATGGCAATACTGTATATTCTTGCCGGGTTCAATCATTTTCGTAATCCGAAAATGTATATCCGCATCATTCCTCCTTTTTTTAAAAAACCAAAAGCCATAAATATCATAAGCGGAGCTGCCGAAATACTTCTGGGAGTTTTGCTTTTATTTTCTTCTACAACCCATTTTGCTGCCTGGGGGATCATTTTTTTGTTAATTGCCATATTTCCTGCCAATGTTTATATGTATCAAAATAAAAAAGCAGGTTTTGGTTTATCTAAATGGATTTTATTTGTACGTTTGCCCTTACAATTAGTTTTACTGTACTGGGCATTCCAGTATACCCTTTAACAATCAAATCTATTAATCTAAAATTATTGTATTATGAAAAAATTGTTTGCAGAGTTCTTTGGAACTTACTGGCTGGTTTTTGGTGGTTGTGGAAGCGCCATTTTTGCTGCCGGTTATCCCGAATTAGGGATTGGTTTTGCAGGAGTTGCCTTAGCATTTGGTTTGACAGTCCTGACAATGGCATATGCTGTAGGACATATTTCAGGCGGACATTTTAATCCTGCAGTTTCTTTTGGTTTATGGGCCGGCGGAAGATTTTCGGCAAAAGAACTTATCCCTTATATCATTTCGCAATGTATTGGTGCCATTGCCGCTGCCGGAACTTTATATACTATTGCATCCGGAAAAGCCGGATTTGTCATCGACAATACAAAGGCCGGGGCTTTTGCTTCTAATGGTTTCGGAGCCTTCTCACCCGATGGTTATTCACTGCAGGCAGCCTTTACAGCCGAATTTGTGCTTACCTTCTTTTTCTTATTAATCATTTTAGGCGCCACAGATAAATTTGCTAACACCAGTTTTTGCGGGATTGTAATTGGATTAGGACTAACCCTGATACATTTAATCAGTATTCCTATCACCAATACCTCTGTAAACCCTGCAAAATCATTATCACAGGCCATTTTTGCCGGAGGAGAACCACTTTCTCAGGTTTGGCTGTTTTGGGCTGCTCCTGTTTTAGGGGCTGTTGCGGCAGGATTTGTTTATAAATCGTTATTGCAAAATCACGCAGAAGTGTAACAAAATCTATAAATTTAAAATACAAAGAGAAAATCAGATATATTTATATAAGGTTTTCTCTTTTTTTTGATTACAATAAAAACCGAAAAACCATTTCACTTCAAATACTCAGGATTATGAACGAAATTATTTTTTACTTCAGTACCATTCCGTCCTCGCACCGGAGTCTAATTTTAGTTGGCGGTATTACGCTCTTCTGGCTGATCGAAAATACTTTTCCTCTTTTTAAGATGCAGTACAGGAAATGGCACCATGCCGGAATTAATATTTTCTTTACAATTACCACGATCATTGTCAATTTTATTCTGGCCTTTATTCTCATAAAAACAGCCGCATGGACAACCGATAATCAATTTGGAATCCTGCAGTGGCTGCCGCAGATGCCCATATGGCTTTATACCATTATTGGACTTCTTTTACTGGATTTAATCGGAGCTTATTTAGTGCACTTAATTGAACATAAAGTAAAGTTCCTTTGGCGTTTTCATCTTATTCATCATACCGATACCTGGATTGATACCACGACGGCAAACCGGCATCATCCCGGCGAAAGTGTCATTCGTTTTGCTTTTACAACTCTGGGGGTGCTGGCTGTAGGAAGTCCGATGTGGATGGTTTTTCTGTACCAGTCTCTGTCAGTAGTTGCTTCTCAGTTCAATCATGCCAATATTTCCCTGCCTGATAAAACAGATGTTTTCTTAAGCTATTTTATAGTATCTCCTAATATGCATAAAGTCCATCATCATTATGTTCTGCCTTATACCGACAGTAATTACGGAAACATATTTTCGGTATGGGACCGTTTATTCGGAACCTTTACTACTCTGCCCAAAAAAGAACTGATTTATGGCGTTGATACCCATATGTTACCGGAAGAAAACAATCAGTTAAAAAATCTGCTGCAAATTCCGTTTCAAAAATCAAGATCCGCAAAAAACACCAAAAAACAGTAAAAAAAACATACTGCAGCGAACCAAGTAATTATTTTTTTTATTAATATTGATATACAAAATGAAAATCAATCTATTATTAATCATTAACCCTCTATTTTGAATTAATTTTCACGAGATGAAAAAGAGTAACCGCAAAGAGTTAAACTGGGAACAAACGGAAAGACTTGTTTCGTTAGCCTTAGAAGAAAGAAATCCATTTGAAATTATAAAAAAAGAATTTGGATTGGCAGAAAAAGAAGTGATTGAAATCATGAAGAAGAAAATGCCTCTTGAAAAATTTGAAATGTGGAAAAAGAAGGCTATTGCAAATAAACCAAAACCCAAACCAATTAAAATTGACGATTTTGACGAAGACCTGGATGGGAAATATTATATAAAGAATAAGCTAGACTAAGATCAAGACTCCTGTTTTTCAGGAGTTTTTTTTTATATTTTTAACTTTTTGTAACTTTTTTGTACTTTTTAAGTCAAATACACATAACTAAACACAGACAAATGAAAAAAATACTTTACACCTTAGCGCTTGCAGTTACCCTTTGGAGCTGTAAAACGGGGAGTTCTTCTGTTTCAGGAAAAAACAATGTCGTAGATGTAAACATCAATCTGATTGATGTTAAAGACGATAAAGTACTTGTAACCGTTACGCCTCCGCAGATTAAAACAGATGAAATGATCTACAGTATTCCAAAAACGGTTCCGGGAACCTATTCTACTGATAATTACGGAAAATATTCAGAAGATTTTAAAGCGTTTGACGCTAAAGGAAATGCTTTGACAGTAAAAAGACTTGACGATAATTCATGGTCGATTTCAAATGCCAAAACATTAAAAAAAATCACTTATTTAGTTAATGATACTTTTGATACTGAAAAAGGTACCGGCTTTGGTAATGATGATGTTTTCTCTCCGGCGGGAACTAACATCAAAGCGGGAGAAAATTTCATGGTAAATACCCATGGTTTTGTAGGATACTTTCAGGACAAACTGGAAACTCCGTACAAAGTTACCATTACACATCCGGAAACACTTTGGGGCGCCACTTCTATGACCGATCAGGATGCGAGCAAAACCAGCGATGTTTTCACCACTTCCCGTTACGCCATTTTGGTTGAAAACCCAATTATGTATTCTAAACCGGATTACACTACTTTTAATGTAAACGGAATGGATATTTTAATTGCTGTATATTCTCCAACGGGAAAATTTACAGCAGAAAGCATTACTCCGGAAATGAAAACGATGATGACCGCTCAGAAAAACTTTTTAGGAAAAGTAAATGCTACTAAAAAGTATACGGTATTGTTGTACTTATCGAGTATGGCGAAAGACGATGCACACGGATTTGGAGCTTTGGAACATCCAACAGCGACCACGGTTGTTCTTCCTGAATCTATGCCAAAAGAAAAACTGGTAGAATCAATGAAAGATGTTGTTTCGCACGAGTTTTTCCATATTGTAACCCCTTTAACCATTCATTCTAAAGAAATCCAGTATTTTGATTATAATGCACCAAAAATGTCTGAACATTTATGGATGTATGAAGGAGTGACCGAATATTTTGCCAATCTTTTCCAAATCAATCAGGGATTAATTGATGAAGCAGAATTTTATACACGTATTGCTGATAAAATTGAGCAGGCAAAAGGTCTGAATGATACCATGTCTTTTACCGTAATGAGTAAAAATGTATTAGAACAGCCATACAAAGACCAGTATTTAAACGTATACCAAAAAGGAGCTTTAATCGGAATGTGTATTGACATTATCATCAGAGAGAAAAGCAACGGAGAAAGAGGAATTCTGGATTTAATGCATAAATTATCAAACGAATACGGTGTTGAGAAACCGTTTAACGATGATGAATTATTCGCCAAAATAACCTCATTAACGTATCCTGAAGTGGGTGAATTCCTGAATAAATATGTAGCCGGAACAACACCAATTCCTTACGATTTCTATCTGGCAAAAGTGGGGGTTACAAAAGCATCAGAGAAAAAAGCAGGAAACCCTTTCCTTAAAGGACAGGTTCCGTACATCACTATCGATAAAGCTACCAAAGAAATTGCAGTACGTCCTGATGCCGAATCAAACGAATTTTTTAAAAACCTAAACTTAAAAGGCGGGGATAAAATTTTAGCCGTTAACAACAAATCTTACAATCTGGACAATATCTATGATTTGGTTACCGAAAGTGAAAACTGGAAAGATAACGATCCTATTACTTTAAAAGTAAAAAAAGGCGGTAAAGAAGAAACCATTAAAGGAACCGTAAAATTACCATACGAAGAATCTGAAACTTTTAAAGCGACCGACGCTTCTAAAGACCAGCTTAAAAATGCCTGGTTAAAAGGATAATCAACGTACATATAAAAAAAGAAAACCGACAAGTGATTGTCGGTTTTTTTATGTTTGCTGCTTACAGAATTGTAATTATTTCTTCACCGGAAACTTCCAGTCAAACTCATCTTTATTATTGATGATGGCTCCTATTTCGAATTTTACAACCTCATCAAATTCCGTTTGAAGAATAAACCAGTTGTCTTCGTTGAAGTAGTTTTCGAAAGTATCAAAAGTTTCCTGATTGTATTTTGTAATTCCTTTTGCCGCAAAATCTTTCTTCACATCAGCAATTTTTCTTCCGATTAACTGAAATCCGAAAACTTCCAGATTATTACCTGAAGCTACGATATAACCTAATCTAAAATCTTCTTCCTGATAAAAAGTCAATCGTGCTTTGAGTGCATTGTACACAAAAATTACGTTGTCATCTTCGTCTTTATAGTTTTTATCAGGTTTTCCTAAAGCTGCTGTTACATCATTCTGCTTCATTCCGAAAAGCAGTTTATCAATTCCTGATTTTAAGTTTATTTTCATATTGAATCATCTTTGTTTAAGATGCAAATTTCGTAAAGTTTTTTTGTTATTCTGCCACGAATTCACGAATTAATATTCTTAAAATCTAACAGCTTTAAACAGTTTCCTGAAATTATATATTGGTTTTACCTCATACGTCCCAGTTGTTTTGCAAGGATTATATACTCTTCGGATCCAACAAAATCTACTGCTTCTAATATTGTTTTTTTAATAGAATCTCTTTCTTTTACAGCAATCCCTGCCCCAAATTCAGCAGTTTTAATTGCCAAAAGAAGCTGCTTTTCTAATGGTGACCGAATTTCAACCTCTTTACCATTCAGTCTGAGACTGCCCGGAACCGGCCAGTTTTCTACCGGCCTTTTTCCTTGTTCTAAAATGACTTTTTGTACAAATTCAACATCAGACAAAACGGATTCAGACTCTTTTATTTTTAAAACTAAAGTTCCTCCATCCATACGGAACCCCACGCTTTCAATGGTTACTTCCTTCATTTTAAAATAATAACTAATATCCCTTTTTGTTTGGCTTATTGCTCATATAAAACGTAATCTTTCCGCCATTCATCACATCAGCGTGTTTTAAAAATGGCTTTTCTACTGGTTTTCCATTCAGCAGAACTTTGCTTACAAATACATTTTTATCAGACTGATTTACTGTTTCTACTTCGAAAGTCTTTCCGTTTTCTAAATTAAAAATTCCTTTTTTTACTAACGGACTTCCTAAAGCATATTCGTCAGACCCCGGCGCAACCGGATAAAAACCTAAACTGCTGAAAATATACCAGGCACTCATTTGTCCAAAATCATCGTTTCCGCCTAAACCATCTGCTCCGTTTCGGTACATCTTTTTCAGAATCATTCTGATTTTATCCTGCGCTTTCCATGGAGAATCGGTCCAATTGTACAAGTACACTACATGATGCGAAGGTTCGTTTCCGTGAACATAATTTCCAATAATTCCGTCTCTGGTAATATCTTCTGTATTTTCAAAATATTTATCCGGCAGGTGCATATTGAATAACGAATCCAGACGAACTTTAAACTGATCATTTCCTCCCATCATTTTAATCATTTCTGCCGGATTATGCGGTACATACAAACTGTAATTCCAGGAATTTCCTTCAATAAATCCCTGTCCGTGCGTGTCCAGCGGATCAAATTCTTTTTTGAAAGTTCCGTCGGCTAATTTCGGACGCATAAAACCTGTTTTTTCGTCGTAAACGTTTTTATAGTTTTCAGATCTTTTACTGAATTCATTATAAATATCTGTCTTTCCCAGTTTTTTTGCTGCCTGCGCAATGGCCCAGTCATCGTAAGCATATTCTAAAGTTTTAGAAACCGAAGATCCGTTTTTATCTTCCGGAACATACCCTTGTTTCATATAATATTCCAGTCCGTCATAGTAAGGAACCCGTGCTGTATTTACACAAGCCTGAAGTGCTTTTTCTGCATCAAAACTAATATTGCCTTTTACAATGGCATCTGCCACAACAGAAACAGAATGATATCCAATCATACACCAGTTTTCATTGGCATAATGCGACCATACCGGCAGCATTTTATGAACGCTCTGATCAGAATGCGCCAGCATCGAACTGACCATATCGCCATTTCGTTTAGGCTGAACAATATTAAAGAATGGATGTAAAGCACGATAGGTATCCCAAAGCGAATAACTGGTATAATTCGTAAAGTTTTCTGCTTTATGAACATTCATGTCCAGACCTTTATAATTTCGGTCTAAATCCATATACTCTGTTGGCCCGAGAAACGCATGATACATCGCAGTATAGAAATTAACCAGATCTTCTTTGTGAAGGGTTTCAATCTGAATTTTATTCAATTCTTTGTTCCATATTTCCTGACTTTGTTTTTTTACTTTTTCGAAATCCCAATCCGGGGTTTCTTTTTTCATATTCTCTAAAGCTCCGGCTGAACTTACAGGAGATAAAGCCATTTTGATCTTGATTTTTTCTCCTTCACTGGTATCAAAATCAAAAAACAATTTGAGATTCTGCCCCGCCATTTCCGGAAAATTTTTGGTCTGGTCAAACCTGCCCCAAAAACCTCTGTAAACACTTTTTTCCTGCGCTGCCTGTCCGTAGCTTTTAATTGGTTTACTAAAAGACATGGCAAAATAAACCGTACGAGTTCTCGCCCATCCATTAGTCTGGCGGTATCCTGTAATCAAAGTATCATTTTCTACACGTACAAAAGTCCAGACATTCTTTTTGTCGTAATTGTAAATTCCGGAAGTTAAATCCAGAATAATATGTGCTTCATCAGATTTAGGAAAGGTGTATTGATGCATTCCCACACGGGTTGTTGCCGTCAATTCTGCTTTGATTTTATGGTCTTCCAGAAAGACACTGTAATAGGCTGGCTCTGCTTTTTCTGCTGCATGTGAAAATGCCGATCTGTAACCTGATAAAGGTTTTGAAGCCACACCGGGATTTAATTGTAATTTTCCGGTTGTCGGCATGATTAGAAAATCTCCTAAATCAGAATGTCCTGTTCCGCTAAAATGCGTGTGGCTGAAACCTACAATCGTTTTATCTTCATATTGGTATCCGGCACAGTATTTATAAACTTCCCCATTGTATTTTCCGTTTAAGCTATAAGCAATTGTATCGGTTTCCGGACTTAACTGCACACTGCCAAAAGGAACAGTTGCCCCCGGATACGTATGTCCCATTCTGGCTGTTCCAATCATAGGATCTGCATAGGGAATTAAATTTTTAAGATTATCGCTTTTTTTCTGGGCACTTACAGGTATCGCAAAAGCAAACAGTAAAATACCGGTTATAAAACGAAAATGAGATTTTAGCAGGATTTTCATGTGGTTTTATTATGTTTTTAAAGTTTAGAAAATTACAATAAAATCCCCTTCTAAAAAATTTAAATTTTAAACTAATTTCCATTTGAATATCTTTGAGTCTCTAAAAATAACGGTCAAAATGAAAAAATATCTTCTGTTCCCGATTCTGTTCTCTTATCATATCGCTTTTTCTCAAAAAACAGAAAGTTATACCTTAACCCGGAAACAAATCGTACAGAGAGAATTGGACAAAGCAGCCCTTTTTCCTGTTTACAGGGCATTTGAATACCAGGATAAAGGTGGTGTTTACAATTTGGTTTTAGCCGAAAATCAAAAGATAATCTCAGAAAAAGACACGTTAAACACCAAAATTCAGGCAGTCTGTGTGCTGAACGATCACGGCGGTTTTCTCGAAAAATGGAAAATTAATGATTTACTGGAAGACTACACTCCTAAAGAAACCAATATTTGGTTCTGGACCAAATACTGCAGCACAAAAGACCTTGATGGAGACGGCTTTATCGACCCCGTAATTGTGTACGGAACCCGAACGGAATATGGTGAAATAAGAAGGGTTAAAATCATTACAGTCTATAAGCAGAAAAAATACGTAATCCGTGCTGTAGAATGTGATTTAGATTACTGCAGAAGTTTTAAAAAAGAGGCAAATTGGAACACGCTTCCCCAGAAAATTAAAACCTATATTGATCAACTGGTCGTGAGAATGAGAAAAGAACAAAATTTGATTTTGAAGGATGGATAATATTAGAAATACCAAATTCCAAATACCAAATTCCAAATACCAAATTCTAAATACCAAATTCTAAATTTCAGTATACATAATTAAAATGTTTTTTTGATTCCGGATGGTAAAATTCCATAAAGATATTCCGTTAAGAACAATCTATATCATAGAAACGTATTTCAATTCATTAAAATATTATTGGTCATATTATAAAGTTCCGTAGGAACATCTCTATTGCAGCAACGTCCCGAAGCTTCGGGATTAATCCGTTGAACAAATTACGTCATATATCAAGAGTTCCGTAGGAACGGATCATATAGTTCCGCAAAATGGATCGAACCTATGGTTCTTTTTGATTGGTATTTCGTTTAAACCGTTGAAATCTGGTGCTAAAATATTAAACGAACCTAACTGTCTTATTTAAAGCTTTTTCTTTAAATTTTCTTTTACCTCATCAAACCATTCCTTTTTCAAAATACTTAAAACAATAGAATCGCGACGAACATCGCTGTTTCGTGTGGGCATATTACTTCTTAAAACGCCTTCTACTTTACAGCCGATGCTTTTCATGGCGGCAATACTTCGTTCGTTGTTGTTATCGGCCCGAAATTCTACTCTTTCCATTCCAAGGGTTTCAAAAGCAAATTGAAGCAGTAAAAATTTACAATGTTTGTTTAAACCTGTTCCTCTGAAAGCAGAACCGTACCAGGTATATCCTAACTGCAGGGTTTTAAAATCAAGATTGATATCATAAAAACGGGTTGATCCTGCATATTTCCCGGATTTTTTATCAAATACAATAAAAGGATATTCTTTTTGATCTGCTTTTGCTTTTAAGGCCAGCCGGATATAATGAACCAGGTTTTCTTTTCCTTCAGCACCAACTAATGAAAATTTCCAGGTGTCGGGTTCATTCATTGAGATTTCCAGCAGATTCTCTACATCATATTCGTGAAGCGGCCGCAATACAACGAAATCATCTTCTAAAATAATACTGTCCGTAAAACTAAAATTTACTTTTTTATCCATATTTTGCTTTTGATTTTTCGATTATAAATAAGTACAGAAATTAAATAATGTATTGAAAGCTTTATTTTGACTATAAAAGTTATCCTCAAAAAAAAATAGCCCCTGCGGGACTATACTTTATTTATTCGCTCATTTCATCATAACGCTCCGGAACCTGCGGATCGTACAGCGGACATTTGAATTCTTCCATCACCTCTACTAACTGGTTCATGGTTTTTCCCTCCGTACCATAACAGTCGATTTTTACACTCTGAGACGTTGTAATTACCTGAAATGCTCCTCGTCCGTTATTATTCTTCCAACTGTTTTCATCTACACGTTCCCATTTTGAAAATACGGAGTTAATTCGGTTTATAATTACTTCCACCGGAAGAACAGCAAGTCCTTCTACCGTTTCTTTTTCAATAAGGGCTTCGTAAACTTCCTGATTGTTCAGGTAAATTTCATCCAGATATCTCCAAAAAAGTAATTCGTACATAAAAAATGGGGTTAAAAAACGTAGAGATGCACAATTGCGCATCTCTAAATATAGTAATTATTTCAAAAAATTCAAAACCTCTGTAACTTTGAACCTTTGCTCCTTTGCAGCTTTAAAAATTAATATTCAAATGTTCCGTATTCGCTGGTAATTGTCAGCTTTTTAGAATCGGATGCTGCTACCCTTCCTACGATTTGGGCATCAATATTAAATGATTTTGAAATTTCGATAATATCCTGTGCAATACTTTCCGGAACATATAATTCCATACGGTGGCCGCAGTTAAAAACCTGATACATCTCTTTCCAGTCAGTTTTAGACTGTTCCTGGATTAATTTAAACAAAGGCGGAACCGGAAATAAATTGTCTTTTATAACGTGCAAATCTTTTACGAAATGCAAAATTTTGGTCTGCGCGCCGCCGCTGCAGTGTACCATTCCGTGAATCTCTTTTGGAGTGTATTTGTCTAAAATTTTCTTGATAACCGGTGCGTAGGTTCTGGTTGGTGAAAGTACCAGCTGTCCTGCATTTATCGGGCTGTTTTCTACTTCATCTGTTAAGCTTACCTGACCGGAATAAATTAATTCTTCAGGAACGGCTGCATCATAACTTTCCGGGTATTTTTTAGCTAAATATTTACCGAAAACATCATGACGGGCAGAAGTTAATCCGTTACTTCCCATTCCCCCGTTATATCCTTTTTCGTAAGAGGCCTGTCCGAAAGAAGCCAGTCCTACAATAACATCGCCAGCCTGAATATTCGCATTATCAACCACATTAGCACGTTTCATACGCGCTGTTACTGTAGAATCTACAATAATAGTACGAACCACATCCCCAACATCGGCGGTTTCACCTCCTGTAGAATGAATAGTTACCCCAAAAGACTTTAATTCGTTGATTAATTCTTCTGTTCCGTTAATGATAGCTGAAATTACTTCGGCAGGAATTAAGTTTTTATTTCTTCCAATAGTCGAAGAAAGCAAAATATTATCGGTTGCACCCACACATAATAAATCGTCAATATTCATGATCAGGGCATCCTGAGCAATGCCTTTCCAAACCGAAAGATCTCCGGTTTCTTTCCAGTACATATAAGCCAAAGATGATTTTGTACCCGCTCCGTCAGCATGCATAATTAAACAATGCTCCTCGTCCTGAGTTAAATAATCAGGAACAATTTTACAGAATGCCTGCGGAAATAAACCTTTGTCAATATTTTTTATAGCGTTATGTACGTCTTCTTTTGATGCCGAAACACCTCTTTGTGCATATCTCTTACTGGAATCTGAACTCATGAAAATTAGTTTGTGTTGATGTGGTGCAAAGATAATCCCTTTTTTTAATTCTTTGAATGATTCGCATGCTTGATTCAAAAAAAGTTTGCCACGAATTACACGAATTTTTACGAATCTTTTTTTCTTAAAAAACAAAAATCATCCAATAAGGATGATTTTTGAAAAATAGAATTTGTGAAAATTCGTGTAATTCGTGACGAAAAACTATTTTGTAAACAATAGTTCTCTGTATTTTGTTAATGTCCAGCTTTCGTCATCAACTAAAAGTTCCAGTTTATCACAGTGATTACGAATATCTTCAAAATAAGGTTTCACTTTATTGCAATAGGCTTCAGCCATTTTTTGAGCATCTGTAAGCTGATTGGCTTTTTTTCTTTCATTGGTCATGGCCAGTACTTTTGAATTGATTCCTTCAATATGGCCAGAAATCTCTTTAATCAGCACGATCTGCTCTCTGGCAATGGTTTCAAATTCTTTACCAAAAATTTCTTTTAAACCTTTTACATTTTCAATTAAGGTATTTTGGTAACGAATAGCGGTTGGAATTACATGGTTTCTGGAAATATCCCCTAAAACTCTTCCTTCGATCTGGATTTTTTTAGTGTATTCTTCCAATTCAATTTCGTAACGTGCTTCGGCCTCAACATGATTAAAGATCCCCAATTCACTAAATAAATCTAAAGCCTGTTTAGAAACTTTGGCTTTAATAGCTTCCGGAGTTGTTTTAAAATTGCTTAAACCTCTTTTAGCGGCTTCTTTTTCCCAGGCCTCGCTGTAACCGTCGCCTTCGAAAAGGATTTTTTTAGACTGCTTGATGTATTCTCTTAACACATTAAAGATGGCATCATCTTTTTTCATGTCTTTGGTATCAATCAATTTCTCTACTTCGTTTTTAAAGTCGATTAACTGTTTGGCTACAATAGCATTTAAAGTAGTCATGGCATTTGAACAGTTTGAATTGGATCCTACTGCTCTAAACTCAAATTTATTTCCTGTAAAAGCAAAAGGCGAAGTTCTGTTACGATCTGTATTGTCTAATAATACATCCGGAATTTTACCTACTACATTTAGTTTTAAATCGGTTTTTTCTTCCGGTGAAAGTTTTCCGGTAGTTACGCTCTCTAACTCTGATAATACTTTTGTTAACTGTGCCCCAATAAATACGGACATGATAGCCGGAGGTGCTTCGTTTGCTCCTAACCTGTGATCGTTACTTGCCGTTGCGATAGAAGCTCTTAACAAAGTTTCGTTATCGTTAACTGCTTTAATAGTATTAATAAAGAAGGTTAAAAACTGTAAATTGCTCATTGGCGTTTTACTCGGACTTAATAAATTAACTCCGGTATCTGTTGCCAAAGACCAGTTATTGTGTTTTCCGGACCCGTTTACACCTTTAAATGGTTTTTCGTGGAATAATACTTTAAAATCATGACGCTCTGCCACTCTCTGCATCACATCCATTAATAAAGAGTTGTGATCAACAGCCAGGTTTGTTTCTTCAAAAATCGGAGCTAATTCGAACTGATTTGGAGCCACTTCGTTATGACGGGTTTTTACCGGAATTCCTAATAACATACATTCCTGCTCCAAATCTCTCATATAAGTAAGGGCACGTGTTGGGATCGATCCAAAATAGTGATCGTCTAACTGCTGCCCTTTGGCAGAGGTGTGTCCTAATAAAGTTCTTCCCGTCATCATTAAGTCCGGGCGGGAATTGGCCAATGCTTTATCAATTAAAAAATACTCCTGCTCCCATCCTAAAGTCGCGGTAACCTTTTTTACGTTTTTATCAAAATAACGGCATACTTCTGTTGCCGCTTCGTCAATGGCCGATAAAGCTCTTAATAAAGGTATTTTATTATCTAAGGCCTCTCCGGTATAAGCAATAAAAACAGTTGGTATACATAAAGTAGTACCATATATAAAGGCCGGTGATGTTGGATCCCAGGCAGTATATCCTCTTGCTTCAAATGTATTTCTGATACCGCCGTTCGGGAAACTGGATGCGTCCGGCTCCTGCTGTACTAATTGTGCCCCTCCGAATTTCTCTACAGATTCACTTCCGTCATAAGAAGTTTCAAAAAAAGCATCGTGTTTTTCTGCTGTAGTTCCTGTTAAAGGCTGAAACCAGTGCGTATAATGTGTAACTCCTTTGGCAAGAGCCCATTCTTTCATACCCATGGCAATGTAGTCTGCCAGCTTTCTATCAATTTTAGTTCCATGCTGAATCGCATCTCTCACTCCTTTAAAAGCATCTGAAGTTAAATACTGCTTCATTGCTTTTTCGTTAAACACATTTGATCCGAAAAGATTTGATTTTCGGCCAATTTCTTCAAAATGCACCGGTTTTCTGTTAGAAGCTTCTTGCAAAGCCTGGAAACGTAATGTTGACATGTTTATAATTTTAAAAATTCGTGTTATTTTTCATATAAAAAATGATCTGCAAATATAAACAAATAATGTGGCCTTTGAGAACTAAAAACAGTGAAATTAACAAAAGGATTTTTCAACGTAAGCGCCCTTTTTCAAAGAATAATGATCCCGTTGTAAAGAAATATAACAAAAAACCTCAGTATTCTTCATTAAATAAACATTTTTTCATAATTCCTTAACCTAAAAATTCAAAAACTTGACTTTATTTTTACGAATTTATTTTTTTCGGGCGTTAAAAATTATTCATTTTAGAATATACCCCTATCAAAATTGCGCTTCTCTAAAAAATAGTACTTCGTAAAACAAAATAGCCCCCTAATTTTTAGGACTAAAAAAATAAATCTATATTTGACCCAGCGAAAAAACAAAAAAAATAAATTTATATTATTATGGCTAAAATTAAGTTAGAGTACATTTGGTTAGATGGATACGAACCAACTCAAAATCTTAGAAGTAAAACTAAAGTTGAAGAGCACGAAAATTTCAAAGGAACATTAGAAGAACTTGGAAATTGGTCATTTGACGGTTCGTCAACAAAACAAGCTGAAGGCGGATCTTCTGACTGTCTTTTAGTTCCTGTTGCAATCTATCCGGATCCAACACGTATCAACGGATGGTTAGTAATGTCTGAAGTTATGTATGCTGACGGAACACCACACCCTTCTAACGGAAGAGCCACAATTGATGATGATAATGATGATTTCTGGTTTGGTTTCGAACAAGAGTATTTCATCATGGATACAAAAACACAGCTTCCACTTGGTTTCCCAGTTGGAGGTTACCCTGCTCCACAAGGGATGTACTACTGTTCAGTAGGTGGAAAAAACACACACGGTAGAAAATTAGTTGAAGAGCACGCTGATTTATGTATCGCTGCCGGAATTAACTTTGAAGGTATCAACCAGGAGGTTGCCTGCGGACAATGGGAATTCCAGTTATTCGCTAAAGGTGCTAAAAAAGCAGGAGACGAAATCTGGGTTGCACGTTACTTACTAGACCGTTTAACTGAGAAATATGGTTACTATATTGAATACCACCCAAAACCACTAGGAGATACTGACTGGAATGGTTCTGGTATGCACGCTAACTTCTCTAACACTGTATTAAGAACATGTGGAGATCAGGCAACTTACGAAAGAATCTGTGAAGCTTTCCGTCCTGTTACTGCTGAGCACATCGCGGTATACGGAGCTTACAACGACCAGCGTTTAACTGGTAAGCACGAAACTGCTTCTATCCACGATTTCTCTTACGGAGTTTCAGACAGAGGATGTTCTATCAGAATTCCTTTGATGACTGTTCAAAAAGGATGGAAAGGCTGGTTAGAAGACAGAAGACCTGCTTCAAACGGAGACCCTTACAAAATCGCCGCAAGAATTATCAAAACTGTTAACTCAGCGCTATAATTCAAAGCTTAGAATATATTCTAAAAGTGCCATTCTAACCAATGGCACTTTTTTTATGCCCTGTTTTTATTTTTTTTTTTCAAACCTCAGAGATTTATTCTAAACCCGACAGGTTTTTAAAACCTGTCGGGTTTACAACAGCAGCTTCCCAACAACCCATAACCAACAACCCATAACCAATAACCAATAACAAATAACCAATACCCCATAACCCATAACTCATAACTCATAACCCATAACTCACCTCCCTTCTTCACCAAAAATTACTTTTTAATTTAAAGTTCAAAACTTATCTTTGTACATCATTTAAAAAAATCATCATGATAGTCTGGACCCTCTTTTTGCTGGCCGTAATTTTTATTCTTGCTTTAGATTTAGGTGTATTCAACAAAACACCGCACATCATTAGTACCAAAGAGGCCAGTAAATGGACTTTGATTTGGGTAACTTTATCTTTTCTTTTTTCAGGAGTCATTTATTGGCTGTATACCACAGACTATATCGAAAACCCTGATGGTTTAAAACCGGCCGTAGCTTCCATGAAGTTTATTACGGGGTATTTGATCGAACTTTCGTTAAGTGTAGACAATATCTTTGTAATTGCTATTATTTTTGCTTCTTTTAAAATTCCGCAAAAATACCAGCACCGCGTTTTATTCTGGGGAATTCTGGGAGCCATTGTTTTCCGTGGATTAATGATTTTCTTCGGGGTTATGCTGATTAACAAATTCTCATGGACCACTTATCTGTTTGGCATCTTCCTGATTTTTACCGCTGTAAAAATGCTTTTCTCGGGCGAAGAAGAAGACTTTCACCCGAAAGATTCTTTTGTTTATAAAACATTAGGAAAGGTGATGCCGATTACCTCAGAAATGGATGGAGAGAAATTTTTTATCTCAACTAAAACAGCTAAGAGAGCAGCAACTCCGTTATTTGTAGCTTTAATTGTGATTGAGGTTATGGATGTTTTGTTTGCCGTTGACAGCGTTCCGGCAATTCTGGCCATTACCAAAGATCCGTTTTTAGTATTCAGTTCTAATATTTTTGCGATTCTCGGACTGCGTTCTATGTATTTCTTCCTGGCTAATATGCTGGCAAAATTTAGTTATTTAGAATACAGCTTAGTAGCTATTTTAGCTTTTGTGGGATTAAAAATGTTACTGCATGATTTTATTCACGTTCCGGAATGGGCTTCTTTAGGATTTATAGCCCTTTCGCTTTTAGTTGGAATTTTGGTTTCGCTTAAATTTGGAAAAGAAAAAGAACTTACGGATTTAAATGAAGAATAAGTAATCTTCTATATACTATCATAAAAAAGGGAATCGTCATGATTCCTTTTTTTATTCCTTCCAATATGCAAAAAACAATACTATTCCTACTTTTAACAATTAAAATTAGGAAATGTCTTATTTTAAATAGTATGTTTGTCTCATTATAAACCTATTATTATTTTATCATGAGAAAAAATTACCTTTACGCCGTTTTTATTTTTCTTTTAGCCTTTACTTCATTTGGGCAAAAAGTTACCCTTACTCCTACTCTCGTTAATGGTGCCGCATTTAACGGCAGCTCTGTTAATCTGGGCGGAACCCCAAACTCCAGTGTTTCTTTGAGTGTTAAAGTTGATATGCCAACGATTCCGGACAACAACGGTACGCTGACAATTTATGTAGTAAACAACCTGAATCCTACTGTTGCCAATGGCGGCAGTACCGCACCGCTTTCTTTTAACGGCGGCAAAACAGCTTCAAAAGGTTATGTAATTGAAATTGCCTGGAACAGCATTTCTACAGTAGGCGGACAGCTTTATGCCGAATACAAAACCAGTGGTGGTACCGCTTACAAAAGCGCCTCTATTGCGGTTACCAAAAGCCCGACTATGAATGCAGGCGTAAACCCGCCGGCAGATGCACCGGATCCTTCAAAAGTAACCAATACCTTATGCTGTAACCAAACCGTAAGATTAGGAGACAAACCGGCTCCTATAACCGGTTCTCAATATTTAAATCCTTATCAGGGACAATCCTACGGAATAAGTTCTTCCTGGGATGTAAACGGGAATCCGTCTGTTCAAATTTTAAATCTGGATAATGCCAACAAAGTTTTGACCCTTGATTATATAACTGAACAAAAAAACTTTACCGTTATCCGAAGTTTAGGCTACGCGGGAGTTGCCAACAAGCCTAATAAAAGTAATACTGTAAATATTACGGTTGTACCATCGCCAATAATAAATAATGAGATATCAATTAACGGAGCAACACCGAACTCAGAAGGTTTTGTTGAAATTATAAACACTAATCCAAAATCAATTACAGGGAGCAGAACTGAAACATCAGTAAACTTAAATATCCTTCAAGACCCTTTTCATACACCACAAAGAGGAGATACTTTTGCTGAAATCGAAAAATATGAATGGGAATATCTTAATACAAATGAAGGAACAAGCAATTGGAAAAACATTGAAGGAGCTAACAAACCTTCTTTAAATTACTTTAGCCCTGTTGACATGAAAACAAATAAAGACAACTACTTTTTATTAAGAAGAATTGCATATTACAAAAACATAAAAAAAACAAGTAATACACTAAAGATATTACTTCGTGCGATTAGAAATAATAATGAAATATGCTGTGACCAAACATTAAAAATTACTTCTCCCGGAATAATTGAATCTCCCATAACTATTATTGGATCAAATGCAACAATCGAGGACGAAACATTTAATGGAACAAATTTATCATATAACGTATCTTATCAATGGCAAAGCCAACCAATCATAAACAGAACAATAGGAGAATGGTCAAATATTTCTGGTGCTACATCTAGAGATTATCTACCTCCCGCCCTTCTATTTGTAAAAAACAGTCGTGGAAGCTTAATTATTGAAAAAACATACAACTATCGACGTATAGCAGTAATTAACTATCAATATTATAATTCAAAATGGATCTATGGAAAATTATCTAGCTATAGTAATGAAACCTTCTTACAGAGCAATTCAGATAAACTATCTCTAACAATATATCCAAATCCAGTTTCTTCAATTTTAAACATCGAAAGCACAATGGATATTTCAAATTCAAAAGTAAGCATAACCGATGTAACAGGAAATTCAAAATATTACAACTATTCCATAATTAATTCAAGTTCAATAAGCATTGATGTATCACAACTAAAAACTGGCACATACTTTGTTAATATTGAAAACAGAGCAGTATTTAGAAGTACATTTATCAAAATAAATTGATCCATAAAAAAAAGGAGATCTAATGATCTCCTTTTTTATTCATATTAACTTAATTAAGTTTTTTAACATTGCTATCATCAATATTATATTTCGCTATAACCGCATTATAATCTGAGTAATCCGCCTTTGCTTTTTTAGCATTTATACCATCATCACCTGGAAGTATAACAATTCTAAATACTTTCCCTAACCTAAAACTACTTGGCAACTGAGAAAAATCACTTAAACTACCATCAATAAAAACCGTCACTCTATTTTTTGAAAAAGTGTATTTATATTGAGCCGTTTCTAAACCATCGTTGAAGTAATAGATTTGAGGTAATAACGCCCAACTATCCCCTCCAGCAGTACCAACTAGTTCATATACTAAAATATTATCTCCAGATAACATACCTGAAGGCGTACTAGTCACAGCAAAACTCGGACCAACGAAATTAGCATCTATCTCATAAACATAAGGAATCGGAGCATCTAATCCTGGAGGCCCTTCTGGTCCTTCACAACTTGTAAACGCTACCAATCCAACAATTGCGAAAAGTGTAAGTATCTTTTTCATAATATTATTTTTTTTAAGGTTTGTACTATAAAGGTATTCCAAAAATCAAACCAAAAAAAATCTTAAATCTTAAAATTCGCTATTTTTTTTACTTACTTTTTTGCAACTACCTGATTTTTAAACAAAATTTTACTAAAAAACAATATATGATACGGCAGAGAATTTTCCCAATATTCCCAGGTATGCGCTCCCGGGCGTTCGGTATAATCGTGTTCTACTTTATTGTATACCAGTCGACGGTGCAGTTCACGGTTGGGTTCTATTAAAAAATCATCCACTCCACAGTCAATCACGAGCTGCAGTTTGTTGGCTTTTATTTTATCAAGCATTCCCATTACAGCGTGCTGGTTGTATAATTCTGAATTATCACTTCGGTCACCAAAAACCGGCTGCATCAGTTTGACCACCTGTGCCGAAGATTCTCTGTTGAGCATCGTTCCCATATCTACGGCTCCACTCATACTTCCGGCCGCACAAAACAAATCGGGATGTCTGGCCGAGAGATAAAGCGCTCCGTGTCCGCCCATGGAAAGTCCGGTAATCACCCTGCCCGATTTATTGGCAATGGTTTTATAGGTTTTATCTACTTTTTGAATTACTTCCTGCGTTATAAAAGTCTCAAACTGACTTTCTTTGTTTACCGGACTGTCCAGATAAAAGCTGAAAGTTTCCCCTTCAGGCATTACAATAATTAAATTATACTGATCGGATAAGTTTTGTACTAATTTTTTATTGGGTGTATTTTTTAACCAGTCGCTAAAATGTCCGTATGCGCCATGTAAAAGGTACATAACCGGAAAAGCAGTTTTGCTTTTTGCGTAAGAATTGGGCAGTACCACAGCCGCTTTGTAGGTTTTATTCATAGCGGTGCTGGCAATTTGTAAAGTATCCACTTTTGCTGCGTATGTCAGAGACGAAAGACACAGAAAAACGGCCATTACTAAAAATTTGATGTTTTTCATTTTTGATAGTTTTTTTTCGATTAAAGGAATGTAAATATACCTTTTTTCCGAATAAAAAAATCAGGCACTCTCAATAGCTATCAGGATTTCGGGATTCTTCAAATTAGATTATAACAAATTATAGTTTTCTGCCACTGAGTGCACAAATTAAAAGGATTTATATGCTGGAATGAAAAAGAAATAGCCGCGAATTACTCCAAT
>NZ_JBMDKA010000039.1:0-44701 GCF_057809475.1 Flavobacterium sp. FG19 | reverse complement strand
CAAATTTACATTTTATAGATATTTGTAAATTGACTTGGCAAACATAGGAGAAGCAGAATATTTATAGCAAAGGAAAAATGCCTGCAATATAAAGCTCCGGAGGAGCGGCATATATTATTAAACTGCAAAAAAGATGTCGCTCCTCCGGAGCTTTTTTTATTTTCCTGTTGAAATTCTACAACTATTTTACCCCTCCGGGGGTTTTCAGAATATTTTTTTAAGAAATATCGAAATCTGCTCAAAAAGGATTTGCTTTTGAGACAGCCTGCTTTTTTTAAATCTATTTGTAACAAATATTTAGAAAAACTACTTATAACACATCAGCCTGTATATTGTAAAAAAGGATTCATTATTTTTTCAAAGTACTTACGGCCCCTTACAACGATCTGAATGTTTAATAAACCTGCTAACACTTTATACTATGAATTTATCTGAATGGCTCATTTTTATTTTAATTATGCAGATTATCCATGGACTGTCTACGTGGAAATTATATGCAAAAGCAAACCGAAAACCGTTAGCTGCCTTTATCCCGATTTATAATCTGGTAATTTTAATGAAAATTATAAACCGGCCGTTCTGGTGGTGTTTCCTGCTTTTTATTCCAATCATTAACCTGATCATGATTCCTGTAGTCTGGGTAGAAACCATTAGAAGTTTCGGAAAAAATTCCACCTTCGATACCGTACTGGTTTTACTGACTTTAGGATTTTATATTACTTTTTTAAACTATACTTCGCAAAACGTAACTTATATAGCGAACAGAGAGAAAAAAGCCGAAAACACGGTAAGTTCTCTTTTGTTTGCTGTAATAGTAGCGACTCTGGTTCATACTTATATCATACAGCCGTTTACGATTCCCTCATCATCACTGGAAAAAACATTATTAATAGGCGACTTTTTGTTTGTCAGCAAAGTCAATTTTGGTCCAAGAACGCCTATGACGACCGTTGCACTGCCTATGGTACATGATTCTATTCCTTTGGTAGGAGTGAAATCCTATCTTTTTAACGATAATGTTGAAAAGAAGAAAACATCGCTGCTTAATAAATTACAACTGCCCTATTTTAGGTTTCCTGCTATCGAAAAAATCGAACGCAATGAGATTGTCGTATTTAACCAGCCGGCAGATACACTGCGTAATATGGACGATTTTAAACCGGACCGAAATTATTACAAACCTATTGACAAAAAAACAAACCTCGTAAAACGATGCGTTGGCGTACCGGGAGATTCTTTAGAAATCAGACAGGGCGATATTTACATTAACGGGAAACTGAGTATACTGCCCGAAAGCGCAAAACCTCAGTTTAACTTTTTGGTCGATACCAAAGGAGAAACCATTAGTCAGGACGCTCTTGTAAAAATGTATGGCGCCAGAGAAGGTATGAAATACGAAAATGGTGTTTTTGCCCTTACAGATAAAGGGGAATATTTTTTGACCTTAACCGACAAGGAAGCGGCCTTGATTGCCCGTAACCCAATGGTAAAAGGAGTAAAAAAATACTTAGCGCCAAAAGGCCAGAGCGAAGATGTTTTTCCGCATGTTGCTTCTCTGAACTGGAATATGGACAATTATGGTCCGCTTTATATTCCAAAAAAGGGAGCCACTGTTAAGCTGGACCTAAAAACACTTCCTTTTTATAAACGAATCATCGAGGAATACGAACAAAACAATTTAGAAGTTCAGGACGGTAAAATTATACTAAACGGAAAAGCGGCCGATTCCTATACTTTTAAACAGGATTATTACTGGATGATGGGCGATAATCGTGAAAACTCTCTTGATGCCCGATTCTGGGGATTTGTTCCTTTTGATCACGTAATTGGCAAACCGGTTTTTATCTGGTTCAGCTGGGACAAAAACGGAAGCGGAATTAACAAAGTACGATGGAACAGGGTTTTCTCTTTTGTAAATGGCGAAGGCGAACCTAAATCCTATCTGATACACGTTTTGGTCGCAGTCGCTTTGTACAGTATTGTAAAAAGAATCATCAGAAAAACGAAAAAAGCATAAATCAATTTGAAAACACCGCCAATGCCTGAAATCAGGTTATTTTAGATACAGAAAAACAGGAACGGCGGTTACTGACTAAAGCTTTGTATTGTTTATATTTATCAAAATTTCCAAAATGAATACCACTCTTCAGAAAATTAAATTTCTCTTTTTTACTATTGCTTTGACAACAGGCAGTGCTTTTTACGGACAGGGTAATGAAACCGAAAAAAAACTGGATCTTGTTTTTCAAAAAGCATTGGAATCTAAAACCTTTAACGGGAATGTTCTGGTGGCCCAAAAAGGAAAAATAATCTATGAAAAGGCTTTTGGAAAAGCAGATGCCAGCAGTAATGTACCCTTAAATACAAAATACCGTTTTCATATAGGTTCGATTGCCAAAGAATTTAATGCAGTGGGCATTATGATGTTAAAAGAACAGGGGAAATTAAAACTCGATGATCCGGTTTCTAAATTCCTTCCGGAACTGCCATCGTGGGCCAATACTATAAAAATTATCAACCTGTTGCAATATACAAGCGGACTTCCTCAGATCAAATGGAGCGAAGTCAGTCAGGATACTGATAATATGGCTTTTCTGCTAAAAACGGCAGAGCTTGACTTTGAACCGGGAACCAAGTATGATTACAACAATAATAATGTGTTTTTGCAGCGGCGTATTATTGAAAAAATCACAAAAATGAGTTTCAATTCGTTTGTGATACAAAAAATTCTAAAACCTCTCGGGATCAAAAATGCCGTAGTCGATCCGGACGAGAAAGAGCCTCTTTTTGCCCGATCGTTTAATAATTCGGGAAAAGCAGACATGCTGAAATACAACATTTCGGGCTGGACGGCTTTAAACTTAAAAGATTTTTACAAATGGTCTGAAACCATTAATTCCTATAAAATTATTAATGAACAGTCGACACGTGAACTTTTCGAGCCATTTTCTAAAGATAATCAGACGGGTCTTGGCGGCGGGACTATCGAAAACGGAAAAGTAACCAGTCATGTTCACGATGGCGCGGCTTTTAATTATCAGGCTTTATTAATTAGCAGCGTCAACTCGACGATTATTTTAATGACCAATAACAAACAAAATAATCTGGAGGAAATCAGTAATTCGATTCAGGCTGTACTTGATAAATAATTGTTTCTTTCTTTAGAAAATCCAATCATAAAACATTTATTTTACGGATTGAGTATAGTACATTTACAGCAGTCACCATCTAGTTACTCTTCACTCTATACTCTATTCTCTTTACTCTTTACTACTTCTCCATGCAAAATAACAGAGCAGCAGGCAGTTTAACTGAAATACTAAAAATCCGTACCGCAGCTGTCCAAACGGAAGAATCGTAACCAGTCCTATAATCGAAATTAACGACAGCAGCGTATTTAAAAACACAAAAATCGTAATCTTAAAATCCCGAAGCGCAAGAACCCAGATAATAAAGTTGAAAATCATCATTACGGTAAAGATCAGCAGAATGGGAACTTCGGGGTTGAATGCCAGTTCGTAACCGGTTAAAGTCACATTTTCTTTAGATTTCCGGAAAGCTGCATTTTTTTCAGATGGAGTCTGAGGATCTGAATGATTTCTAAAAAACGCAGGTTTTGATTTCAGATTTTCATCGGAACACATCTGAAAAAAAGGAAGAAAGAAAATCAGGATTCCAAACGTCGATAAGATTCTTTTTATGTTTTTGATCTGCATATTCTTCATTTTATTCCGGTTAAGCTGTCATTATTAAACGTTATTATTTTCAAGGCAAATTATTCCTCAAAATAATAGGTTGTATCTTCTACAATTTTTCCTGTTTTACCATCAGCCACAATCGTTCTTTCGCCTCCCTCGTTCGTTATTTGTATTAAATAACAGCGGCTGTTTATCAAATAGAATCGTTTACAGTCGTATCTTTCTATAACCAGTGATTTATAATCTGTATCGTAGACCAGATCAATCGTGAGTTCTTTTTTGAGTTTTACAATTAAATCGTTTACCGTAAAATCAAAACCTTCGTCATAATTCAGGCTGTCTTTCAAAATTCCGTTTTCATCATAATTTTTCCAGGTTCCAATCGGCATTCCGTAAAAATAATGAAATTCACCTGTCAATGAATTTGTCGTTTTACTGTAAATAAAAATATCTTTAAAACTACGATTTTGTGTAAAGAACTCCTGTTTGTACTGATTTTCATCTTCGGATAACCGGACAATGGTATCCTTCTTCAGATATTCATAAATGCTGTCTTTTTTATGCTCCTTAAACTTTTTAAGATCAAACTTTTCCAGGGATTTCACTTTTACTTTTTCGCTGTAAATCTTTTCTTTATGGGTACAGCTTAAGATACTAAATAATAGTGTTACGATAATTATCTTTTTCACTAAACTTCCGGATTTCAGTTCATCTTTGGTATATAATAAAATCAGTTCCATTTAATTCTATTTAAAATTTATCAATCACATTTCCTGTAATGCGGCAGATCAAAATTGAACATAGCAATATTATTACTACCAAATTTTAAACTAAAAAGATCTTCATATCCGTCAAACCGCGCTTCAAACAAAAAATAAGGTTCTTTTCTGATCCATTCTGCCCCTTTAAAAATAACATTACAGGATTCGGTAAATTGAATCTCTTCTTTTCGTCCGGTGATTAAATTTTGGATCAGGAATGTATCCTTAACACCTTCAGCGGGCTCAACTGTTTTAATTTTAAATCTTTTTGAAGAATAAATCTTCTGCAGGTATTTCCTTTTTTTAATCATTATATACGAACTGTCTTTTTGATAAGGAACTGAATCCGGTATAAACTCTTCGGGCATAGACCAGTACCATGCTTTCTTTTTCTTTTTTATAATATCGTGTACATTTCTTGAACAATGCAGTACTCCCCCAATATTTACTGTTTCAATCTGACTATACCCCAAAAACGGTACAATTAAAAAAAACAGTATGATATTAATTCTTCCGGATGTTGATTTCATTCTTAAACTATCTATTGGCATTTTTCTAATCCGAGTGCTTTCATTTTCCCCACTTCTTCTACGGTATCATAAGCGTTTTGCAGATAATCTTTATACCTCCACTCACCCTCTTTCATTTCCAGAAAATCCGGGATATTTTCAAAAACGGGTTCACTATCTGTTGTATAATCAAAGGAACCTTCATGTATGCCAAACTGTTTTAAAAGTACCCATTTATTATTGCATAAAGAATAAATTTTACAGCTGTTTACCCTGCTGTAATCTAAATAATCTATGACCAGTGCAATTTCATCTCTGCCATCGGCATTATTATCACCAATATTTAATAAGCAGTATAACCCCTGTGCAGTTCCCAGATGCAGTTTTGGCTGGCTGTCCGGGTTAAATGCGAGATACAAATCGGCATCCTGTTTAAAGAACCAGTCTACCACTGTGTCCCATTCGTTTTCAAACGGATCGGGTGATTCCTTAATTTCTGTTTGGGTCAGGTTCGAATAATTGTACTGAAAAAGAGTATCTTTTTTACCCTTTCCTTCAAAATCCCCAACTACAAAAAGTTTTTTCAGCTTGTGAAAAGGCATACTTTTATCTGAAGTTTTAACGACAGCAGGCGGGCTGGCCTTTTTTTCAGCATTCTTATTACAGCTTAGAAATACTAAACTTAAAATTAAGAGGAAAAATATCGGTTTCATAGAAGATAAAAGTCTTTTGATTCTGTTAGCCACTGTTTTCTGGTCAGTTCGTCTTTTTTAATTATAAATATGACAGAAAAAATTAGTAAAGTTTTGATTTTTTAAGTCTTCTAAATTGACAAAAAACTCCATCTTACCATCTCCAAACTGCATTTCGGCTTCAGGGTATGAAGATAATGACAGCAGCATCTGCCATTTTTTACTTTGTGCTTTATGAAAATCCAGCTCCTCAATAAAGGCATTGAGATGCTGTTTGGTAAACTCCGTATCTGTTAGTTCTTTTTCCCAATACGGATAGATCGTAATCGTTTTATCATATTTTAAAAGTTTTTCTTTTTGTTCTGCTATCATGCTGTCGACCTTTTCATTTAACCAGGTCTTCAAATCGGTGTTTTGCTTTCTTAATCCCTCAATTTGATGATCAAGTGTGAGCCAATAAAGGCAACCAAATCTTTTTTTTGCCAGATAGGCGCTCCATTGCGCATCGCCTCCGCCCCAGCTTGTTGTAAAACCCCAAATCTGGTCACGGGTGTAAAAATGTTCTAAATCAAAATTTACATCATCTGGATTATCAAAGATAATTTCGTCCAGAAGATGCTGGTTCATGGTAAAATCCTTATTTAACTGCAATTTGAGTTCGGCGGTTTCGTTTCTGTCTAAAAAAGACTCACAACGGCTTTTCTTATTTTGGGGAGGATATTTTATTACCAGCTCTGAAACAGGGACATTCAGAACAAAAACTCTGGTATTGACATTACTTACGTTAAAATCATCATCAATAAAAAAATACAGCATTCCTTTTTTGGGAAAATCCGGAATATCATTTTCTGTTAAATCAGAAAGATTTATCTGTCCTACAAACTCATAAAAAAAAGTTTCTTCCTGCGGATAGTCAAAATTTTCAGGTAAATGAGGATAACCTCCTATTTTTGAATCTCCAATCTTAATTTCGGTTTGCCGTGTTTCAATTAAAAATCGATCCGTTAAGCTGTCTATAATAGCTGATCTGGTATTTTCTGTTAATGCAGCGTTATTTATTTTAGTAATGATATCCTGTTTCATAATTATAACGAATGGCGCTAATTTGTTTTAATCTTCGCTAATCCTTGTTTTTTAATATTCTGTATCTCTTTTTGTCATACTGGCCTTCATTTTCAGACTGATCATACACTTTAATGATCTCAATGAGTCCTTTATTAAGGAATGCCTCCAGGTATCTTTCGCTGAAATAATGGGTTGTAAACCGGAGTGATTTACCGTTTATTTCTATAGACCAGGACATCCACAATGGACCACCCAGCATTTCCCAGTAAAATTCAAATTCATTACTTTGAAGTTCTCCGGCCTGTTCTTTTAATTCCCGCCAGAAAAGATCTAATACTTCTTCCGGTATAACCTCTGTTTCATTAGTGTACCACATTGCTGTATTGTATTTTTAAAGTTATGGTAAAAGGTCTTACCGGGTTAATTCATAACTCCATTTTAATTGTTCTTTCTGATTATTAAAACGATCCATAAAACACCATTTTTCGCCTAATTCTGTTATATCGGTTATGCAGTCAAAGGTATAACCTCTTCTTAAAGAATCTTCGTTTTCAATTCCGGCTTTAACAAAATCGCATTTAAAGAAAACCGAAAAACGTCCGGTATTAAAAGCAAATATTTCACCGCTGGAATTGTTGACCATTATACTGTGAGTCTCAAATGAATATTTACATTCTTCCGGTACATATTCGCCATATCTGTCAAACAGGGCAACAGCGCCTTCATCAAAACCGGAGTACGATTCTTTCCATGTTTTTAGATAAAGAGGTGTTTCTTTCATCTGAACATTTAAAAAGGCCAGTACTTTCTGGTTTTCAGGATTATTAAAAATAGTATGTAAAAGTTCTTTCATGTTTTGTATTCGTTTTGAAGGATTGCCAAAAGTACGGATTGATACTGATGCATAAAGCCTTAAACTTCTTCATCTTCTTCATCGGCTTTGTCTTCAAAAACTAAGCCTTTATTTTTTAAATTATTTATTGTTTCATTGGCTAATTGATCGGGAGTTAAAGCCGAATCTTTAATACTCGCAGCCGAAGGAAACTGAAGAGCACTTAATTGGTTATTCTTTAATCTCAAATATTTCAACTCAATGTTCTCTGAAAGATCAAGGTTTTCTAATAGAGTATCCTGGATCGTAAGATTTTTAAGCCGGATATTTTTTGACAGATCAATATTTTTTATCGGATTCTCATCGATATAAAGTCTTTCAAGAAACAAGTTTTCTGATAAATCAATTTCCGTCAGACCACTTTGATTGATGAAAAGTTCTATTAATTGTGTATTGTGTTTTATGTCTAAATAAGTATGTTCAATTTCTTCAGACGACCACCTGTCATGATCTCCTCCTAAATAAAGATATTTCAGGTTTTTATTCTTTTCCAGATTGATATTTGAAAACGCATTATCGGCCATACGTAATTCTTCTAAAAGATTGTTCTGCGAAAGATCAATAGCCGCTATTTGATTCCAGGTGATGTCCAGTTTTTTCAATTTTGGAAAAGCGGTAACGTCTACCGAATCTAATTCACAGTTTTCTAATGTCAGTTTTTCCAATTCTGGTAATCCGTTTTCAGTCCATCGGCAGGAACCTCCGTAAGAACAATAAATTATTCTAAGAGCTTTATTTTTTTCATTTACAACACCATTAAAAAAAGGCATATGTTGGAGATATAATTCTTCAAGGCTGCTGTTACAGGTCAGGTCCAGATCTTCAATGTCGACACCGTCTAAGCATATTTTTTTGAGGTTCAGGTTCTGGCTTAAATCCAATCTTTCTAACTCTAAACCTCCCAGTTTAAGAAATTCAAGCGCTGTATTTTTTGAAAAATCAATTTCTGTAAGATAATCACTTCTTTCAATCGTAACGCTCTTTAGTTTTTCATTCCATGTCAGGTCCAGATCCTGTAAATCATGCGAATCAATAATTAAAGTTTCCAGATTAGGAAAATATTTAATCTCATCAACAGAGACTAAATCATAATTACTGCAATCGAGAATTGTTATTTCTGTTACGTACTCAACATTTAGTGCTGTGAGTAATTCTTTAAAGTTTTCGTCTTTAAACGTAATATCAGAAAGCTTTTTTGTGTCGTTGTTTTTTTTAAACCAGTCCCTTTTTAGTTTCATTTTGCTGATAGTTTGGTATATATTTCTTCTCTAAGTTTTTTAAATTCTTTATTTAAAAGAAAAAGCAGTCTTTCGGATTCATTTGGATTTTGGAGTTCTTTGAGCATAATGCCTATGCTTACATTATGGGAAACTCCCTTATGATTAATAACAAAAAGAACGTTATTGGAATCTTCCAGAAAAAAATCAGCATAATGTTTTTTCAATTGTAATTTCTCCTGAGTCATAACAAGCGCTATGAGTTTTTTAATTTCTTCGGGAACTTCAAAATCCAGCAGTTCTTCGATTTCCTTTTTATCTTTTTCCCATACATAAAAACTAATCTCCCCTTTGCTTTCATAATAGATATCCACAAAAAGCCGGAAACTTAAAAGCCGTTCTGTCCAGCCGTCGCGATAGCTATACGAAAGAAGGTATTCTTCATTTAAAGCAAAATTACCGGCTGTATCTATTCTTTGAAAATCTAACGGGTTCATAAAGAGTCTTTATGGGTCTTTTAGAAAAAATCGTATTACTGTTATTCTTATCGTCTGCGATTACATTTCTGTGATTACCGTAGGATCTTCCAGTTCTATTATTCTTTCTTTCGGAATTAGCAGCTTATCTGTTTCATTTTGGTCTATAAGCTGTTTTTGTTCTTTAACAAAAGCTGAAATATCCAGTATAAATTCCAGTTTCTCATTTATAAACAGCTCAAAAGTTTTCTGATCTAAATCAAACCGTATTGTTTTTCTTTGGAGTTCACTCCCCTGATAATCATGATCGGGAACCCACTGAAATTTTGTTTCTCTGAGCAGTTCTTCAAAAGCTTCTTTTTTGATCCAGAGAGCGAGTATGCTTTCCTGATTTTCCTTTTGTGCCCAATCAGAGCTTTGCATGGCGGAAAGAAAGCTGAGATTAACAGTGTTTAAATGGGAATTGTTGTAAACAGCACTATCAAACTTCTGATTCTCAAAGGCATATTGGGCTGTACTTTTTTCATGTGCCTGATACAATACAATATATTCCGTTATGATATCAATAAATTCAATAGGTGTGGTGTCGATAATATCATAAGTCAGGGTTTTCATTAAATTCCCTATTACGTTTTGTCCGCTTTGAGGTACTTCTGCTACACTATCGGCATATTTTTCAAGTGCCAGGGCAAAAGCATCATTTTGACTGCGTTCCAAAACAGGTCCTTTTCGTCTAAATTCAAAGTCCCATTTCATTAATCTCTCTGCTGCATATGCGGCAACGGTTTCATTCGCCTTTTCTGCTATTTCTTCGAGATATTTTTTAGCTTCCTTTGTTCCAATGTCTGCCAGTGACCAGGTACATCTTCTCTGCATTGGAAAGTACTCGTTCCACCGGTAATATTCAAAATCTGAAAAGGCCACCCTGAACAAAGATGGCGCCGTAATGGGATTGGCAATATACTGAAAAGTCACTGTCATATCTTCATGGCTCTCATGCCAGTCTTCTTCAAACAACTGGCACAACAGCAGCACAATTTCCTCATCTTCTTCATAAAAATGAAGAAAACCGGAGGCTTTTTCATATACTGCCGCACTGTCTTTTTCGGCAAAAATTCTTTTTATTTCGATTAAGTCGGTTTCTCTTTGATCCATTTGATCCTCTTTATTATAATCCATCCATAAAATTCTTTTACTGCTTCAGTTTACTTAGGGACTGAGAATTTCTTAATAAAAAAACATACTGAAAATAATCTGTTGTAACGGTATTTTCCTGAGGAATCACATTATCTCCAAACAGTCTCGATTTTAAATGAACTAAATTCTGCAGCTTAAAATAAGGCGAGTCTGCCGAATTCAGTTTAAAAAGGGTAATTGTATTAGGCTGGCTTAGTTCTTTTAAATCTTTAATTCCTTTTACTACTACCAAAGGTCCGTCTGCATTGGCCCAGTCCACTTTTTCATTTTCCGGTGTTGGAAACTGTGGATTTTTAGGAAGGTACATATCACTGTCTATCGTATGGCTCACAAAACTTGTGGTTTTAATTCCGGATTCTTTCAGCTTTGCGGCAAAGGTTTCTCTTCCTGATGCTGTTTTTGTCTGAAGTACGTGATAAAAGCCAAACAGCCCGTAAAATTTCTCGTTTTTCAGATGTTTTTTATTGACGAAATTTTTAAAATTATCAAACATCGCAATATCTCTCGGGCCTTTTGATTCATCATCGAAATTTTTAT
Source organism: Flavobacterium sp. FG19 (assembly GCF_057809475.1). Lineage (NCBI taxonomy): Bacteria > Pseudomonadati > Bacteroidota > Flavobacteriia > Flavobacteriales > Flavobacteriaceae > Flavobacterium > Flavobacterium sp. FG19. The sequence continues at coordinate 33,657 of NZ_JBMDKA010000039.1, read as the reverse complement.
CAATTCCAATTACGGTTAGTTTTGAAGAATCGGCTAATTTTTGATTGTAGTCATAAACCGCATTCCACTTATCAAATAGTTCCTGACTTGACTGCTGCGGAATTCTTTTAGCAACAGAAACCACAACTTCTTTTAAAACCTTTTCGTCTTTTACTTTGTTAGACAGGAACTGATTTAGTTTTTTAGCCGTTATACTATCCATTTCAGCTATATAATATTTAATACCCAGTTTTTTATTTAAAAAGATAAGCAGTTCACGGTCTAAAACCTGATTGTCCGCATAACCGTGAATTTCTCCTAAAAGAAACACTTTTGATTTGTAAAAATCACCGTCGAACAATTTTTCGGTAACAGCGCCTTTTACCTCCACTTTATTCTTTGCCAAATAATCTATATTCTCCTGGTTTTTGGATCCTAAAAAAAGCTGGTTGCTGATATAAACATAGAGCACAAAAATCAGGCAGATACTTACAATAGAAATAAGGGTAATCTTAAGGAACTTCAAAAATTTCTTCATGGGTTTAATTGTTTTGGGGTTTGGTTATTTTTGGGAAAAATTATTTACTTTATACTTTGATCCAATTGTTTTAAAAGTGCTTCGACAGTTGATGCTTTTTTATTGAGTACAATGAGCTGGCTTTTGTCTTCCAGAAGGAATTTTTCGGCAAACTCTTTATCGGCTTTAAACTGCCATTTCTTTAATTCTTTAAATTTACTTTTGAGCAGTTTAAGTTTTTGCGCATTATTTTTTGAAATAATGACCACTTTGGTCAAAGGTGTTTCCTGCATTTTTCCAATGCTGTTTTCGGTTATCTGATCTTCATACTGCGTTCTGGAACGATAACGGAACATTTTATCTATTACTTCAAAATCTTTTTCATCTTCAGAAAGCACGTACCTGTAGCTCATTATGTTATGGAGCTCATTAATCCAGTCCGGAAAATTTACTTCATAAAGCCGGATATAATCGTCGACAAACTTTTTATCCATGGGTTTCTTCTGGTCAATGTATTCTTTAACCAACGGATAAATCTGTTTCGCCATCAGGTTAATATACTTTTTATTATACCAATCATAAGTATCTAATTTTCCGTCTAACTGTCCATACACATAGCCGTTGCCTAAAGCTGTTGCCAAAACTTCATTCATAAGCTGATAGGCATAATTACTGCATTTTGATGGATTTTCTTTAAAATAAGTATCGATTTGTGTTTTGACTTCGAGTGACTGCTCGTCATAAATAATATGATAGGTTTCATGCAGCATCACACTAAACAAATCCTTATATTCTTTTAAATCGGTCTGAACAGCACTGATAAAGTTATTACAAAATGCCTGAGCCGTAAATCCTTTTGAGTTAGGAAGCGGATAAAAAGCAATTTCAAACGGAATCGCATTATCCCAGCTGGAATTGTAAAACACGAGTCCCGTATTAAAATAATTTTCTATCTGATGTTCGTTTGAATATTGGATAATGTCTTCAAGCTGTTTTTCAAATTTCTCCCGGTTTGGGTTATAAATCAGTTCGTTGTAGACAGGAGTAAAGGCTAAAATACATTCCGCCAGATCCATCAGTGTCTGGTTTGAAACAATCCCGGCCGAACGTATTTTGAAATTTTTTAAATCGTTTGTTTCGATCAGATTTTTTTTCAGGATATCTTCGGCCTGCATGTTCTTTTTAGATCCATAAGGAAACTCTTCAAACCGATAACTGTAGTTAAGAGCCAGCTTGTCGAATTTTGAAATCAGGTTCTTGTACTGATCTGTATTGTATTTTGATTTTTGAAATTCCGTTTTAAAAACATTGTCCGGATAATGTTCCGAGAGATTTTGTAAAAAAACAAAAACGGCAAGTTGTTCTGTATATTTAATGGTAAAAACGGGCTTTTGTCCAAACGTAAAAACGGTCACGAGCAAAAATACCGCTAAAAATCTTTTTCTCATTTTTAATAAGGTGCTTATATTTCAATAGTTTTCAGTTTCCTTCTCGATTCATAGATCTGGTCAATTTCAATGAAAAGGACAGCATTAATAAAAATAAAAGCAATTGCAGCCCAAAAATTATAGAAATTACTTAACCAGCTGGAGGCTCCAAAAGAATGGGCGATTAAAACGAAAAGCGAAAAAATTTTCAGTCTTTTATCGGATAAATTATAGCCTATGATCCCAATGATTACCAACCAAAGAGCACAAATTATAAACAATCCCGAAGTATGGCCGGCCATCATATATGCGCCTATCGGATTTGCTTCATTGGCTTTGCTTAAATCTCCTTTCCAATAAGCATCGGATTGGTTAACAATGGTAATAATTTCATCAAATAAGCAGGCCCAGTAAGCCGGAATCAGCAGGATTAATTTAGAATTCAGGATTTTTTCTTTCATGAAACGGTTGTTTTTGGTTTTGGTCTTTCACTTTGTACATCTAAAGTAAAAAGTGTTTTGGTTTTGCTAATATATAAGAAATATCCTTATGAAAGCGTAACCGCAGAAATTACTCCTGGATCAGACAAATCTCAAAAACAGTTCTGCTGTTTTCCGTTTTAAACGAAATATAACCGCCATGAGCTTCGATGATGTTTTTGGATAAGGTTAAGCCAATTCCGGCGCCTTCGTTCCGGGTAGTAAAAAAAGGCAGGAAAATTTTGTTTTCGATTTCCTTTTCAATTCCGTAACCGCTGTCTGCTATTCTGATGTAAATCCTGTTTTCCCGGGCTTCGGCCGAAATTACAATTTGTTTCTGAGCCGCATTTTGTACCGCATGAATTGCATTCGTTAACAGATTAATGATGACCTGCTCTGTCTGCTGCAGATCGACATTGATGGTACGTTTGAGCGAAATGGTATTTAACACTTCTATGCTGTCTTTTTTAAACAGCGGGTTCATAATCTGCAGACAGTTTTCAATCAGCGGCTGTAGTGCTGTTTTTTCTTTTTCGGGCGAAGGCAGCATCGCCAGTTTACGGTAGCCTTCTACAAATTTCTGCAGGTGGTCGCTTCGGCGTAACATGGTTTCGACACTGTTTTTAATATCTTCTAAATCTTCTGCCGAAAGCAAATCCTGTTCGACCAGATCCTGAAGGTTTTGGCAGATCGACCGAATTGGAGTGATCGAATTTAAAAGCTCATGCGAAATCACTTTCATCAGGTTTACCCAGGCATCTTTCTCCTTTTTCTCGACTACATTCTGAATTGAATCGAGTAAAACAATACAATAACTGCGTTCAAAAATTTCGGTTTGCGAAGCCTGCAGCACAAAAGTCTGCGGAATTTGTTCGTTGATACTAATTTCGACTGAGGTTTTTATTTCATGAAAATCGTCCTTTTCTATAATTTCACATAACGACGGGAGCTGGTTTTTAAGGTATTTCCATTTCGAAACTTTGGGAACCTCAAAATGAGAAGAGAAATAATCGTTCATCAAAAAAATGTCCCAGACCTCATCCTGTTTTTCTAAAATGATAATTCCGGTTTCGATATTGTTTAAAATAGAACGGTAAATAATGTCTTTTGAAACTTGCTCGTTCTGCCGGCTTTTAAGTGTATTATACAACTGAAAAAGCTCCTGATAGTTTACATTGGTTTTATGTTTGGTGAAATCGGAGGAAAAATCATGCTGCAGGATCGAAGAAATGGTTTTATCGTACAGCAGTACAAAATTGCGGACATAAAAATACATTTCCCGAATGAACAGAAAGACAATAAAAAAGCCAAATACACCCGTGAAAAGTAAATTGATTTTAAAGAAATAAATCGAAACTTCTATTCCGGCCACTATCAGCAGCAGCCTGAAAAAAAGCAGTTTATAGGTTTGCAGTGTTTTAAACATACTAATTCAGGTTGATATTATATTTGTCTAAACGTCTGTACAATGCCCCTCTGGACAATCCGAGCTCTTCGGCGGTTTTGCTGATATTGTTACTGTGTTTTAAAAGTGCTTTTTCGATCGCGCCTTTTTCTACAGAAGAAAGCTGAATATCATCCGGGTTTTCGTCATAAGACGTTATATTTTCCAGATCCAGATCTGAAACCGTGATGACATTATTTTCACAGAGAATAACGGCACGTTCAATTTTATTTTCCATCTCACGGATGTTGCCGTTCCAGGCATGTTTTTCAATTTGTTCCGGCACCTTTTTATCAAAACTGATTTCGCTTCTTCCGTATTTTTCGGTCATTTTTTCCAGCAGGTATTCCGCCAGCGGGATTTTATCTTCTGTTCGTTCGCGCAGCGGCGGCAGCACAATTTCCATGGTATTAATGCGGTAATATAAATCTTCCCTGAAATTTTTGTCGGCCACTTCCATTTTTAAGTTCAGATTGGTAGCCGTAATAATCCGGACATTCAGTGGTCTTGCTTTGGTTTCACCCAGCCGCGTTACCGTTTTGGTCTGAATGACCTGTAACAGTTTCGATTGTAAATGCAGCGGTACATTGCCTATTTCGTCTAAAAAAATAGTGCCGTTCTGTGCCATTTCAAAACGTCCGGGGGTATCGTTTTTGGCATCGGTAAAAGCGCCCTGAGCATAACCAAACAACTCACTTTCGAAAATATTCGAATTTAAAGCCCCCAGATCAACCGCAATAAAAGGCTGATTTTTTCTTTCGGACTGACTGTAAATATGATGCGCCAGTACAAATTTTCCGGTTCCGTTTTCGCCCAGGATCAAAACATTCGCATCGGTCTTTGCTACTTTATCCGCCAGTGAATAAGCCTTTTTTATATTTTCGGAAGTTCCGGTAAAAAAGTCCTGTTCAACAACTGTTTCCTTATTTTTTTTCTGTTCCTTGCGTGCTTTGTCTACGGCCTGTTTTACAGATTCCAGCAGTCTTTTATTTTCCCAGGGTTTTAAGATATAATCAAATGCACCTGATTTTAATCCTTCAACAGCCGTTTCTACTTTACCAAAAGCAGTCATTAAAATCACTACCGTTTTGGGCGAAAGCGTTTTTATTTCTTTCAGCAGGTACAAACCTTCTCTTCCGTCTTCAAAACCTATACGGTAATTCATATCGAGCAAAACAACATCAATAGCATTTTGAGCCAGTAATTCGACTATTTTTTTTGGATTATTAAGGGTATGAATGTGCTCAAAATATTTTTTAAGGTACACTTTCGACGCAAAAAGAATGTCTTCCTGATCGTCTATGATTAAAATGGAGGCGTTAGTTTTTTTCATTGTTGTTCGGTTTTGGACGAAAGCTGTCCATTAATGGACAGTTTGTTTTTTCAGTGATAATTAAACCGCTAAAAACAAGCAGCTTATACGGTTTAAATTGTTGGCATGAAAATCACATTAGAACTGGTAAATCATTAATTATTAATGGCTTTCGAAAGTAAAAATAACAAAATAAACAGCTAAAAAACACTTGCAAAATTTTAATAAACTGTATTACCAAAAAAAATATGAATTCAGACAAAACCAAAACAAACTCTGTATGGTTCTCCAAACTATCCTTATGCTTCTTAGCTATTGTTGGAGGAACCAATGCCTTGCTTTTTGTACTCTTACCACTACTGCCTTATGAATTAACCCAATTTACGAATGCTGCAGGAATGTTTACATTACTCCTTGCAATAGTGTTCTCACTGTTTTTCTCCGTATACTGGCATTATAAGGAAAAAAAGAAAACATTAAATTCTGAAAAATACCAGACTTTACTGTTTACAATTTTACGATACTGGATTGCTTTCCATGTTTGTATCTTTGGATTTGAGAAAATGATAGATGTTAATTTTTCGTTTTCTTATCATATCGATGACTCGCTGGTTCAGACTTTAACCGGTCAGGAACTCACCTGGAAATATTACGGATACTCATACGGTCTTTCCTTAATTGTGGCAATACTTCAGATTGCAGGCGGGGTCTGTCTGCTTTTTAAACGATCCGTTTTGCCGGGTATCTGTATTCTTTTACCCGTAATGATCAATATCCTTTTAATCAATCTTTTTTACAAAATTGGCCCAGTAACCTGCTTCACTTCCATTATAATTACTTTAGGACTAGTTGTTTTATTAGCCAGGTATAAAGAAAATTTAGCGGTCTTATTAATTCCCATAAAGGAATCCTGTATCCAGATAGGAAATACCCCGCTGCGTATCCTTTCCCGAATATTTTGTATCCTGATTCCCTGCCTTTTTGTTGTTTATTATAGTAATAAAATTCAGATTCCTAAAAAATATTTTGGAAAATGGAAAGTAGAATCTATGACACGAAATGGCAAAGCAGTTCCTGAAAATGCCTGGCAGAAAGACAGTACGGCATGGAAAACTGTTTACATTGAAGAACGGGAAAAGATTTTCTTTTGCCCCAATCCAAATAGTTATGTTGACAGTGCTTCTGTATACATGAAATACCGGTTTGACGATAAAAAAAATACTTTTAAGGTAATATCGTACGAAAGAAACATGCAGAACCCCGATACTATTTCTGTTGAAATTGATAAATTCAACGAAAAATTTATGGAGTGGAAAATGATTTTGTATAAAGACACTCTTCAAATGCAGCTCAAAAAAACAAACAAGTAAATATAAATACATCATCAATCAAAAAACATTCATTTACTATGATTACCATTAAAAATCTATCTAAAATTTTCAGAACTGAAGAAGTAGAAACCAGCGCTTTAAATGATATTTCGTTAACCATTAACGAAGGCGATTTTGTTTCCATTATGGGGCCTTCCGGAAGCGGAAAATCGACTTTATTAAATATCATGGGACTTTTGGACAGTCCTTCGGGCGGAAGTTATACGTTACTTGGTCAGGAAATGGCAGGTTTAAAAGAAAGCCAGAAATCAAAAGCCAGAAAAAAGAACATCGGATTCATTTTCCAGAATTTCAATTTAATTGATGAATTGTCGGTTTATGATAATATCGAACTGCCGCTGCTTTATAATAAACTGCATTCTTTTGAAAGAAAGAAAAAAGTAGAAGAAATGGCCGCGATACTGGGTATTTCGCATCGTTTAAAACATTTTCCGCAGCAGCTTTCGGGCGGACAGCAGCAGCGTGTGGCCGTAGCGAGAGCTTTAATCAATAGTCCGAAAATTATTCTCGCCGATGAGCCTACCGGAAATCTGGACAGCAAAAATGGTAATGAAGTAATGGAATTATTAACGGACCTTCATGCCGGCGGTGCTACTATTTTGATGGTAACGCATTCTGATTATGATGCTTCTTTCTCGCAGAAAACTATTTTTATGAAAGATGGCGTGATTCTTTCTGAAAGGTTCAACCAAAAAAATGTAGACGTTTTAGTAACTTCTAAAAATTAAGGTCATGCTGAAGAACTGGATTAATATCTTTATTTACCATATCAAAAACAATAAGCTTATTACCGCTTTGAATGTTTTAGGATTGAGTATTGGAATCGCCGGATTGATCTTTGCCATTTTGTACTGGAACGATGAGCAGAGTTATGATCAATGGAACCCAAACAAAGACCATGTATTTTTAGTAGCCAACCAAATGGACCCAACCACCTATTGGGCTTCCAGTTCGGCACCTATTGGCTCTGCTGTAAAAAACGTAAGTCCCGAGGTTGAATCTTTCTGTTATTTAAATGGCAATTATAACAATGAAATTATCCATTACAAAAATAAAAAAGTACAATCTGATAAAATTCTTATAGCCCAAAAAAGCTTTTTCGAATATTTTCCTTATTCCTTTATTGAAGGCAATATAAAAAATGCACTGCCGGATGTAAATAGTATTTGTATCTCTGAAGACCTCTCACAGCAGCTTTTTGGAACTGAAAGTGGTTTGGGAAAAAAAATAATGTTACAAAATCAGGTTTTAATTGTCAGAGGCGTTTATAAACTGGATAAAAAATCGGTTTTTAATCCTTCCTGTGTGGTCAATTTTATGGATAACCGGATAAAGAACACCATTCAGCAATGGGGCAACTTTCAATTTATTCTTTTATTAAAATTAAAAAATCCGACTGATGCTGAACTCGTTGCAAAAAGTATGGCTAAAGTTTATTATGAGAACATGACAGTGCCCCGTGCCAAATCTCAGGGAATGAGTCCGCAGGAGTTTATTCAGAAATTTGGAGAAGTGAAACCTCACTTAGAGCCTTTATCTATTGTTCGTTTGCACACCAAAACCGGCGGCCTTATTGAAGACAATGGAAATTACCAGCTATTATTGATTTTTGTTGGCTTATCTATTTTAATCCTACTATTATCAATTGTAAATTATGTCAATTCGGCAACCGCAAATGCAGTGAAAAGAGCCAAAGAAGTTGGTGTTCGTAAGGTCATTGGAGCTTCAAAAACGGTAATCGTACAGCAGTTTATTTTTGAAACCGCTGTTATAACCTTATTTTCTATTTTGATATCGCTTGTTATTGTAGAACTTTCTCTGCCCTATTATAATGTTTTCTTAGGAAAGACACTGGTTTTACAAAGCGGTCAGTTTTACCTGCAGCTTTTTGTTCTTTTCATTATCATCGTAATCACAGCAGGCATTTTTCCGGCAGTTTATGTGTCAAACTTTGAAGTTTTAAAAGTATTGCGGGGAAATTTTGCCCGAAGTAAAAACGGTATCTGGCTGCGAAACGGAATGCTGATTTTTCAGTTTGCCGTGGCGGCGTTCTTTATTATTGGGTCTTATATCGTATATCAGCAGATTAATTATATGAATACTAAAGATCTGGGGTTTAATGGAAACCAGGTCCTGAATATCTCTTATCGAAATATTTATGGTGAAAAAATTGGTGATACCGAAAGAATGCTCAAATACAACCGCATTAAAAATGAATTGCAGCGTATTAAGGGAGTACAACACGTTTCCGCCGGCGGCTTTGTTTTGGGAAGCGGAGCAAAATCGGTGATCTCCTATCATCATAAGGACATCAATATAGACGGAAATAATGTTCCGGTAGACTTTGGGGTTCTTGAAATGATGAAAATAAAAATCAGTAAAGGACGCTTTTTGAGTCCGGCTTATTCTCAGGATACTATAAATTCAATGTTAATTAACGAAACTGCCTTAAAGTTATTGAACGAAAAAGATCCGATAGGAAAAAAAATTAACTGGGACGGAAAAGAAGCTGTTATCGTAGGAGTAGTAAAAGATTTTAATATCGGAAATCCCGGAGAAGCCATACCTCCTGTCACGATATTTCATTTTAAAAGTGTTCCCTGGTTTAGCAGTCTTTTAAATAACATTTATGTGACCGTCGATCCTAAAACGATGCAGCAGACTATAGCCGACATTGAAAATTTGTGGACGACAAAAGTAGATCCTGAATATCCGTTTTCCTATGATTTTGTGGATAAGGAATATAAAAAATCATACAGCAGTTATGTTAAACAAAAGAATTTGTTTTCGTTACTGAACCTTATTGTGATCACGATTGCCCTGATCGGATTGTTTGCTTTGGCTTCGTATTCGATAGAAAGACGCATGAAAGAAATTGCCATTCGAAAAACCCTTGGCGCCGAAACGGATGTTTTATTAAAAGAACTCTGCAGACAATATGTGGTTTTTAGTGTACTTGGTTTTTTAATTGCCTTATTTCCTGTTTATTATTTACTGAATAAATGGCTGGAGAATTTCGCCTACAGAATCACCATTTCTTTCTTTCCTTTTTTAATTGGATTTCTGGCTTTATTAACGCTGACTTTGCTGGTGGTGCTTTCAAGAGCTTATCAGGCCACAAAGGTGGATGTATTAAAGTATTTGAAATATGAATAAACAAATCCGGACACTACAATACTTAACCTCTGACCAAAACCATGATAATCAACTATATTAATATATTCATTTACCAGTTAAAACAAAACAAGCTTTTGTCCGGCTGTAACATTCTGGGATTGTCAATAGGAATCGCAGGGCTCATTTTTGCCCTGCTTTACTGGAATGACGAACAAAGTTATAATAAGTGGAATCCCGAAAAAGATACTGTTTACCAGGTATTGGTTCAACTTACGGATATGCCTGTGGGCAGTGATCATTCTCTACGGTTAAAAGACTATTTAGAAAAAGATACCAATGTAGAAAATATCGTTTTTGCAGACAGCTGGTATCAAAAAAGTAAAATAATCTATAAGGGTAAAAAGGAATTCGTTGCTAAAATAATCAATGTTGAAAGTGATTTCTTTTCTCTGTTTCCTTTTAAAATAATACAGGGAAGCAGTACCGATGCCTTAAAAGACGGAACCAGCATTGCTATTTCTGAAGATCTTGCCAAACGCATTTTTGGCAGTGAAAACCCAATTGGCCGACAAATTAATTGTCTGGATAATTTGTTTGTAATTCGCGCAGTATACCGTATTCCCGGTAAATCCTCGATTGCGCCCAATGTCATTGTAAACCGGATGAAAGATCTTGTTGATCCGGACAAAAACCGAAGTTTGTTTGCCTTAAAAATTCTTTTGAAAGTAAAAGATCCGTCAAAAGTAGAGCAGACCCGAAAAATGCTCGAAAAAGCCTATTATGATGAAGTCATTGTAAGAGAAGCAAAACAAGCAGGTTTTACTCCGGAAGAAATGTCAAAAAAAGTGGGACATTTTACCGTTTTCATCGAACCGCTTTCAAAAGCCAGATTACATTCTGTTACAGATGGTTATCCCGAAGGTCGCGGCAGTTATCAGTTTTTGGTAATTATGATGGGACTTTCTATTTTGATTCTCATTTTATCGATCGTGAATTATATAAATTTAGCTACAGCCAATGCCATAAAACGTGCTAAAGAAGTAGGAGTCCGTAAAATTGCGGGCGCCTCAAAAAGAGCTATTATTCTGCAGTTTATATTTGAAACGGCTTTAATTAGTTTATTTTCGATTTTGCTGGCTTTAGTAATTGTAGAATTGACTTTGCCTTACTACAATAATTTTTTAAACAAAAATTTAATGATCATTGGAACCCAGTTTTATGTACAGCTAATTCTGATTTTTGTTATTACGATTTTGGCAGCAGGCCTGTTTCCGGCAGTATATGTTTCTAATTTTGAAACGGTAAAGGTCCTGAAAGGTGATTTTACAAGAACTAAAAATGGTATTGGACTGCGTAACGGAATGCTGATTTTTCAATTTGCTGCCGCATCGTTTTTTATTATTGGTTCAAACATTGTATACGAACAGGTAAAATACCTAAACAATAAAGATCTTGGCTTTAAAGGAGACCAGCTGATTGCTATTGACTTAAATCTTCCGCCTTCTTTTTACGAAGGAGAAAACATCGACAAAAACATTTTCAATAAATACAATACCATCAAACAGGAGTTAAACAAAATGGAAGGAGTTGAAAATGTCTCAACCGGACTTCTCTCTTTTGATGGCGAAGACAATTCCCTAGCACCGCTTTTATATCACGATGTACTTTTTAAAGCCAAACATGTCGGGATCGATTTTGGAATGCTTGAAATGATGAAAATCAAAATAGCAAAAGGCAGGGGACTGGACAGAAAATTAGCTTCAGACACTATAAATTCTATCCTGATTAATGAAACAGCGGCAAAGCTGATGAATATGAAAAATCCAATTGGAGAGGAAATCCTGATTCGAAATCAAAAGTTAAGAATTGTTGGAATCGTAAAAGATTTCAATTTATTAAGCCCAGAAGTCAAGGTGCCACCTATGACATTTTACCATATCGAAACTTTGCAGATGGCAGAAAACATGAATATCGTTTATGTAAAATTAAAATCGCAGAAAATTGAAAGTACCATTTCGGCTATTGAGAAATTCTGGACCGCAAATGTTGACCAGGAATATCCTTTTAAATATGATTTTGTGGACAAACAATATGCGAGAACTTATGAAACGTATACCAAACAAAAAAACCTGTTTTCGCTGCTGAATATCGTGGTAATCCTTATTGCCCTTTTTGGTTTATTTGCCTTGGCATCTTATTCTATACAAAGGCGAATGAAAGAAATTGCCATTCGGAAAACACTGGGAGCCGAAACCAATACTCTGCTTCTCGCCTTGTCTAAACAGTATATTTATTATTGTTTAATTGGTTTTGTAATCGCAGTTTTTCCGGTACATTATTTACTAAATAAATGGCTGGAGAATTTTGCCTATAGAATTACCATTTCACTGTTTCCTTTTTTAATTGGATTTCTGGCATTACTGACTTTAACTTTAATCGTGGTGCTTTCAAAAGCTTATCAGGCAGCCAGGGTTGATGTTTTAGAGTATTTAAAATATGAATAATTTTTAAAGCATAAAAACAAAACTCCATTAGAAATAATGGAGTTTTGTTTTTTTATCTTTTTACTCTTTGGTTATATGCAGCTGAAGATTTTTCTCTTTTACGATTTTCAAAAACAAATACAGGTTTTCGATACAATTAAAATTGGAAAAATGCTCTTTATATTGCTCTCCGGTCACGACCAGATATTCCATTTGATTTAAAACCCAATCCAGTTCAGCTGCTGTTATGGGTTCATAAAACACATCCCAGGTCCAGCCTTCGCCTATATGATAATCCCTGAGAAATTTAGGCAGTTCCCTAAAATCTGCACTCTCAGTCAGAAACTGGCTTATCTCGCAAAAATACCCGTCCCATAAACTAAAATGATACATTTGATTTTCTCCCTGACGCAGCTGGATCACTTCATATCCCTGCTCTCCTTTTTCAAAAACATTTAATTGGAACGGAACTGATTTTTCATTGCAATACAAACGTATCTCGTTCTCCCCCAAAAAGTCAGAGTAAAAATCCAATTGTACATTCTCAAATTTCATTTTTTATTGTTTGTTATTGATTGCTAAGCTATTCATAAATTCTCTTGAGTATTATATGATGGTCATCAGCCCTTTTAGAATCCAAATTTAAGTCTTTCCAGAGCTACCGCACGAATCCTTTCGTGTGGTACACACTAAAAAGGATATGAAACTTGTAATTTCTATTCATTTTTTAGTAGTAACTATCTAAAAAACCTTGTGTCAATTCATAATGCCACACGAAAGGATTCGTGCGGGAGCGGGGGACAATTTCTCCTTTTTATCTGTCAGCAGAGATCAATTCTTTCCTTGAAAATCCAGCATTTAAAATAGCTACGGTATCTATAATTTCATTTGAATAAATTCCTCTAACTATTTCAGGAGAATCTGGTAAATATTTAATTCTATAAAACTTCCCCATATCTTTTTCAGTAACTCCTGTATGCAGCCCACTTTCAAAAGAAGTATGTCTCTTATTTCCAATATAATAAGACAGCCCTAAATAAGTACGTTTAGGATACTTTTGAATACTATCAAATTTCCCAATTGTAATTTTACCTTTTTCTTTTAACTGAGAGTCAACTCTACTGCTTATTATGTATGAAAATACAAGAATAAAAATTAAGGGACTAGCAATTAATATTAGTTTTAGATTTGTTTTCATGTTTACTTTATTACTTGTGGAGTTGAATTTGCTCCTACTGCTATAATTCCTTTAAAATATTCTCTGACCATTGCTTCTCCAAAGCTACTACCTGAAAGATAACCATCTGTAGCTTTCCCCACTCCCGCACGAATCCTTTCGTGTGGTACACACTAAAAAGGATATAAAACTTGTAATTTCTATTCATTTTTTAGTAGTAACTATCTAAAAAACCTTGTGTCAATTCATAATGCCACACGAAAGGATTCGTGTGGTAGCGGGGGGAGTTTGCTTTTCTATTCTTTGTCAAGTTTTATTTACCATATCATTGCCTAATAATCACTCCAACTACTATATATACTATACAAAATATATAGAAAATTATGGACGGAATTACAAAATAAAAAGCTTTTAATTCCTTTTGAAACTTATTTTTATAGAAAAATACAAACACTCTTATCGTCAGCACTAGGTTAATAATAAAAAGTGGCAAATGAACAAAGTAAGACAATATAACTTTGATCCCTCTAATACTTGTTCCATAACGATTAATTTTATTATCTGTCATAATAAATTCTAGAATCAGAAGAACTACTAAAACAGCAAATGAAATGTATGATGTTCTTAATATTTTATCTTTCATTATATCCTTATTTTTTTAGGTAATTAAATCCATTTTTGATTGCTCTTTGGTCTGAAACAGTATCGATTCCATTAAAAGTAATAACACTATTTATGTTAGAACTAGCCCAAACTTCTCCGTAAGAAAAATTATTAAAGGACATCCAAGCTCCCCACATAAAATTTCCAGCATCAGCCAAATTGTACAAGGTATTTGTACCTTGAAATCTATAAAAAGTTCCATTTCCTATATTTCCACCATATTCAGTATTGGCATAATTCTCTCCAAAAGCCTTCATCATTTGATTGTACCCAAAATCTGCATTACCAAAATGAGATTGATATCCTACTGCAAAATACCTGTATGGAAGCCCAAAAATGGAAGGAGGCATAACGCCTGCCTTAGTAATAAATGTAAAAAATTTAGATAAAGGAATTAGTGTGTATAATTTACTTCCAACTTTCCAATCAAAATTTAAAACTTCACTATCAAAACCATAATCATTGGGTTTTAGCTGGTTGCCCACTTCATCAAAAAATCTATTTGGTTTATTGTTTTTCACAACGTTAGTAATAATTCCAAAAATATTGACCGTTATATCATCAGAAGGACTTCCAATCTGTCCAACAGAAACTGTTGACCTTTTTTCTCGTTTTCTTTGTTCATCAGCAGCTTCCTGTGCAGAATTAGCCTGAACATATTCTCTTCTTAATTCTGCATCAGCACCAGGTCTTGAAACTTCCATCCATTGCTCGTCTGTTAGTCCGTCGGCACCAACAGCTTCCATCCCGTCCGGATCTATAAAATATACCGGGTTATTAAGAGCATAAGCAAAAGGCGAAAAACGTCTTGAGGTTTCAGCCAATGGGTCTATATTCATCCAGCGGCCAATGGCAGGGTCATAATTTCTGGCTCCAAAATCATACATATTAAGCCCAAGTTCATCCTGAAATTCTTTACCGTTGCACTTATATTTACAATTTAATATAAAATGCTGTTTTATTTAAATCATAATCATACATAAGTAATATATTAAAATAACATCCTATCAAGTAAACCTCTTTTTCTAAAACAGGATTGTCTTCAGACTTATTACGTACAAATTTTATTTTATTTTTATTAAAAACAAAGTCTTGATCATAAGCTATAGGATCGCCAAAATAACTTCCCCCGCTATAACTCCATACTTCTTTAAGTCTGTATTCCATGAACAATAATCTATCAAATAATAGAATAAAAAGTATTACACTACAAATAATTAACATCTTCTTTTTCATCTTATCTTATCTTATCTTATCTTATCTTATCTTTTCGTACCTGGTTGATGTGAATACTCTGTTAGTTTACCATTCTGATATATTGACGTAGGATAACCATAGGTAGGTTGTCTTAAATAAACAGTGTTAAAACTTGTAATACCTATTTTACTACCAACCATATATGTCGGATAGTTGTGATTACCAGCTCCTATATTTTCTGTATATACTCGTGTGTCTGTAAATGGAGAAGGCCAGGAACGCTGTGTTTGTCCCCATACTTTTACATCTTGCATATTGGACATACTAGATAGTTGCTCAACAAATGATTTCTTATTACCTGCTTCGCCCCGATAGCGCGGATTTGCAATCCGTGCCCATTCCAATTATCAAAACTTATTTGTTCTCACAGTTTTTATTTTTTTTCTCTCACTTTGTAGATATACTTTACAGGCACGGATTGCAAATCCGCGCAATCGGGTTTTATTTTTATATTTTTCGTTGAATTAATAGAGTAATTAAAATTGCAATCCCTAATGTGAATGAGAAAATAAAATCACTAATCCTATAATTACGAGAATTGAATAGATATCCAATTCCAATACAGACAATAAAAGCAAGAATAATTCTTAAAACTTTTTTCATAATTTAGAATGTTTATTGGTTTTCTGGCAATTGTGCTTCTGTTTCTTTATCGTGCTCACTATTTGCCTCATATTGTTTCCAAATGCCTGATATTCCATTATATGCAAATCCTAACCATAATCCAGCAAAATTCAATTTCGTAAATTTCCATTTTGTAAGGCTTTCAAAAGTCCATCCAGAAATTAGTCCTTCTAATCCAAACACATTATTTCTATGTGTTTCACTCATTTTATCCAATATTGCTGAATCTACCATTACGCGAGGTGTTCCTGGTGCAGGCATATCACCAGGTATATTGAAATAGGTATTTACATCAACTAATCGACCTGATAATTTTAACCATTTATTATTAAATAATATATATGATTCACCATTTTTCAAAGTAACCTTTGTTCCATTTTTTGTGCTACCAACAGCAGGCAATTTTGTAGGTCTTTCTTTTCCTGGATTCGTGCGGGAGCGGGGGAAAATTTGTTTTTAAATTTTCATTTTTGATTCACCAAACCATCACCTATTAAATAAAAAATCAAAGCAAGCACCAAATTAAAAGCAATATTACCTAAGTTAAATTCTCTATTGTTCAGATACATAATGTAAAACCAAAATAACACGTATAAGAAAAAAAGTTTATGTCTTTTAACTAGTAAGAATAACTTCTTTTTATCAAACATTCTATTGTTGTTAATTTTCATTTTTTTTCTTTTTTTGTACTTTTTTTAATTCCAAATTGTATTCTTTATATTGACTTTGACTATCATCTAAATATCCTGGTGCAAATGAACTAAACAATGCTAAAATTCCTCCAAATGCAGTTGGACCTTGTGACCACCATGCTGCTCCACCATATAAAAGCGCTCCTGATGTCGTCATTCCATTTACTCCAGCATTAATAGCTCTAGTTACACTTGTATGAGCTGATCCATTACACCTTTTAGAATCGCAAACAGGGCAATTTTTTATATCTTCAATTTTTTTTGCATTTTTCTTCTCAGCATTAACTAAACTATAATCATGTATCATCCCATTAATAAATTTAAAATCCTCTAATAAGTCTTTTTGAGTAATAACTTTACCTAGTATATATTCTATATCTTTTCTTTCTTTTCCCACAACAATACCGTTTCGGTTATTTAAATAAATATTATCATCTCCGTCATCTTGATAATCAATAACTACTCCTCTGTTATTTACTACTGTCGACGTGATGTAATTTGAACTAGGGGTGTTCAATTTAGGAACATATTGTTGAGGGTTTAGTGGGGTTATTTCTTGACTTATAATTTGTTTATCATAAATCCAATCTTTTTCCTCTTTATTTAATCGGGGATTATCTCCACTAAATACTTCTGCCTCCATCCCATCCGGATCTATAAAATATACCGGATTATTAAGAGCATAAGCAAAAGGCGAAAAACGTCTTGAGGTTTCGGCTAACGGGTCCATATTCATCCAGCGGCCAATGGCAGGGTCATAATTTCTGGCTCCAAAATCATACATATTAAGCCCAAGTTCATCCTGAAATTCTTTTCCGTTGTACTTGTACTTCGATGCAGCATTGGTAGAAGCCACTGCCGTATTATACCCTTTATGCTGTAACCCAAAAGGATAATAATTATTTTCTTCAACAATTTCAGGAACGTTCTGGGCATTCTTTTTATAACTTACCCTGATATTGCCTAAATGATCCTTGTATTGGTAAACATAGGTATAAGCTCCGCTATCGTTTCTTACATACCCTTCTGCAGTTGGGAAAAACTCTAAAGTATTATTTTTATACTGAAAACCGCCCAGATAATTGGTTGTCGTGGTAAGGCTGTTTTCTGTAACCCGTTTTTCAAGTTTCTGCCCTGCAGCATTGTAAATATACTCAATTGTACCGCCTGCAACAAATGAAATTTTCTTTGGCAGATTAAGATGATTATAAACTATACCGCTAATGTTTTTATTTTTATCTACAGTCATATTACCATTGGCATCATAACTGTAATCATCGCCTGTTTTATTAAAATCGTTAAACCCGCTGGTATTGTTACTGTTGTCTGCAATTTTGCTTAACTGGTTAGAATTGGCCGGATAGGTATACGCCAGGTTATCGATCTCTATGGGCTGGATCTGCGGGTCGATATCGCCATTTCGTTTTAAGGAAAGTATATTACCGTTTTTATCATAAGTCAGGCTTTCATCATAGGCATTGGTCACACTGCCGCTTTTGGCATAAACGGCATTTTTTAAACGGTTCAGGTTGTCGTACTGGTAGCCATAGGCTCTTTCGATATTATCGGATCCTGTACGCCAGATCGTCTGGGCTATGTTGCCGTTGTAAAGTGCTTCTCCCGGTATTCCGGTCTTAAGGGTATTGTAATTGATCTTAAAAGTAAAAAGGTCTTTAGGATCGGTGCCCTGCTGTAAATTGGCTGTATTGTTAATCTCGGTAAGCCAACCCCTTACATTGTAACCATAATCTATTTTCTGCAGGGGTGCGGCAGCAGTGTTTCCTACGCCTTTGCTTATAAGCTGTCCCAGTTCATCATAGGTATTATTGGCCATGAGCTGCGGCGTTCCGGAGCCAATTTTATGGGTATGGGTCAAAAGACGTCCCTGGGGCGAATAGGTGAATTTTTCTTCCACGGCAATTTTAGTCCCTCCGCTTAAGCGCTGGTGTTCGGTCTGGGAAGTAAGAACTTTTCCTGTAAAATCAAGTTCCATATCGGTATGGCTGGTGCCTCCCAGATGATTTTTTAGATAGGTGCTTATGGTTCTGCCTTTGCTGTCATAAAAGATTGTCGAGGTTTCTCCTGCTGTAGAAGCGGCTGTGGTCAGCGCTCTGGTCCAGCTGCCTGTAGGCAGTCCTTTGGCATTGGTCAAAACGGTTTGTCCAATAATGCTGGAAGGTGCTGTCTGGGCTCCCGGAAAAGTATAATCATCATAATAAGTAACGGTCAGCAGTTTAAAACTGGTCGGGCTTATGGTGTTTTTATAACCTGCGGCGATACCGTCTATAGTTGTGGCTGCTTTGGTTTCAAACAAAACTGAGGCATTGTTCTGGGCGGTCTGCAGGGTGTTTCTGGCCGCAGAACTTACGGTCTGACTGCTCCATCCGGTATAAATAACCCTGCCCAAGACATCGTATTTGGTAATCATCCAGCCTGTGGCCGTATCGTCTTTAAAAGGGGAATTGGCAGGGCCAGCGGCCACAACTCTGTCAAGTTTATCATAAACGATAAACTCCCACTGCTTGCCTGGCAGTTTTTTCTCCACTAATCGGTCACGGTGGTCACGTTTGTACTGGTAGCACAGTCCGTTTAAAACATCGGCTGTAATGGTGCCTTCTGCTTTGGGTGGCAGTACATAAGCCAGGTTACCGTAAATATCGTAAACATAATAGGTATCGTGTTTAACCCCGGCATCGTAAGTCCTTTTTAAGACTACCTGTCCTTCTTTGTTTTTAAATTCTTCTGTTGTATTGTTTTTTCCAGAAATCCAGTTCTCATTTTTAATAGTGTTTTTATACAATTGTAATTCTGTATATGTTCCCTGACTTTCTATATAAGGTGTTTCTTTATTTCCGTTTGTAAAAGAAACTTTGAAACGTTTTACGGCATCATCTGTACTGTTGCCATAATACTCAAATTTAATGGTATGATCTGTATCACTAAATTTATCCAGTTTCCAGGCTTTACCGGGAGCGCTCTGCTCCCTGATTCTGCTTAAAGGCGATGCTTCAAAATATTTTTCAGAAAATGCCGGAGCCTCCGAAGGGTGTAATCCGGTAAAATCAGCAGGATATTTGGCCGCATAAAAAGAGCTGAGCTGATAAATATCTCCATAATAATCCGGTTCCAGATTCGTTTCAAAATTTAAACTGCTGGCTGCTCTGGCATAAGGCAGATAATCTCTTTTTTTTCTTCCAAAATAATCATAAGCATACGGGGTTATAATGTCCTGTTTATTGCCTCCCGCCTGTTTTGCAATTCGCTGTAAAGGACGGCCTAAACCATCAAAATAAGTAATGACTTCTATTTTTTCATCATTGGTTACCGTTCCGGTAGTGGTGCCTACCTGAAAACTGGTTGATTTGATAAAATTCCTCGTAGTCGTTTGCGCAGCCATAGAAAATTGCAGAAACAATGAGATATTTAAAATATAAAATAACTTTTTCATGGCAGCGGCGTTAAGGTTTATAATTGTATTCGTTCCTGGTTACGATTTTACCCTCGGCATCTTTGACCTGTTTTAACCTGTTAAAGGCATCGTACTCATAAAAAACGGTATACCCTTTTGGGTCAGTTACACTGGTAACCCCAATTAACGGATCGTAGGTATAGGTAGTTACCACAGCATTGGGTGCCGCATTCCTTAAATTGGTTAAAGCGGTACGCAGTGCATTTTCGAGTGCCGGGGTAGTATCGGCATTCGAAGCGTTTACCGCTGCCGTAATAGTACTTTGTATGGCTGCTGCGTTTGCTGCTGTAAAATTTTCCAGTCTGGCAATGGGATGCTGGTTCTTATAGCCCCATACATAATAAGTCTCTGTGCCATTGGTATACTTAAGCTGCTGTAATTTTGCTTTGGCATTGTAACTGTCAAAGCTTAAAAAAGGTTTATAAGAAGAAGCGTAGGAAGATTCCGGAACTGCGCTCCCAAATTCTCCTTTATATATTGTTTTGGGCAGATAGAGACCGGAACTGTTAAAATATTCTGTTTTTACTGCCTGTGTTACAACGTTATTTTTTATTGTAAGGTTTTCTATCGGTATGCCCACCATGTTTTTAGCTGTCATAGCTGTATTCACCGCATCGCTAAAATCAAAAGGATATTTTATTTTTTCTGTTATAGGAATATTGTCAACCGTATAAGAGACAGACTTTAATAAGTCCCTGGTATTATAGCTGTAATTGGTTTCGGTAACGATACTTTTCCCATCATCTGTTTTAAGGGTATTGGTAAGTTTGGTTTTTAATGGGTATTCTATTTTGTAATAATAAGGCAGGAGATCGCTATCAAATCTCCTTTGTCCCCTGTCTCTAAAAGCTTTTATAACATTACTATACGTTGATGTATATTGAAATTCTTCCTTTTCAAAAAGCATATCCATTCCTCCGGTTATTTTTGTGCCAAATTTTTCGACAGATTTAACCAGTCCGTTTGTATAATTGATATAAGCTGGAGAATCCGGGAAATTGTCATCAAACTTATCTGACTCTGAATCGTTAAAAAACGTATATTTTACTGTAGAAGTATCGTCTTCATCATCTAGCATATACTCTTCTACCCAGTTGTAACCCACAAAATTACCCTGGTTAAAAGTTGATAAAGGCGCCTTTGATTCTGATGTTTGTATAAGACAACTGCCAATATGATCGGGAATTCCGGCACGTCTTCCTAAATAATACAATACAGGCTCTGCAAGCATCATTCCGGTCGGATATCCAAATCTTCTTCTTTTTGCATCGGTCTTGATTTCGCTTATCCTGATCCCTCCTGTTTTGTAAGTTGGCCCTGGTACTCCCGGTGTAAGTACTGTTGTATTTTGGTAATATAATCTCCAATAAACCAGAACATCCCTTGGAGGAGTATATGCCGTAAATTCATAGGTACCGGCATCCAGCGTATATTCTTTAACCGCTAGTTCCGCTTCACTTCCTTGGCCTAAAGGAGCAGACCCATAGACATATTCATAAACATGCGGGCATTCATAAGTAAACAATGTGCTGGTCGAAGGGCTTATTTTTCTAATCCTGCCCAAAGGACTGACAGTACTGTTGCGATAAGAATAACCAGGATCTTTTACTCCGGTAGAACTTTCAAGACTGCCCGTGATTTTTAATGTTGTGGGACTGCTTATCTGGAAAGTATATACACGTGAAGAAGGATAATTATCCAAAGGAGCTACACTAAAATGATTGTAAACCGGAATATCCTCAACTATATTGGAGGTCGAAACTGATATAGGTTCATAAGTATGATTTTCAAAATATCCTGAAGGAATTATATGCGGTTCGTATTTATATTCTGCTGTTCCTCCGGTTGGGTAGGTTATTTTTTTTAAAGTGCCAATAATTGCCTTGTCGAAATTGGCGTCTTTTTTTACCCCGTTATAATTTACATTGTTAATTTTAAGCCCTATATAATATTTTTCACCGTATGTTTTTCCATTTTGAAATCCCCAGTAATCTACATTTTTTGAATTTTTGGCGGGAAAACTGCCTTCAAAATAATCAAATTTGTAACCGCTATTTAAAGACGTGCTTCCAGCATATTCTGTTACTTTGTTCAATTTAAGCCTTTTAAAGACATGCTCATACTGAACACTTCCCGAATAATCATTATTAAAATAACTATAGTCAAATTTGTATGATTTTATTAGAGCATTTATATTGTTATAAATGGAAATTTGCTCTAGTTTTTTACTATTCCCTTTTATATCAAATCGATCAGTACCAGTAAAATCAATGCGCCCAAAATCACCTGAAATGGTTTTTAACCTAAGGGCTGTATTGACCACTTTTGATTTGTAATAATACAGAGCTGTCTGCTGATTGTAATTATAATTCTCACAAGACTCCTGTGTTGGCAAAAATTGCGTTTCTGTATCGTAAGTAAAATTGATTTCATTCCCATTATTTGTAATTATTTTGGTCAGACACCAGCTGGTTACCATAGGATATGGGTTTTGAAAACTTGCATCAAAAAACGTTTCACATGCTATGCGAAAAGGAGACCATTCTGTAAAGGTTGAAAGATCACTATCATACTGAGTATTATAGTTTTCTGTATTCTTGTTAAGCCAGCCCAGGCCGGAATAATTTTTGGTAATTTCCCATTGATTGTATAAGTATTGATTTCCCTCTTTATCCGTTATTTTAAAAGTAACACTGCCTGTAGATCTTACCACCTCAATTTTTAAATTATGGGATTTATCAAACAAAACAGCTCCTCTTGATTTGTCTAATATAAATTTACCACTGATATTAGGTAAACTGTAATAAAAAATATCCGGTTCGGGGTCATACCTTAAATGATTAACAATATCACCCATTACTCCCGAATAATAGCAAGAGAGTCCTGGCTCCATAATTTGTAAATATTGATTATCAAGTGTTGAACCAATATCCGGGGCATCGTAATAACCTTTTTCACAGGAACCGTAATTCTTATCATAACTAGACAATAAAAAATCATCCACGCTTTTTACTGTTCTGGATATTCGGCTGCCTGTATCAAGCGACCAGCCCAATCCTACCCAGGTAGCTTCCTGATCGACCCTGATACCCGAAGCATGATAATTAAGGGCAATAGGAAGTTTAAAACCATTTGCATCTATTTCATAAATTGGGATACTAATATTGGGAGTCCCGGTATAATGAGACACTGGTGAATCTCCATATTTGGCCAATTCTGCGGCTTCGGGTGTCATTGGTACGACATGCGGGTACGCTGTATCCAGATTTTGTGAATACAGATTCATAAAAAACAAGGCACTTACTAAAACAATTAATCTTCTCATATCATTATCTTATGGTGAATAACTTATTTTGGCTATTTTTTAAACAGCCTAAAATGATACGGATTAAATGATCCCATTACATACAACTGCAGCGAAATCAATTTTGTTTTTGAGGAAATTTTTAAGGGGAAGGAACTTCTCCGGAACGGAAAAGCAGACAGCAATTAACAAAAAACTTATTATTCTTACAAAAATAATTGTAAAAATTTTCTTTTTCTTACTTTTAAAAACAACAAATACGTTAATAACCAACAACTTAACAGCAATAAAATTATCCCGTGAAAAGCATAAAAAAAACTCCATTAAAAAAATTAATGGAGTTTTTATCAATCGGTTGTATCTTTTACCACGGACTTAACCCGCTCTCTTCTTCGATATCATTACTGAAAAATTGTCCCGTTGGGCCGTTTTGATCCGTCAGGGTATGTTTGATAATAAACGAAGCGGCACTTTCGACAGTCCCGGGCCCGTTATGATGGTTGAAATCGGTGGCGGTATACCCCGGGTCGATGGCATTTACTTTAAATGGAAGGTCTTTTAATTCATAAGCCAATGTAACGGTATAAGCATTCAGAGCTGTTTTTGAAGTTCCGTACGCAGCCGTTTTGAAGTTATAATATTTCCAATTTGGATCGCTATGCAAAGTTAAAGACCCCAATCCAGAAGTAATATTACTTATTCTCGGACTTTCTGATTTTTTAAGCAGTTCTAAAAAAGCTTGTGTAACATTGATAACACCAAAAAAGTTCGTATCAAATACTCTTCGGATTTCTGTAATATTAGTTTCTGATGCATTTTGAGGCAGATCACCGCTTATTCCCGCATTGTTAATTAATACATCCAGTTTCCCCTGCTCTTTTTCAACAATATTTTTCGCAGCTAGAATTGAATCTGAATCCGTAACATCAATTTGAATCGCTTTGATATTTTGAAATCCGTTTTCGTTTAATTCTTTTACAACTGCATTTCCTTTTTCAAGATCGCGGGTTCCTAAATAAACAAACAATCCTTTTTTTGAAAGTTGTTTAGTTAATTCTAATCCTATGCTTCTATTTGCTCCTGTTATTAATACTGAATTCATTTTTCTATTGTTTTAAATTATTAAGGCAAAGTTCCTTACTTTAAAAATGAAATCATTTGCCATTTGGCAAAAAGCACGCTAACGGATGTTTTTTCTAATTCTGCTTAAAGAAGATTGTGTAATTCCAAGATAAGAAGCGACAAAAGAAAGCGGCACCCGATTGATAATATTGGGATATATTTCTAAAAATTTCAAATAACGGGTTTTAGCATCTTCAGAAATCAGCGGACTTCTTCTTTCTACTTTCTGCATCAGCGCTCTTGAAACCACTTTGTGTACAATAGCATCCCATCCCACAATGGTATTAGAAAGTTCTTTCCAGTTCTTCTTTGAAAAAACCATAATAACAGTATCGGTAACAGCCTGTACATAAGCCGTTGAAGGAATTTCATTTTCAAAACTTTCAAGATCGACTACCAGATTATTTTCGTCGATAAAATATTTGGTAATCTCCTCGCCTTTGTTGTTGTAATAACAAACACGAATAACGCCGTTTAAAACAAAACCCACCCGCTGTGCCACTTTTCCGGCTTCCGAAAAATACTCGTCTTTTCGAAGTTCTAATACTTCGGCTTTACTGGAAATTAAATCCTGCTGCTGCTGATTTAAATTCCCGAACTGCAATATGTATTCTATAAATTCTTTCATAGGGGCAAGTTAATCAAAGTTACAGAGACCGGATTTGTCATTTGGCAAAAACAAAAATACATCAGGGTTATTTTAATTTTTATTGAATTGTTCCTGAAAGGCAACCGGACTTAAGCTGGTCTTTTTCTTAAATAATTTATTAAAAGACTGCGGATGCTCAAAGCCCAGTTTATAGGCAATTTCAGAAATAGACAAAGTCCCTTTTGCAATATAATCTTTTGCTTTTTCGATCAGTTTGTCGTGAATAAACTGCTGTGTATTTTGTCCCGAAAGATTCCGAAGCAGATCACTCAGATATCGGGCAGACAATCCGAGTTCTTCCGCAGCAAACTGAACTGTCGGCAGTCCGTTTT
Source organism: Flavobacterium sp. FG19 (assembly GCF_057809475.1). Taxonomy (NCBI): domain Bacteria; kingdom Pseudomonadati; phylum Bacteroidota; class Flavobacteriia; order Flavobacteriales; family Flavobacteriaceae; genus Flavobacterium; species Flavobacterium sp. FG19. The sequence continues at coordinate 8,219 of NZ_JBMDKA010000039.1, read as the reverse complement.
CAAGCGGTTTTTCGTTAGTAAAATAATCTTCAAGCAACGTTTCTAGTTTAGAAAGAACGTCATTATTAACTGCTTTTCGGGTAATAAACTGCCTGTTGTAAAACCGATTACTGTAATTAAGCAAAAGTTCGATCTGCGAGATCAGAACATCCTGGCTAAAGTTATCGATACGTTCCTTCAGTTCATTCTGAATACTGGTAAAAACCCCCACAATAGTCTGCTTTTCACTTTCGGACAAATACAACGCCTCTGCTGCGGAGTAAGAAAAGAACCCGTATTTTTTAATATGCGTATTTAAAGTATAAGGCCTGATAAAATCGGGATGAATATTTAATGACATTCCGCTGTAATCAGCTTCTTCCTCCTGCATTTTTAAAATTTGTCCCGGTCCTACAAAAGACATTCCGCCTTCTTCAAAATCATAAAATCCGTGACCATAACGAAGCTTTCCTGAAAAATGCGTTTTAAAAGAGATCTTATAAAAGTCCACTATAATGCCCTGCTCATACTCTTTAGGATCAAAAACTGCTTCGCCGTAATTGATGATACTAATAAGCGGGTGCAGAGGCTTTGGAATTTCCATCGCTTTATGCAGTTCTGAAATCGAATGAAATAGTCTGGGCTGGTTTTTCATTTTAAGAAATTAATCTGAAACTTTATAACTACAAATTTATAAAATGTTCTACAGCTGCAATATTCCAGCTTACGGTACTCTGATCGATCATATCATGTACAGGAGAATCGCTGAGTTCTGTCAGGAGTCTGTGCATCGCTTCGGTACCATCTGCGGTACTGTCCCAAACGAGCATATCATACACAATTCCTTTTTTGAGTTCAAAAATGGTTCTGGAACGAAATCCTTTCTGACGTTTTAAAAACGCATCAATTTCCTGATTGGCATCAATAAACTGCTGTGTTGTATAACCATTTAATTTTAAAGTCGTTAATTCTATCGCCTGATTTTTCATCTTATCTTAAATTAAAAAGTAAACATGGCTTTGATATTCTGAACCTGAGTTTCAGCACCGTTTTTCAGGCGTTCATTGTATAACGCATTGGCATCATTGCCTGCAATGTACCGTAATTGATTTTTATTATCGGTCGCTGCCTCATATATAATCCGGGCCACGTCATCGGCATTGGTATAATGTTCTAATTGTTCAGCACTGTAACCTTTACTTACTTCTGCGGTAAGTTTTTCATAAGCTTCATGCTGTCCTGTTTCCATTGAACGGATGGCGAAATCGGTTTTCATTCCGCCCGGGGCTACGACTTTTACCTGAATTCCAAATTGTGTTAATTCTGATGCCAGACTTTCTGAAAAACCATCCACACCAAATTTTGCAGCACTGTAGATCGAACAGGTCGGGAATCCTATTAATCCAAAAGTAGAAGTAACATTGATAAAAGTACCGCTTTTTTTCTGACGAAAATAAGGCGTGAAAGCTTTTGTAATTCTAATAACTCCAAAAAGGTTGGTCACAATCTGACGTTCAATCTGGACTTCGGTCAAAGATTCTAAAGCTCCTATTAATCCGTAACCGGCGTTATTTAATACAACATCTACACTATATTTTTCGGTACTATTTTTAACGACAGCGTTAATTTGTTCTAAATCGGTAACGTCGAGAGGCAAAACAATTACGTTTTTTAATGACGTTAATTCGGTTTCTTTTTCCGGATTTCGCATAGTCGCAATTACCTGCCATCCTTTGCTCTGAAATAATTTTGCTGCTGATTTTCCTAAACCGGCTGAAGCTCCTGTAATAAAAATTGTTTTTTGCATTTTGAATTGTTTTAAAATTATAATGCAAAGATGGAGCGAAACGAAAACCTGCATTTAGCCATTTTGGACAATTGGTTAGCCAAAATGACGAATACAAAATAAATTAATCCCCGCCGCCACAGCCGCCGCACGAACTTCCGCAGGAGCTGCCGCACGAACTTCCACAGCCCGAACTGCTGTTTGATGATGTAACATTATTATTTACAGGCATAACCAGAGGTACAAAAGAAGCAGCCAGACCTCCGTATAAAAAATACTTCCACTGCCAGTCCTGCTCCGCTTCGGTATTGCTTTTTTCTTTTTTGAAAATAAAATGAATGGTATTTAAAAACAGGTAGCTGATTATTTTTTTATAATAATGATAAGAAACCGCCGCTAAAGTTACAGTAAGAAGGACGATATAAGTTACTGCTTTTCCTCTCGACATGCCGATAATAATCCTGCTGAAACCAATACTTAAAAGAAATCCAAAAACCAGCATTGCTATTTTTACAACCAGTAAAAACGGTTTAGAATCCATAATAGTTTCTCTGATTTTTTCGACTCCTTTTTCTATCTGCTGAAATATAGGTTTGCTTCTTATCAATTGATTTAACTGTGGATATGGCATAAAATCGTATTCGTCCATAATTGCAATAACAGCGTTTTGATATGCATTTTGGGTTAGCGTATTATCGATTAAACTTAATTTACTGCCGGTAATTTGTATTTTTTGATTTTCAATTAAATTGCTTACGACTCCATAAATTACAAAGTCTATATTATCTTTTTGAAAAAAAACCAATTCGAAAGGCGTAAGCGTATTAATGATTTGTTTCGACTTTAGTTTTTCAATTAGTGACTGAAAGGACTTTTTAACAAACTGCATCAGTAAAAAAGTCACCAAAGCAAATAAGAAAACGTAATAATATAAAAAATCAGGATTGTCAATCTGGATTAAGACAGGTTTTAGAAGAAGAGAAACCGGAAAACTTAAAAGTATAAAGGCACCCAGAAAAATTAGTTTTAATACGCCAAGATTATAATTGGCATTGTCTAACTGCATTGAATCCAGGGGACTTGCAAAAGTCCAGATTTCTTCCGGCTGCTGTCCAAAATGTATCTCATATAATTTTTGGGTGGTTTCTTTTGCTTTTTGAAATTTTTCAAAATCGGACTTATTATGTGTCGACGGAATATGTTCAATTCTTTTTCCAAGAACGGAACAAAATGAGGTATAAGAATTAGTAAATATCAAATGCTGATGCCATACTATATCTACAATTTCTGAAGGAGAAACCATTTCATTTGATACAGCTGCCAGATACATGAATTTTTTATATTCGAGCACTGCCAGTTTTGTAAAATAAATAGTCCAGCTGTTTTCTAAAGCCAGCCGGGTTGAAAATCCATATTCATCGTTAGGATTGTCCAGTTCAAATTTTTCTACATCTTCCCAAAACGGTCTGTTCATATTTTTTTAAGACTCTTTTGTTAAACGGTCTAATTCTTTTAATAAGGCTGGAATTCTAAATTCACCTGCCATGCTCTGTACTTTTTGAAAGGCTTCTTCCAGATCAATTCCAACAGACGTCACATATAACGGTTTGGCACTATCACCTCTCAATAAGGGTTTCTTGTCTTTTTCAATACTGGCAAAATTAGTTTTGGCAACACCAATAATGGGAATTTTTTTATCCAGTTTTTCATATAAATGCCCGCCTAAACCATATTTCTTATCATCATCTAAATATACAAATCCGTCTACAATAATCGCTTCCACATTTTCCAGATTCGTCTGATTTAACAAACTCATAATACATGGCAGTTCCCTCTTGTAAAATTCTCCCGGAATATATTCTTCTACATTATCAATTATTTCTGTGTACACGGTAAAATTTTTACTTTCGTTCCATTCCTGGAATTCCAGACAAACGGTTTTGGCTTTAGTATCAAAGTAATACGTATCAAAGGCTAATATCATTCTTACTGTTTTTTAATTTGGTATTTTATAAAATTACCATTTGGCAATTTTGTATTTTTTATTTTCTTTATTTTTTATTTCGATCATCACTCTGTCGCAGATTCGTTCTGTACAGACTATCCCGTTCAAATTGACGAGATTGATAATTAAGGAATCGCCTTTAATTTTGTAATCTCCGGCATTATCAGCACATCCGTTATTAAAGGTCAGATACGAAATATAGATTTTATCTTTTGAATATAGAATAGTATCCGTCTTTTTATTAAATCCTTTTTCATTCAGGTACCAAATCGTTTTCTCGTCCATTTTCGAAATTTCATCTTCTGAATAAATCCCGCTTACAATTTTAAATTTTATGATATTAGGATTGGGTTTAAAGTCTTTAATCCTGAAATCTTCCGGATTCACATCAGCTGTTGTATCGGGAGGTGTAGTAAAGGTTTCGTTATTTTCATTTTTCTGTCCGCAGGAAAAAAGAAGTACTAAACCCATAATCACCATTCCTGTATTTTTAGCAATCATTTTTCTCTTAATATTCATTTCTGTCAAAAAATAGTTTTCTGTTTAAATCCTCTTCAATTATTTCCAGGTAATATTCTTCTGCCGCCCAATTCCAGGGAGAATCATTCGTTTTATTACAATCCAGAAACTGTTCGATCAAAGCTAACAAATAACTGCGGTTTTCAATGAAACCGGAAAAATTCTCAATACGGGAATTTTCTTCTCTGTTATTTAAAACATTATAAAGCTTTAATAAGTTATCCTTAAAATTATTTTTTCCTAAAACTTCAATTGTAAACTCTATATCAGACAAATCAGGAAGAATATCTAAATTAAAAATGAGAGTTGTAACTTCGTAAGGTTCTCCCCATTCCAATTTCTTTTCTTCAACATAACAATGCGGAACAGTACTTTTATCAATATTAAATCATCAAACTAAACCCTTAGTGACCCCCTAAAACCACGTGCCGCATAATAGGAGTCGGCACCATTGTGATACACAAAAACAGTATCATACCTGAAATCTGAAAATACAGCCCCACCCAATTTTCTGATATTGGCCGGTGTTAAAATCCAACTGGAAGTCTTGGTATCAAATTTTCCAAGTTTTTGCAGACTGCGGTATTCTTCTTCATTCAGAATCTGAATTCCCATTTCAGCAGCCATATTGACGGCGCTGTCTTTGGGTTTATTTTCTTTTCTTTTTTCTAAAGCTTCAGGGTCATAACAAATACTCCTGCGTCCTTTTGGACTTTCAGCAGAACAGTCGTAAAAAATATACTCTTTTGTTTTTTCATCATAACCAGTCACATCCGGTTCGCCTTCCGTTCTTTCCATTTCGTCAAGCGACCAGAGTTTTTCAGGATTGACTTTTAGTTTTGCCTCAACAGCTGCCCATTCGATATGGGGATGACGGTGTTTATTATTTTCAAAACGGGCCTCCAAGATATTTAACAAAGATTCCTGTTGTTCCGGCGATAATGCATTTTTAGAATTACTCATGATTTATATTTTAAAAAGTTTAGCTGCGGGTCAGCTGAGACAAATATTTTTCGAGTTTTTCAATATTCTCTTTTTGCCCCTGATCGGCCTTATGTGCTTTTACAATTATATCAAACATTTCTTCGGTATCAAATAAAAGTGTCCAGTTTAATAGGGTTTCAGTATTTTTAGATTCAAACAAAACAGTTGTAACAAAATGCGGATTAAAATGTTCGAAGACTATTTTCTGAAGTGGAATAATTTCTTTAAAAACACTTCGGTTGGGATAGTTTTTTCCATCTGGTCCATGCATCGTCAAACTCCACTCGCCTTCCTGCCGAAAATCCATTTTATGAATCGTATTGGTAAAACCATTCGGTCCCCACCAGTTTATAATATGTTCTGGATTGGTCCATGCTTCCCAAACCAGATCAACCGGGGCTTTCAATATAGTTTGCAACTGCAGAGCACGATTGTCCTGATTATGATTTTTATCCATCTTTCAGATTCTTTAGTCGTTCAGTCCTTTACCATTTAAAATATTCGGAATATTTTTTTCAACTCTTGCTTCTCTGGTTTTGGATTGTTTAGGCTGTGAAAAATGCAGCAGATAGGCTCTCTGTCTTCCCGGGGTCAAAGCGGAAAAAGCATTTTGCAGATTCGGCATTTCTTCTAACTTTTTCTGAAATTCTTCGGCAACCTCAAAGTCCGTAGTTTTTTTTAATGCTATTTTTAAACCCGCTTTTTCAATTTCTACTGCCTGATAAATATACGTTTTCAGAATTGCTTTTAAATCGGTAATCTCTTTTGTATTTGTAAATCGAATTTGTCTTGCCGCCTGAACATTCTCCGACTGCCGGATTAAAATACCATCCGTATCTTTTAACAGAGCACCTTTAAAAAACAAAAAGGCACAGTATTCTTTAAAAGCATGGATCAAAACAATATTAGAATTCTGAAATGTATAACACGGCGTTCCCCATTTTAATTCCTCAGTCAGCTGGCATTCCAGAGCTATAGTTCTCATCAGTTCTAATTCTTCCGGCCATTTATCTGCTTTTTCAAAAAAGAAATCCACTTTTGGATTTGTATTCGTTTGTAACATTGGATACTTTTTAAATTTAATCATTCCGAAAACAGAAAACTTTAAAAATAAAATTAAAACAAATATTTGATTTGGAATTATTAAGATCTTAGAAAATAGGAAATTTATTCCTGTACGAAACCTTTAATGATTCCTCTCCTGGAATTTTTTATAAAGTGTAAAATAACATTCCGCTCTGGAGTAGGTTTAAATTCTCTCTCTATAATTTCCAAAGCATTTTTTAGATTCTTCTTCTCCTCGAATATTATTTTATAGATTCTTTTAAGTTCTTCCAATTGATCTGGCTCAAAACCTCTCCTTTTTAATCCCACCGAATTTAATCCTGCATAACTTAAAGGTTCTCTCGCAGCCATGACAAACGGAGGAACATCTTTAACGATACGGCTCAACCCTGTAATCATACTGTGATCTCCAATATTAGAAAACTGATGTATTGCGGTAAGTCCGCTGATATTAACCCAATCGCCAACAACCACTTCACCTGCCATACCAACATTAAAACCAATAATAGTATGGTTACCTATGATGCAGTCATGACCTATATGCGCACTTGCCATAATCAGATTGTGATCGCCGATTATAGTTTTATATCGGGATGCGGTACCTCTGTTTATCGTAACAAATTCCCTGATAATGGTATGATTTCCTATTTCGAGTAAAGTATATTCTCCTTTAAATTTCAGATCCTGCGGAGCTCCTCCAAGAACAGCGCCGGAATGAATCTCGCAGTTTTGTCCGATTCGTGTTCCGTTTAAAATGGTAACATTATTTCCGATATAAGTATTAGGGCCGATTACAACATCACTTTCAATTGTGGTGAAATTTCCAATACTAACATTCTCTCCAATAACAGCCTTTTTTGCAATACTGGTATTTTTCATCTTTTATCTTTTAAAATACAGACTGCAAAAGTTGATAAAAAATAAACAGCATTTCTTGATCTGAAGTCAAGAAATCGAAGCCCTGATTCTGCTCAGGGTTTCCTGACTAACCCCGATTAAAGAGGCAATATGTTTTAATTTGGCTTTAATGATAATCTGAGGAAAAGAATTCAGTAAAAATAAATACTTGTCATGAGCAGACATTACTCTGAACAAATGATGAAATTCATTTATCCTGGAAAGGTATAAACGAAGCTGATTTATATGAAACTTTACAAAAAGAGGATATTCAAGTAAAATTTGTTCGTCAGTATAAGACAGAGAATACAATATGGTTTCTTCGCACGCCTGAAAATTTTCAAAAGAAGGTTTCTGCTCAAAAAAACTGCTTAGAGAAGTTACAAACTGATGGTCGGTATAAATCCATTTCGTTACTTCAGTTCCGTCTTCCAGACAAAACCTTCGAATTGCCCCTGACTTAATAAAATATATTTTATCACAGACTCTTCCTTCCCGAATAATCAGCTCATCTTTTTTGCATTTTTCGACTTTAAAATATTTCCTGACCGCTTCTTCAGTCTCAGCATCTAATTTTTGAAAGCCGTTAATCAGAGTAAGGAGTTCTTTCATAATAGTAACAATTACAAAAACAAATTTACCAATAAATTAAAACAAGTAGAGCAGATAAAAAAATCCACTTAAAACAGCAATTTTAAGAGCATATTATAAAAAAGAAGGAAAGTATTATCAGACAGAAGAAAAAAGCGGAGGAAAAATAAAAAAAGTACCCTAATGAGAAACTCCTGTATAGCTAGTTGGAGATAAATTATAAAACCCAAATTTCAAACTACATTTCAAATTTCATCAATCCAGAGTTTTTCGGATTGATCCGTGAGCGCAGCGAACTGGTGAAAGTATTTGAAATTTGTTCTTTTCAAAAAGTCATAAAAACAAAAAATCCTCAACAAATAAATGATGAGGATTCTTAAAAGAAAGGCGACG
>NZ_JBMDKA010000038.1:0-48143 GCF_057809475.1 Flavobacterium sp. FG19 | reverse complement strand
CGTTTTCTAAAGTGTACTGAAGGATATTGCCTTTGTCGTCGTACTGATCATAGGTAAATTTTCTGTCTGTAGAATTTAATATATTAATATCTGTACTTCCTTTATTAGTATACACTTCTTTAGGCAACAAAAGATTTCCTGTAAGGATAGATTTATCATATTTAGCATGTCTCTCTGATAATCTGACCGCACTATTAAATGTTTTTACAATAACTGGTTCACTTACCCTGTAAGCATCTACTAATTGCTGCATAAATGGTGTTTGTTCAACACCTATTAAATCATGTGGATATTTATACTCCGTTTTAAGGTTTTCGTTTTGAGAATTGGTAATTGAAGATGATTTTAGCTGATAAAAAGGCTGATCACCATATACGTTTGCAGTGGTAGTAACAAGATTATTATCTATAAAATAATTAGTTTCCGTCAAATTAGCCAATTTGACAATTCCATAATAATTTTTATATCCCCAGACAGAATAATTATAAAGTTTTGGAAAAAAGGTAGTGGGATCAACACATACCTTGGTATATGCATCAGGATATCCTAGTTCATCTAACGGGAAAACGTAGTTTCTTCTGGCTTTAATAGCCGTGAGATAATTATTATCGAATACTATATATTCAAATATTTTTTTATTCTTAACTTGATTTAAGTCATCATAAATTGTTTCTTCTATAATCTTATCATTCATTAACTCACCGGAATTATCAGGAGTATCAGCATAAATATCTGTTCCGTTATACAATCTTGCCGGAGAATTAGGGCTTGGAGCAAATATCCTTTCGATAGCCCCATTTTTAATACCATTATTCTCCAGTACTTCTGTTACAGCTGAATAATTAATAGGTTGACGGCTTAAATATCCAGAATTGATTGGATTTGAAGATATCGAATAATTATAAACAAGACTGGGTGAATATTCAGTACATTCAGGAAGACGCATACTGTTAAAGATTGGACACCATATTACTATATTACTATTTTTATTATACTGAGGTTCAAAGTTATGCTGCATAGTCGTTTTATTTGACAAATAATCCTCTAACTTGTTGTAATAGATTTTTCTCTTATTATAACTTACTGCATTTGTAAAATCAGTTATCTCTTTTACCCTCGCTCCTGCTCCATAAATGGTTTCTTCAACAAAATCACCATTATATTTAATCTTAACACTGCCATAAACACCTCCTTTTTCTAAAGTCATTGTTATCTTATAAGTACTCCCAGCTGTTGTACAAATAGGTTCGTTTGCATAGGTAGATGACCAGGTACTCATACAGGTTTTAGCTGGATTAGTATTTAATGGAATCCCATACGTGGTATCAAGATTTAATATGATCTGGTTATTCTTATACACTTTAATATTATACTTATTGTTTGTTGAGCCGGTACCGCAGGCAGGCCCCTGAAGAGCTCCAATTGCTTCAAAGTTTATAGGAAGACCATTGGATACAAACTCAAAAGTTCCTGTAACTGGAGCTACATTTGAATCACAATATTTAACTACCCCTAAAGTATAATTGAGAGGAACCTTTGTTTCTGACATTTTAGTGCTTTTATTTGGCTCATATACAATTTCAGTAAATCCACCCGTTGGGTACGTTATTTTACTTAACATACCATAATAGACAGAAGATGGGTTTACGTCGTTATTGGCAGTCATAGCAGGAAAAGGAACATCCAGATTATTTATTGATGTTGCTGATAGTGTTTTATTACTAAATCCACTTGTATTCGTTGAACCATTATTAAAGCCAAATTTATCTTTTGAATAGCTCAATCTGGCTGGTAACTGATCCGGGGAGTAGTAATCAAATGAATACTTTTCGTAGTTTGTGGAACTTAAATTCCCTTTAAATGTTATATTTTTTAAGAACATTCTGTAATTGACACCTGATTCTCCAACAGTATTAATAACAGAATTTAATGGTGTAATTCTTGCTGCAAGGGTTTCATAAGTAAAATCTATTTGTTTAACTAACTCCGTATTTCTAAGAACTTTTATTTCTTTTAATGACTTTCCGCCTCCGTCCTGCCTTTGCAAATTATAGTTAAATACCACTGAGTTATTCTGAAAGTTAATAGACGATATCACCTTTGAATTTATAGTATTGGAATTTAAACAGTTATTAATCTGAGTAGTTGTTAAAAGCGGGATTGCATTAATTTCACTTATCCCATTATTGGAAACAACTTCATATCCACAAGTGTCCTGAGCTGATGCACTTACAGAAAGGTTATTACTATAGTAGTGATCATTTGCTGCATATGAAAAAGTAACGGAATTATTTCTTGGAGAGATAATTTCTGTAAGAAACCACCCCGTAACAGCACTTATACTTTGAACATTATCACATTGATTATAATTTAATGTAGTTTCAATGGAATTAGTATTTCCACCAAACAAGTATTTGTATCCTTTTTCATCAATTAAGGTAAATTTCGAAACCCCATTAACCGTTTCAAAAATAATTTTTAGAGTTTGTTCACTACTGACATGAGGTACAAGATTTTTATCAAAATAAAAACTTCCAGAAATACCATTGACATTAAAAGAAAATGTGTCTTGCTCACCATCAAAAAATGACCTGTAACTCAGATTTCTGGCAATATCTTGAATATCTTCTACATGATCCTGGATATTAAAAGTATCATTAGAAAAATACAACCTTCCATCAGGTCCGGCTGATTCATCAGGATAATCCCTAACTACTCTCGAAATAACACCTCCTGCACTTAAGTTCCAATTTGTTCCCAAAGTTCCCGAAAGAGCATCTATCAAAACTCCATTGCTTGAGTATCCAATAGAAACCGGAAGGGTTATATCGCCTGATTCAATTGTATAGACGGGAATATTATAGTTAAAAGCTCCGGTACTTCCATTTATCGGGATACTCCCAAATTTAGAAAACTCATAAACAGAGGGCGAGGGAACGATAATTTTTTGAGATAGTCCCTTTACATATTCAGCATCTTGAGACTGACCATAAATAAAAAACAATAAAAAATAAAATGTAAAGATTTTTTTTAAACAGGTTCGATTGATTACCATAGAGAAAAGTTTTAATTTTTGGCATATATTTTAGAACAATCCACAAACTAAACTATCATGTGTTTGTTATCGTTTAAAATAAGAAGTATCTTGCAATTATAATAATTTTTCTTCTTTTATTTAACAAAAATTAATAAAATTTTATCTATTAAAAAATTATTTTTTTTTTCTCGATTATAAATTAATCTATGGTAAAAAAAAGAATACTTTTCGATTCTTAAAACTTAATTAAACAAAAAAACTCTATCTTTCCCATAAACTTAAAAACCCGCCCGCTTGAAAAACATCTTCAAAAAAACAATCATTATTCTTGCCGCCTTCCCTATTTTTTATTCCTGTAAAAATGATCCTAAGAAAACGGATTCCGGGCCCAAAAAAGCAGATACGCTCTCCAATTCCAAAAGAGATGCTGTCAGAACCGCTGTTTTATTCTCATTTAGTAATCCTGATAATTCTGAAATCATTAAAATAATGGGCAGCGAAGCCAGTGATGACAATGATTTTTTTCTAAGAGGCGACAAAAATGTGATTACGGTTTTAAAGTACAAAAGAGACAATAACAGCTTAAAACTCCTTCAAAAAGAAACCCTGCTTACGGATGAGTTTTATTATATTGAAGTCGATGGGAAAAATTCCTTACGAAAAAAAATCAGAGATACGGATTATTTTCTGTTTGCTTTACTGGAATCACCAAAAGGAAACGGAGATCCGGAATTCCTTGTAAATTTTATCATGTTTAATACTAAAACTTTACAATCCTATACGTTACTATACAAAGGAGAAGCTACTTTGAGATGTAAAGAATGTATCGATGGTGAATTCCTACCAAACAAAAGTCTGGACGCAGATCCGGTAATAAAAAAAGAATTATACCAGTTTGCCTACACCAGCAAATGGGTTTACAATCCGTCAGAAGAAGAGAAAGACATTAACTTCTACAGGAATTACGAACAAAAATGGTATCGGGATAACCGTTCCTTGTCTAATCCTGTAAAAAGTACTTATTACAAAGAAAACCTGTTTGAGTACACCGGACTTTACGACAAAGATCAGGTTACTGAAAATGATAATTACAAAATTGTCACTTACTTCAGAAACAATGTTATTGGATACGACAAGAATAAAGAATTGTATTTCCCTATTATAGTAGAATCTTGTGCATCAGGATGCCATAGAACAGTTAAATTTATATCTGATGATGAAATAGAAATAACCCATGAAATGAATTCTGAACCCAATGACACCATTAATTTGAGTACAATTGAATTTCAAAATCCCGATCTGCAATAGGTCTGATTCCGTTTCAAAACAAAAGAGCTGTCCATGGACAGCTCTTTTGTTTTTTATAAAAAGCCTGATTCCTGTCTTATAATGGTCTTTTTAAGTCTTATTCCGGGCATTCACCGAAAAGCCCGAACCTAACTTTGCATTAGAATTTAATCCACTAATTACTAATTAGTTAAAAACAATTAACACTAATTTTTAACGAATAAGAACTAATGCAAAAGACAATAATACCACTATTATTACTCCTTGCCAATACTTTAATGGCTCAAAACGGTTTTAGAATAAATCATCAGGAATTTTTTACCGTAAGTACTTCAATTGATCCCACCAGCTCTGTAAAAGAAGGCGGAGTTGATTTTGTTGGAGAAATTGAATATTCAGGTTTAATTTATGCCAAAGCAGGAATCGAAAATTTTGCTGCCTTAACAGGAGGATATCGCGATATTCACGCAGCAGTCGGGCTAAACTTTACTTCGGGTCTGTACGAAAGAATGCGTTATTACTCCGGAATACGGGTGGCCAAAGTAAACAGAGGCGGTGAAGGTGCCTTCAGAATAAACTACGGACTGGAAGGTGGAATAGACTATAAACTCACCGATCACTTTTTTATGGGACTCCGGGCTACTATTGACAAACGAAATGATCAGGAAATCTTCAGATGGAAACCGGAAACCAAATTCAGCGGTTTCATCAGAATAGGTTACCGATGGGATTTTAAAGGTTACAGAAGATAGCCCAAAAGCAAAAATGTAAAATAAACCGGTTATTACAATCGGTTTATTTTTTATGTCTATTGGTCATCAAAAGAGAGCTGTCTCACAAATGCTAAAACACCTCTGCATTTCAAATAATATTTTTATATTTATTACTGTTAATTTATTTCAAATGATAATTATATAAAAACCTGCATTATTTTGACTACAACAGAATTTTTTACGCGGCTGTCTATTGCTTTGTTTGCCGGCTTAATCATAGGTTTTGAAAGACAGTGGCACCATAAAGAAACCGGTTTAAAAACCAATATGCTGGTAGCCACCGGGGCAGCCACCTTTGTATTATTATCCATCAAAGTGGCAGCAGGAAATCCCAATATAGATGTAACCCGTATCACTGCTCAGGTAGTTATGGGAGTTGGATTCCTGGGTGCCGGGGTTATATTCAGGGAAGGAACCAATGTTCACGGTCTTAACTCAGCCGCCACCATATGGTGCAGTGCGGCTATTGGCTGTATTGCAGCTTCCGGTTATTTTGCAGAAGCGCTGATATGCACCTTTCTGGTAACCATTGTAAATACGGTACTGGAACCTGTTGAAAAATGGATGAGAAATAGAAAATAGACAGCTAAAATTATAAAGTATATTTAAATTTTTATTCCTAAATTGGTAGTATGGGAACAAATTGGGATGTGCTTATTATAGGAGGCGGTCTTGCCGGACTGGCAGCTGCCCTGCATTTATCGAAAAAAGACCTGAAGGTAATTTTGATCGAAAAAGCAGAATATCCCAGACATAAGGTCTGCGGCGAATACATCTCTAATGAAATTCTGCCGTATCTAAAATGGCTGGGAGTAAATGTTTCTGAATTAAATCCCGTCCTTATCTCTGATTTTGAGTTCAGCTCTCGAAATAATAAAACAGTAAAAACCAGTCTCCCTCTGGGCGGATTTGGCGTGAGTCGTTATACTCTTGATCATTTTTTGTTATTAAAAGCCATAGAAAATGGCTGTACAGTAGTAAAAGCATCTGTAGACACTATTACCTTTAAAGAAGATCAATTTAGCGTTTCGACCTCAGAACAGCATTTTACAGCCAAAATGGTATTGGGAGCTTATGGCAAACGTTCTTCTTTAGACCAGCAGCTGTCACGAGACTTTATAGCTAAAAAATCTCCATGGCTGGCTGTAAAAGGGCATTATAAAGGCCGTTTCGATGATCATCTTGTGGCCCTTCATAATTTTGAAGGCGGTTACTGCGGAGTTTCTAAAGTTGAAAACGGAATCATTAATATCTGTTATCTGGCTCATTATGACACTTTTAAAAAGTATAAAAATATAGAGGATTATCAGAAAGCCGTGTTGTATAAAAATAAAAAACTCCGGCATATTTTTGAAAACTGTACTCCTGTCTTCGAAAAACCGCTCACCATCAGCCAGATCTCATTTGATAAAAAACAGCCCGTTGAAAACCATATTTTAATGATTGGAGATACGGCCGGTCTTATTCATCCTATGTGCGGCAATGGGATGGCGATGGCAATTCACAGTGCTAAAACAGCCTCTGAACTGATACTGGATTTTTACGCCGGAAAAATAAAAAACCGCCCTTCACTGGAACAATTGTATGCGGCAGAATGGAAAAAACACTTTGGAAGAAGATTATGGATGGGCCGGATTCTGGCAAAAGCCCTGACCAATCCAACCATTACCTCTTTAATGATGTCAGCAGCTGTTGTTGTTCCGTCTTTACTAAAAGCTATAATCAAACAAACACACGGAAAAGTGGTAACTATTCAATAAAATGAAGCTAAACACCCAATATAGAACGGAAGAAAGTGAAATCATGGACGATTTTTTACTGGAAGGTAAAGAACTTGCAGATGCTCTTGACCAGATTGCTTCTATCAATAAGCTGTTAGGAGGAAACAGACTGACACTTCACGGATTAAAGCAGCTGCTTCAAAAAGCCGATATTTCACAGCCTGTTTTAATAGCCGACATAGGCTGCGGCAATGGCGATATGCTCCGGGTACTGGCCGATTACGGAAAAAAACACAATCTCAATTTTCAGCTGATTGGCATCGATGCCAATGCTTTTACGATCGAATATGCCAGAACACTGTCGGCTGATTTCCCTAATATCGAATACAAATGCCTGGATATTTTTAGTGATGAATTTACCCGTCTGCAATACGACATTGCATTATGTACTCTGACTTTACATCATTTTAACAACCAGCAGATCGCAGATATTATGACTTCTTTTCATAGTAATGCAGCTTTGGGAGTCATTGTAAACGACCTGCACAGAAGCCGAATGGCTTACCATCTCTTCAAAATAATATGCTTCATTTTTAATCTCAAACCCATGTCCCGTAAAGACGGTCTGATTTCAATTTTAAGAGGATTTAAGAGAAAAGAACTCGAAAATTTTTCTGAAAAACTAAATTTAAAAAACTATACCATAAACTGGAAATGGGCGTTCCGTTACCAATGGATAATTGCAAAAGTATGAGTGTAAAAATAGTAACCGCCGTAAAAGAACTCCCTCAGTATTCCCGCAGCACTGAAGAAATCCTGCCCTTTGTAGACATATGGCTTCAGGGACAGGAAGAACGTTTTATAAAAAAAGTAAAAAAAATATTCGAAGGCGCTTCTGTAGACCAGCGTTATTCTGTAATGGATCCTGCAGAAGTTTTTACTGCCTCTTCCTTTGAAGAAAAAAATGATATATACAGCCGGGAAATGATCGTTCTGGGCAGTAAAGTACTCGAAAAAGCGCTGCAGAAAACAGGCTGGGATCCGCTTTCCATTGATTATATTATTACGGTAAGCTGTACCGGAATTATGATTCCGTCATTAGACGCTTATCTGATCAATAAAATGAAGCTCAGACAGGATATTGTACGTCTTCCTGTAACAGAAATGGGCTGCGCTGCCGGTATCTCGGGTATTGTATATGCCAAAAACTTTTTAAAAGCCAATCCCGGAAAACGGGCCGCTGTTATAGCCGTAGAATCCTCTACCGCCACATTTCAGCTGAATGATTTTTCAATGCCTAATATTGTGAGTGCAGCAATTTTCGGAGACGGCGCAGCCTGCTGTCTTTTATCTTCTTATGAAGAAGACAAAGGACCGGAAGTTGTCGATGAAGAAATGTACCATTTTTATGATGCTGAACATATGATGGGTTTTAAACTAACCAACAGCGGACTGCAGATGATTCTGGATATAGAAGTTCCGGATACCATTGCTTCCCATTTTGATGCGATCATTCATCCTTTTCTGCAAAAGAACAATTTAGAAATAAAAGATCTGGACCATATGATTTTCCATCCGGGCGGTAAAAAAATAGTCAATACCGTTGAATCCCTTTTTTCGGGATTAGGAAAAAATATCAACGACACCAAAGAAGTATTACGGCAGTACGGCAATATGTCAAGTGCCACAGTACTTTATGTTTTAGAACGAATTATGGATCAAAATCCAAAACCGGGCGAAAAAGGACTTATGCTTAGTTTTGGTCCCGGTTTCTCGGCGCAGCGTGTCCTGCTGCAATGGTAATTATTTTATAAAAAACAATATGGACTTAACCTCTATTACAGCACAGCTTCCTTACAGTGAACCTTTTTTATTTGTCGACGAATTACTTCAGGCCGATGAAAATGGTGTTACCGGAACGTATTTTTTTAAAGAAAACCACGATTTTTACAAAGGACATTTTAAGAATAATCCCGTAACTCCTGGAGTAATCCTGACCGAAACTATGGCCCAGATTGGACTGGTCTGTTTTGGTATTTACCTGCTTGGCGATCAGTTTACCAAAGATACAGTAGTAGCGTTTACCTCTGCTGATATGCAGTTTTTAAAACCGGTATATCCTAATGAAAAAGTCACGGTAACTTCTGAAAAAATATTCTTCAGGTTTGGAAAACTAAAATGTAATGTAGTCATGAAAAATGAAACGGGTCTGGAAGTCTGCAGAGGCATCCTATCCGGAATGATAACTACTAAATTATGAAAAAACGCGTAGTAATAACAGGTCTTGGCGTCGTGGCCCCAAATGGTACCGGTATTCCGGCTTTTACCAGGGCTTTAAAAAACGGTATTTCGGGTATTCGCCATGATGTCCGTCTGGAGGAACTGCAGTTTTCCTGTCAGATTGCCGGAGAACCTGAAATATCAGACGAATTAAAATCGCATAATTTTACAGAACTGGAACTAAGAGGATTTAACAGTACCGGTATTCTGTACGGTGTTATTGCGGGTCTGGAAGCCTGGAAAAATGCCAGACTTTCTATAGAAAATAATAACCAGCCGGATTGGGACAGCGGTACCATATTTGGCTCCGGTACATCAGGAATTGACAAATTCAGGGAAAGTATTTATAAAATAGACGAACTCCAGACCCGCAGGCTCGGAAGCACCGTAGTGGCGCAAACCATGAACAGCGGTGTAAGTGCTTATCTTGGCGGTAAACTCGGATTAGGCAATCAGGTTACCACCAATTCCTCCGCCTGTTCAACAGGAACAGAGGCCTTAATTATGGCTTATGACCGTATTCAGTCCGGAAAAGCAAAACGTATTCTTGCAGGAAGTACCGGCGACAGCGGTCCTTATATCTGGGGCGGGTTTGATGCCCTGAGAGTCTGCAGTGCCAAATACAATCAAGCCCCTGAACAGGGTTCACGACCAATGAGCGCCTCAGCAGCCGGATTTGTTCCCGGAAGCGGTGCCGGAGCACTGGTTCTTGAAGATCTGGAAACGGCTTTAGAAAGAAATGCTGTTATTTACGCCGAAATATTAGGCGGCGATGTAAATTCAGGAGGACAACGCGGCAGCGGCAGTATGACCGCTCCTAACAGCGATGCCGTACAGCGCTGTATTGTAAATGCCCTTCGTAATTCAGATGTACTGCCTGAAGATATTGACGCCATAAACGGACATCTGACGGCCACAACCAAAGACAGTCTTGAAATTGAAAACTGGACAAAAGCCCTTAACCTGAAAGGAAATCATTTCCCGTATATCAATTCTTTAAAAAGCCTAACCGGACATTGTTTAAGTGCTGCCGGAAGCATCGAAAGCGTAGCAGCCGTACTGCAGCTTTATGAAGGTTTTATATTTGGAAACACCAACTGTTCTGACCTGCATCCGGAAATCACGGCTCTTATCGATTCCTCCAGAGTACCCCAGCAGACTATCTATAATAATCCCAAAATAATAGCCAAAGCCAGCTTTGGTTTTGGTGATGTAAATGCCTGTATACTATTCAAAAAATTCGAAAATTAATTATGGAAAAGCAAGAACTCATAGAAAAGTTAAAAACAATCATAAAACCATATGCTGCCAATGCAGAAGCTTATGAAAACCTTACGGAAGAAACTGATTTTATTAACGACCTGAATATCAACTCAGCAAATCTCGTTGATATAGTACTCGATATTGAAGAAACTTTTGATATTGTAATTGACAATACTGATATGGAACGTATGCTGGATGTAAAAACAGCAGTCGAAATCATTGAAACAAAACTAGAGGCTAAATGATTGGTAACGATGTGATAGACCTTTTGAAGGCACGCCGGGAAAGCAACTGGAAACGAAACGGTTTTCTGGAAAAACTTTTCACGGCACAGGAACAGCTTTTGATTGTGCAGAGCGATAATCCCGAAAAAATGGTCTGGCTGCTCTGGAGCATGAAAGAAGCCGCTTATAAAATCTATAACCGGCAGACCCAAATAAGAGCCTATATACCGCAAAAACTAATCTGCTCTCTACTTATCGAAGATCAGAAATACAGTGCAGGAAAAGTCAGCCTGGATAATGAGGTATACTATACCAAAACGAATCTGGCAGACGACAGCCTGCATACAATAGCAGTCAGAAACATTAAAGATCTTGATACCGTAATCGAAATCGAAAAAAAAGACATTATTAAAGATGTCTACGGCATTCCGTATCAATTTGATGTCTTTTCTAATACTTTACGGGATGCCTCGGTGAGTCATCATGGCCGTTACGAAAAATGCGTTACAATACAGCGCTGATCATGCCCCTGAATAGGCTGTAAAGATTTTTGCTTTTATTATTGTATAAAACAGCAGGTTTATTACGATTATTCTATCAGGATTTTTACATTTGCCAGAAAGCACTATGTATGATTTCTTATAAATTTTCCCTTCTTCTTCTTTACCATTTCTTCTCTCCTTTTGCGGAATTTATAAGACAAAAAGCACTGCCGTCATGATCATTAATAAAATAATGCAGTCACGTACTTTAAAAGTCTTCTTCGGACTTTTTATGCTTAACAAAAAAAAGTAAAATCCACCCCGTTTAAACTGAACCAATTGAAAAAAATTATACTCCTCTCTGCCCTCACCTGTTCTGTAATTGCAGCTGCTCAGTCTCCGGCTCCCTCTGTTTCCGCAGTAGATGTTTATCACGGAATTGAAATTACCGATCAATATCGAAATTTAGAAAATCTGGAAGATCCGGCTGTTATTGACTGGATAAAAAATCAGACGGCTTATGCTCAGAAAATCTTAAAAAATATTTCCGGCAGAAATAAGTTTCTGGAAAGAGTGCAGAACATTGACAAAAAAACAGAATACAGTTACGGAGGTATTAATATTACTGCAAATGGCGCTTACTTTTACACCAAAATTCACAATACAGACACTTATAGAAAACTATACTATAAAAATGGACTGCAGGGAGATGAGCAGTTACTTTATGATCCTAAAGATTTTAAACCTGAAAGCGGTAAAGAATACGTAATAAGTTACTATATCCCTGCCAGTGACGGTTCTAAAGTGGCTATTGCCCTTACTGAGGGAGGAAAAGAAATTTCTGAAATTATTATTTATGATGTGGCAGAAAGAAGGGCTCTGCCACAGATTATTACCAATACCTGGCCAGGCGGAATAGGCGGCATAAAATGGCTGCCGGACAATTCCGGAATTACCTATGTTTATATTCCTAATACAGATATGAAATCTGATGATTTTATAATGAATACCAGATCTGTGGTGTATCGCGCGGGCAGCAGCCCTGATACTGCAAAAGACATCTTTTCAATGGCAAAAGACCCGGAACTGAAATTAAACAGATCCGATTTTCCTATTGTCAAAATCCCTCAAAAATTTAATAACTATATCTTCGGGCGAATTGGCGGTGCCACTTCCTATCATGATCATTATTATGCAAGAGTAACCAATCTTTATGAGGATAAGGTAATCTGGAAACCTTTCTTTAAAAAAGAAGATAAAATTCAGGCCTTCATTACTGATGGAGATGATATTCTATTTATCTCTGAGAAAAACGATAAAAATCAATTGTATAAAACTTCAATCACAACTCCTGATTTTTCAACTCCCGAAGTCATAATTCCACAGCTGAAGAATGAAATTATAGATGATATTGTGAAAACAAAAGACGGGTTTTTCTTTACTACTGTAAAAAATGGCGTAACGGCTAATTTTTATTCACTTCATGGAAAAAATTATAAAAAAATAAAGCTTCCCGTACCTGCAGGGAAAATTTACATGCAGACCATAAATGAAGATTTTTCGGATATCTGGATTTCATGTTCGGGCTGGACCCAAAATAGAAAAAGATACAAATATGACCTTAAAACCAATACTTTAAAACCTGAAGATTTTCGAATAGAACCAGATTATTCTGAATATAAAAACATTGTTGTCGAAGAAACAGAAATAAAAACACCTGACGGGTTAGATCTGCCTCTAACAATTATTCACAAAAAAGGGCTTATTAAAAATGGTAAAAACAGGGTGATTATGGATGGATACGGATCGTACGGAATCTCAAATGATGCCTATTTTTCACCACAAAATTTACTTTGGGTACTGGACGGAGGAATTCTGGTACGCACACATGTAAGAGGAGGCGGAGAAAAAGGAGACTCCTGGTATAAAGGCGGTTATAAAAAGACCAAACCAAATACATGGAAGGATTTTATCACAACTGCTGAATATTTAATTCAGGAAAAATATACCTCTCCCGAATATCTGGGTGCAGAAGGTGCAAGTGCGGGCGGCATCTTAATAGGAAGAGCTATTACCGAAAGACCTGATTTATTCAAAGCAGCCGTTATTGATGTAGGCTCTCTAAATATGGTTCGATCCGAAAAATCGCCCAATGGCCCTAATAATGTAAAAGAATTTGGAACCGTTGAAAACAAGGAAGAATTTGAAGCACTGCTGGAAATGGATGCTTACCATCATCTGAAAAAAGGAACAAAGTATCCCGCAGTTTTACTAAATTCCGGCGGTAATGATCCAAGAGTTGTATCCTGGATCCCTGCTAAATTTGCTGCAAAACTTCAGGCTTGTCAATCTGGCAATAATCCTGTTTTGTTAAATGTAGATACTGAAAGCGGACATGGAAAAGATGTATCCTCAGACAAAGAGAATGATCAGTTAACCGATTTATATGCCTTTTTTTACTGGCAGCTGGGACATCCTGATTATAAATTAAAAGAATAAAACCTATAAAAGCGAATCCTCAGGATCACATGGGAAATAAAGAGTTATATCCGTCCCCTCTCCCGGCCTTCCCTGAGCATGGATATCACCGCCTAATGTCTGCATAATTTTTTTACAGAGTGCCAGTCCGATACCAGAACCTGTATATTGCTCCTGATTATGAAGTCTTGTAAAAACCTTAAAAATAGATTCGGCATACTGCTGTTCAAAACCAATACCGTTGTCTGAAAAACGAACCCAGTGGCAGTATACTTTATATAAATCCTGTATTAAAACAGGTTCCTGAGAAGCCGTAATTTTAATTACCGGAAACCTGTCCGGCGAGGCATATTTGAAGGAATTCTGCAGAATATTAGAAAACAGCTGACGCATTAAAAAAGGAATCGCATAGACTTCCGGAAGATTTTCGGATTCAATTATGGCATTACAGTCCGTAATGGCTTCCCTCATCTCTTCCGTCGTTACTCCGAGAATTTCATTCAAATCGGTTTTCTGAAGGGCATCTGCGGTATTTTTTATCCGGGTATATTTTAAAATATCTTCCAGTAAACCTCTCATCCTGCCAGCTGACTTTGAAACCCGCTCTAACGAATTAAAAATCGATTCGGTGGGTATAACATCCAGTTCCAGAAGCATTTTGGATGTAATCAGCTGGATTTTCCGAAGCGGTTCCTGCAGATCATGTGTACTGATCCAGTTGATATTTTCAAGTTCCAGATTGGTTTCTTTCAGGATTTCGCTCTGTGTTCTGTACTTTTCCTCCTCCTCACTCAGCATAATCATAATCAAATGTTTATGCAGCGCATGGGCATACTGAACGGCTGTATTGATTTCATAAGGACGCCAGATACTGCTTTGGTCTTTTACGATCTGTTTCCAGATATTAAATGAATTTCTCGGATGAAGACCGGTACTGTCTTTTACAATACTTTTTTGAGGATCACCGCCCCAGTTAATTTCTGATATAGTTTCGGGTCTGTACCAAATAATATAATCGTTATTTTCCAGCGAATGGTAAATAATGCCGGCAAAATTAAAATTCTGTGCAGCTTCCGGTAAATGCTCCATTATTTTATTGGTCGTAAATACCTCCTGAACCTTTTGATTTTGAATATAGTCTGCCAAAAACCTGATCTGGTCCTCTTCCGGTGTCAGACCGTTTTTATATATTTTATCTCTGGTTACAACAGAAACTCCTGCCGCATTACAGATATCCAGTAACTGAGGGGCTGCAATAATCGTTTCCAGTGATTTTTCGAGAAAAGGGAGGTCAAGAGCCGTTAACTGTTCCAGCGCCAAAGAGGTTTTCTGAGCATTATCATTTTCATCATTGGACTGGCGTATATCAATCTGTGAAGTGATAAACTGCCCCTGAAGCTTTGCTGCCAGTCTAATTTCCGGCGATATATTCTTTTTAGAATAATGATGACACGCTATCAATCCCCATAACCTGCCATGGTGAATCAGTGAAATGGTCAGTGTTGCCCCAACGCCCATGTTTTTTAGATACTCTACATGAATGGGAGAGGTACTTCTAAGAATTGAAAGACTTAAATCAAGGTTTTTATTTTCTTTATCGTCAATAGTAAAAACAGGCACCGGCTGATAATCGATATCTACAATAAGTCTCAGCTGGTTTTTAATATACAGTTCCCTTGCCTGCACCGGAATATCGGTATGCGGATAATGCAGGCCCAAAAAAGGCTCCAGGTCTTCCCTGCAGTTCTCAGCAAACACTTCGCCGTTGTATTGTTCATCAAAACGATAAATCATCACACGGTCATAACCCGTTATTTCGCGGGTTCCCTGTGCTACCAGTGCACACAAATCTTTTAACGATTTGGTGTTGTTCATCTGGGTCACAAACTGAATCGTCTGTGTATAAACATCGGCCAGTTTTTCTTTTCCGGGAAACTGAGGCTCTGCTTCCAGAATATAGACCGCATCATTTTTATGAATACTGATTTGAAAAGGTTTTCCGAGCAGATCGATCTCAAGCGGAAAAACATCCTGAACCGTATCTTCATTTATATAATCAAAAATCTCTTTCTCTGCTTCAGAGCCAAAAACATCTGCCAGGGCTTTTCCTAAAACATCAGTATGAGCAACCTCTATAAATGAAGAAATATTGGCTGTGCAAAAATCTATTTTCCAGCCAGCCGTTAGACCAATTAAAAAACCGTGCGGCTGAATACTTCCGGGAATATGAATGGGTTCATGTTCGCAGTTGGTCAGTGTAACAATATCACGGTTAACTATATCTTTTATCTTCATTATTTTTCTGCACTCCCAAAATGATTGTAAATACTATCAAAAGCATATACAGCCCCTTTTATTATTTCCTCTCCGCAGTTGTTATTTTGTTCATATTCTGAAAGCACATTTAAAAACGATTTCCAAAAACTTCCGGTTTTGTCTCCATATCCGTTAAAATAAGAGACTCCATTACCGTTATCCAGTCCTGAAACCGTAGTGATATTCTTTAATATAAATCTTCCGCCAAGGCTTGATCCTTCAATAACATAAAATACACCCAGTGCAAAAGGTATTGAAAACGCTGTCTGAGCAAATACCTGTTCTGAAACTGTTTTGTTATAATTAAGGTAAGAAAGATCGCCTTCTATAAGCTGTTTCTTCTTTCTTTGATCCAAATCATCAATAATTCCTGAAAGCAGCGGAAAAATAACTTCTTCGGTATTTTTATGAACGTCATGCATTAAACTTAAATAATGGGCATAGGCATCGAGAGTCATATCCGGTGACAAAATAGAAGCCGAAACCGGAAGCGTCTCCAGTCTGGTATGAGCATCAGTTGTCTGCGTTTTAAGGTCAGTAAGAAAATGGGAGGATAAAGAAGTTGCATGGGGATTCATAGTAGTTATTTTAGCAGTTTAGGCAGGAATATCAAATTCAGTTTATAATTTCTCTCTAAGCAAATTTAGAGAAAAAAATTCAGCGACCTAATATTTACGCCCGTCATCTGTATTTTAAAAAACAAAAAAACTGCAAATCCGCTCATCAGGATATTCATAAGTTCTTTTTTACTAAATTGCAAAAGCTAAAAAGTCAAATCAAACTCATGAAGGTTTTAAGTACAGGTCAGTTTTTTGGTGACACTAACAGTATCATAAAGCTGGAAGGCTTAACCATTACAGATACTGTCTATACTCATGATAAAGTAGACTGGCACTATCATGAAAATCCCTACTTCACTTTTATACTTCAGGGCGGTGTACTGGAAGGCAATAAAAAAGAAATCTACCATTGTTCCAAAGGCAGTCTTTTGTTTCATAATTGGGATGATGCGCATTATAATATAAAACCACCTGGATTTACAAGAGGCTTTCATATTGAAATAGACCGAAACTGGTTTCAGGGTTACAACCTGAATATCGAACATGTACTGGGAAGCATTTCGGTTAAAGATCCCGAAATACAATTGTTGTTTTACAAACTTTTCAAAGAAAGTAAAACAAATGACCCGCTGGTTTCTCTGGCTATGAATGCTTTAGTAATTGAGGTATTGGAACGAATCAACAGTCAGAATAAAATAACGGAACGCTCTGTTCCTTCATGGGTCAAACCTTTAAAAGAGCTTCTTCATGAGCAGGTTCATGATGATTTCTCTCTTTCTCTTCTGGCAAAAATTTTAGACATCCATCCAGTTCATCTTTCCCGTTATTTTCCCAAATATTTCGGCTGTTCACTGGGCGAATATATCCGTAAAATAAAAGTTAAAAAAGCACTGGGCATGCTAGCCGATCATCGCAATTCGCTGGTTGAAGTAGCACTGGAAAACGGTTTTGCTGACCAAAGCCATTTTAACAGATGTTTTAAAGAAAATATGGGCATCACCCCTGCCGGTTATCGTAAACTGATTTTTTAATCCGATTAAAAAAGGCTTCCCGGATGTTAATTTTATTCTATACTTTCGTTTTAGGTATTTGTAGTTTTATCATTCATTTAAAAACAAAAACATGAGATTATTTATAATTGGGGTTTTAGCTTTCTGCATGAAGATAACTGCTTTATCAGCACAAAATATCGTAGAGCCGGACGAACCCAAAAACAAACTTCAGGAAGCGTATGGCGGAAAAATTGCTTTTCTGGCAAAAAACTATTCCATCGAAGAATTAAAAGAGGAAAACTTTATCAGCTCTTTTGAACTTAAAGAAGGCAATGCCCTCGACATTCGTATTTTTCTAAAAAACTCACTGATCAATTACCTTCACAAACTCGCACCGGAAATCAGTGCCGAAGACCTGCTTAAAAAAGGTAATTTTCAGTTTACTTTTTCTGTAGATGATAAGCTGGTTTATACCGAGAACCTGCATACAGGAGCCGGAACCGTAACAGCCAAAAGACAGTGGACTACTTTCAGGGTTCCTTTGATCAGCCTCACAAATGAAGACAACTGGGGACGTTATATGTGGGGACGTTTTTATTACGGTAATGGCGGAGACGAAGCGCTTTTTGGCGGAAAACATCTGTTGAAAATAGCAATTCGTCCTTATATAAAAACAGAAAACGGTATTAAAACGGGAGATTTAATAGCTGAAGGTCAAATCACTTTTACAACTCCCATATTGGAGTTAACAGAACAGCAGACTGCCATTCAGGCTATAACTGAAGGAAGCGGCTGGGCACTTTCCCACGATACTTTTAATTCCAAACTGATTGAGGAAATGAACACCCGGATTGAGCAGAAACGTTTTAAAAATATTACCAGTATTGCCGTTATTAAAAACAACAAACTACTGTTGGAAGAATATTTTAACGGAACTCAAAGGGAAACACTTCACGATACCCGTTCCGTTGGTAAATCGTTTGCTTCTACCATGACAGGAATCGCTGTAAAAGAAGGGTATTTAAAAGATGAAAACCAGACCCTCGGCCAGTTTTACAACCTGAAAAATTACGATCATTATACTGCTGTAAAAGACAGCGTGAAATTAAAAGACCTGCTCACGATGAGTTCTCTTTTTGAAGGTTCTGATCAGGATTCGGATTCACCAGGAAATGAAGAAAACATGTACCCTACAGATAACTGGGTCAAATTTGCTCTCGACCTGCCTGTCGATCCTAAAAAGAAAAACGGAAAACAATGGGATTATTTTACCGCCGGAGTTGTTGTTATTGGCGATGTACTGAACCAGAAAGTTCCGGGCGGACTTGAAGCGTATGCCAATAAAAAGCTGTTTCAGCCTTTAGGAATTAAACATTACCAATGGCAGTATACGCCGCAAAAAGTAGCCAATACAGCCGGAGGTTTAGGCCTGGAAACACTTGAACTTGCCAAATACGGACAACTTTACCAGAACAAAGGAAAATGGAACGGAAAACAGGTTTTACCTAAAAGCTGGGTAGAAAAATCGTTTTCCAATTATTTTCCTAAAAATGAAAATCACAGTGGTTATGGGTATTTATTCTGGCGCGAAATTTTTGAAATAAACGGTAAAACTTACGAAGCTTATGCCTGCAGCGGTAACGGAGGTAACAAAGTATATGTTTTTCAAAATATTCCGTTTGTTATTGTTGTTACAGCAACGGCTTATAACCAGTCTTATGCGCATCCGCAGGTTAAAAAAATGATGACAAATTATATTCTTCCTGCTGTTTTGAACCTCTAAAAATCAAATAAATATGAAAGTACTATTCTTCCTGATGCTGGCCGTTTTACAGATTGGTCACGCCCAGACTAAAATTCCTGTAATAAGCGCTTCGTCTAAAACAGCCTTTATTAAAGAAGGTACCGAAGAAAAATCGCAATGGCATCTGGATGCTGAAATAAAACCGGATGTTTATCTTACTAGTAAAAGCCCTAACGGAAAAACAGTTACTTTTTATACCAATCAGGACTCTTTGAATATAACCTTAAAACCGGGGAAACATTTTGATTTCATGGTTCTTTTAAACGGAAAAGACAGCTGTTATACCCGTATTGAATGTCCGGCACTGCAAAACTTTTCGAAACTAAAACCGGAAATACACGATACCATTCCTTTTGTACTTTCGGACTATAACAACCTTATTTTTAAAGTGGTTCTGGATGATAACGAAACTCTGTATTTAAAATTCGATTCGGGCACTACAGATTTTCTACTGACTAATGAGGTCCTGAACAAACTGAAACTAAAAAGTCTTAACGGGCATACTTTCCAGCTGGGCAGCCAGGTCTGGAAAAACCAGCGTATTTATCCAACAGAACTTTCGGGCCAGGGAACTGTGGGACGTTTTGGATGGAATTTATTTGATGGTAAAATTGTAGAAATTGATTACGGGAAAAGGCTTTTTATTGTTCATTCTGTTAAACCCAAAACAGATAGAAAATATCTTAAACTAAATCTGGAATACAGTAATACTTTATTTTGCATTCAGGGCGCTTTGAAAATAAAAAACACCTCTTACAAAGGGCGTTTCCTTTTTGACAACGGCTACCAGCGAACGGTAATGCTCGATCCTCAGCTGGTAAAGGAACAGCAGTATCCTAAAGAAAGTCTTCCGGTGCTGAAAAAGGTCATTATGAAAAACGGAAAAGGGGAAGAAATTCCGGTACTGACTGTAAAAAATGAGAAGCTCTGTTTTGCTGGTTTATGTCTTGAAGATGTGCCGGTACAATTGCTCGCTGCAGGCAATCCGGCCCGGTTTAAAACACATATTTTAGGGAACGAAGTTTTAAAAAGATTCAATACCATTCTGGATTTTCAGGACAATATCCTATATCTGAAACCTAATGCGCTCTGGAACGATCCTTATAGTGAAGGCTGATAAAAAAGAAAAGAGCTGTTCGGCAAAACAGCTCTTCCTAGTCTACAAATTCTATAACTAATTCAAATTTAAAAAGAAACGTAAGTTTTTCTTTTCCAGAGACTATTAAAATTAAAGTGAAGAATTGCCGTTCTTGGTTTGGTATCTATTGTTTTGCAGCTGTATCGCCTGATTTTGGCTGCATTAAAACTTCTACTTTATCTGCTTTAGTCAGTACTTCTCCGGCATATTTCTGAATGTCTTTTACTGAAATACTTTTTATCAGTTTTTCATAATCACTGCTGCTCACAAACTTATCTCCTGTTTTTAACTGATCGATAATAATGTTCATCCAGTAGGAATTCGATTTGATGTTCTGCTGATTGCTTTTTACCAGATCTTCTTTTATATCAGAAAGGTCTTTTTCTGAAACTTCTTTTTTCACAATCGTTTCCAGTTCATCATACACAATCTGAAGCAGTTTGGTATCTTTTTCCGGATTACAGTCAAACGTTACTACTAAAGAAAAAACAGGAGCCGGGTTTTTAGACAATGAACTTTGTGTCTGTACACCGTAACTTCCCCCCTCATCTTCTCTGATCTTGTCTAAATAACGCTTGTCCAGCAACTGCGATAACATATAAGCCATAAGCTGGTTTTTCTCTGAAAAGACAGCGTTTCGGTTTTCAAGATGTACATAAATACTGGTTTTAGGCACGCTCATTTCTCTTAGCAGTTTTGCTTTTGAAAAGCCTTTTGCCGGACCAATTTTATGATCGATGAACTTTTCCTGCGTCTGGTTTCCGGCTAAATTTCCTAAATATGTATTAATGATTTGAAGATCGCTTTCGGCAATATTGCCAACAAATACAAAAGTAAAATCAGAAGCATTGGAAATACGTTCTTTGTAAATTCTGGAAGCCTCGTCAAATTTCAGCTCGGCAAGGTTTTCTTTACTTAAAAGATACGTACGTTTACTGTGATTACTGTCTAACAGGGCAATACTGTCTCCAAATATCTTATTGTTGTTTTCGTTTACATTTTCAAGCGCATTGCTGTAATAATCTATAATTCGTTTGTAAGCCTGAGTTTCAAATCTTGGATTTTTAAAATACAAATACGTCAGCTGCAATAACGTTTCTAAATCCTTTTTTACAGCGCTTCCGTTAAAGCCTTCGTAGTGTTCTGAGATAAAAGGTCCTACTTTTACAGTTTTCCCAGAAAGCTGTTTTTGCAGATCGGTCACTTTAAAATCACCTAATCCTGAATTTTTGGCTAGAACGGCTGCGATCTGAGAAGAAGCCAGGTCCTTTTCCGGTAATACTGAAACTCCACCCGGACTAAAAGCAGCAAACAATATCTGATCCTGTGCTAAGGTAGTTGGGTAAATAATCACTTTTGCCCCGTTTTCTAAAACATAACCTTTGGCTTCTTTGATTCCTTTGATTTCAAACTTTTTAGAAACCGGTTTTACCGTCAGTTTATCGCTTACCAAAGCTGTATTGGCTATGGTTTCAGTATAAGGCTCCAGTTTTTGTCCCTGTACTTTAGTCATAACTCCGGTATAATCAGACTCTGACGGATAGGCAACATTTTCTTTTTCAGGTCCTGAAACAGTTAATACCTGATTTTTAGAGGTTGGCAGGGCACGGAAAATTTTGTTAATCTGATTGACATCCAGCTTTGTTAAAATTCCTTTTACAAATTCTACTTCCTCCTCTAAACTCATTACAGGCGAAGCTTCCAGATAGTAATTCTGCAGCTGTGAAGCCCAGTTTTCATTGCTGATTTTGTCTTTATTTTTTAACTGGTTTTCATAACCGGTACGCATATTTTCTTTTACACGGTCCAGTTCTTCTTTCGTAAAACCAGTCTGAAGCGCACGTTCGTATTCTGTATAGGCCTGCTCAAAAGCTTCCAGCAGTCTTCCGTTTTTAGGATTTACTGTTAAACTGAATAACGACGATAAACGGGTAAAACCGGAATGGCTTACTCCTGCTGATAATAAAGCCGTTTCACTGTTTACAATATATTCCCTAAAACGATTGTTCATCATCTGCAGGGCTAACTGCTCTCCTATACTGTTTTCAAACTCAGCAGCATCCTGTACAAGCGGTTTGTTTTTTCTGAAGTTAAAAGTAATAGATGTCTTTTGTGCTTCTTTATCCAAAGCCAGTTTGTACATCAGTTTATCGTTATCCGGAACAGCCTCATAAGTACGTTCTGCCGCATTTGAAGGCATAGGAATAGAACCCATTATTTTTTTTACCTGCTGTTCTATTCGGGCCGGATCAATATCACCCACAATCACCACTGCCTGATGGTTTGGCAGGTACCACTTTTTATAGTAATCTCTTAATTGTTTGTATTTGAAATGATCAATAAGGTCCATATCGCCCAAAACGTCTCTTTTGGCATATTTCGAACCGTTGTAAATGACAGGTTCCAATTGTGTTCCAATTCTTAAATCAGCATTTCTTCTGGTACGCCATTCTTCATGGATTACCCCTCTTTCGGCATCAATCTCGGCATCTTTTAAAGATAAAAAGCCGGACCAGTCGTGCAGTACATACAAACAGGAATCTAATAAAACAGGATTTTTTACCGGAACGTTACTTATGTTATAAACGGTTTCATCATGTGATGTATACGCATTAATATCACGCCCGAAGGTAACTCCGTGTTTAGACAGCATATTGATAATGCCTTTTCCCTTAAAATGTTCGGTTCCGTTAAAAGCCATATGTTCCAGGAAATGGGCCAGTCCGTTCTGGTTATCGTCTTCTAAAATAGCCCCTACATTCTGTACAAAATAGAAATCGGCTCTTTCTTTCGGCCATTCGTTATGCAGAATAAAATACTGCATGCCATTGTTTAATGTACCATGAACTACCTCTTTCCGCAAGGGAATCGTAGTTTTAAACTGCGCTGAAACCTGAGTTAAACCCAGAAATAATAAATGCGCTGCAATTAATTTTGTTTTCATCGTTGATCGTTGTTGTTCTTTTTTTGATTGAATTTTAGTTTAAATAAGATATAAGTAATTCCTGCTGTTACTTTGAAGGTCTCATAAGAAACCTTCAAAAAACAGTTTTTGAAACACATAGAAACATAGTCAGCAGATCTGTAAAAGGCGTTTCACTTGTATCAATTCACATAGTTTTCTATGTGTGGAAGCGAGCTTCTTTTTTGCTCTTGAAAAGAAAAACAGTAAAAATCTATGTTTCTATGTGTTTAATAATTTTAATTGAATTACATCCAGTCTGGTTTATCTGAACCTTTTAAGTAGTAATCAAAATACTGCTGCATCTTGAGAGTCCAGTCTTTTCTGTTACCGGCATCGTCTAAAGTATGTCCTTCTTTTTTGTAGTTTACTAATAAAGCAGGCTTTCCTAAACGACGAAGCGCAAAGAATAAGGACTGTCCTTCCTGATACGGCACGGCACGGTCATTATCATTATGGAAAATCAAAATTGGTGTTTTGATGTTTTTCGCTGAGAAAATAGGTGAATTTTTGATATATCCGTCTAAATTGTCATGCATTGAACTTCCCATGCGGTACTGATCGGCTTCGTACTTAAACATGGTCGAAATACCGTTTGATCGCATTACAGGATAGTTGGCCGTAAAGTTGCTTACTCCGGAACCTACAATCGCACAGTTGAAAAGATCGGTTTTAGTTGTTAAGAAAGAAGTTTCGTAACCGCCAAAACTATGTCCCTGAATTCCAATTTTACCTTTTTCAGTAATACCGTTTGCGATTAAATATTCAACACCGCTCATAACATCATTGTAAACACTGTTTCCGACATCTCCGTAAACATAATGTACGTCTGGCTGAAATACGATATAACCTCTGCTTGTATAACTTGGAATATTAATATTCGAAGAACTAACTTCCGGCAGCTGATACGTATTAAAATCAGTTGTATGTTTTTCGTAAAAATGAACAATTACCGGATATGTTTTTTTGCTGTCGTAGTTGTCCGGAAGATATAGATTTCCTTGATTTTCCTTTCCGTTAAAGGTTTTCCAGGTCAATACTTTTGCAGTTCCCCAGGCATATTCTTTTTGCTGCGGATTAATATCGGTAATTTTAGATTGTGATCCAAAACCAGACGTTCCCCACCATAAATCCGGAAAAATAGTATAACTGGATTTTGAAAATAAAACACTTGAATTATCTCCGGAAACGGCTTCAATACGAACATTATAAGCAGTATTGGCAAATACTTTTGTAATAGAAGTATTGTTGTTTAATTGATAAACTCCTCTCGATTTATGATCGAAATCAAAACCAGTTAAAGTAACGGTTTTCTTTTGGTCCAGATTGCCAATAAAACCTTCTTCTCCGTAACGAAGTTCCACTTTATTTTTTCTTCCGTAACCCTGACTTAGAGAATAAGCTTTTTTCTGATTCGTAAGATCAATTGCCCACAAATCAAACTGATCGTATAAAACTACTGTATTTCCGTTGTTTAACCAGCCCGCAATTCCGTAAGCAGTATTCGCCGATTTCATGTCTACGTTATCATCTGAAACCGGAAAAGGAATCTGTGAACTGATGTTTTTAAACTGCATTGCTGCCGAATCAAAAACGGTCCAGATCTTTTGTTTCTCATCATACATAACCGCAAAACTTCCCTGCGGATTCCATGTAATGCCTCCAAAAACGCCTGTTAGTATTTTAGTTGATCTGCCTGTTGCAATATCAATCCAGTAAATATCGCTTCTTTCGTTAAAAGTCCAGTCGACTTCTACTGTATACGGTTTTTTATCGATAGCAAAAACACCTTTGTAATTCCCGGATTCCGGAACTAAAATCTGGTCAAATTCGCCTGTTGAAGCAACTTTTATTACTTTTTTGTTTGTAATATCATAAAGGAATTTCTGCTCGCTTGGAAGTGTTTTAGAACTTCTTAATAACTCTTGCCGGCGTTCCATAGTTCCCTGATTGGATCTCCAGATTTCAACGTTTGATTTTGCAATCTGAGTATTTTCAGGACGTTTGTTTGAGTTTACTAATAACGTAATGAAATTGCTGTTTTCATTTAATCCGTATGCTGCTTTAGAAATAGAAAAATCAGGATTATTCAAATTGATATCATCATAATTGAATACAAAATGAGTTTTATTAGTATTCA
Organism: Flavobacterium sp. FG19; assembly: GCF_057809475.1. NCBI lineage: Bacteria > Pseudomonadati > Bacteroidota > Flavobacteriia > Flavobacteriales > Flavobacteriaceae > Flavobacterium > Flavobacterium sp. FG19. The sequence continues at coordinate 22,686 of NZ_JBMDKA010000038.1, read as the reverse complement.
AATTGAAATAATAAACCATATTGAAATCAGCGCTGTTTGCATCTTTTAAAGTAAAAGTTCCGCCGTTTTCTTTGTCGTTTAACTGAAAATCTCCAAAATCAGCTGCATTACCACTGTAAACCGTCTGCTGTTTTCCTCCCGGAATTCCCTGTTTTAAAAATACTTTGTCTTTTTCAATCTGAACATACACAATCGATTTGTTCTTTAAAAAACGGGACGATTTGATATTGCTTACAAAAGTACTGTCATTGCTTTCTAAATTGTAGCAAACCAGACGCTGTAAAAACATTTCCCCTTTTTGTGCTTCAGGACGTGTATAATACAGAAAATCAGTTCCTTCAAGAGCATTCGTATAATGCGGGCTCTTCCAGAGTTTTTTAACACCAGTCTTTAAATTTTGTAAAACGGTACTGTCATTTACACTGTACTGAATCCAGTCTTTTTTTCCAATGAATTTTAAATCACTGATATTATTCAGAACCAGACGTTTTCCTTTTGATGCTTCCTGAATAATAATCTGTTTTTTACTTTCTTTTTCTTCATCCTGAAATACAGTACTATATGAAATCCATTTTCCGTTATAGGACAATGCTTTATTGTTGATTCGCTGCCACGTTTGATAAGCGGTTTCGTCTACTGATTTTTTCTGTGCTGATAAACTATGTACACCCAGAGCGAGTGTACATAGTAAAAATACTTTTTTCATATTTTTTTGGTTTTCAAAAAGAAGCTATTCGTTCTTTAAAACATTTATAACGTTAGTTAGTTCGTCTACAAGCTGTCCCGGATTTCCTGAATATCCTTCGGATGTGAAACGGATTTTCCCGTTTTTGATTACTACTTTTCTTGGAATTCCGCTTGAATTAAAGATTTTAGCATAATTCGTAAAAGAAGCGTTGTTGGTTCCTCCTCCTTTTTTTACTAAATCAAAATACGTATCCAGTTTTAATCCTTTTTCTTTTAAATAAGCCAAGGCTTCTTTTTTATACCCTTCTTTGGTTTCCTGAGTACTGATAAAATATACTTCAACCTGTTTATCATCTTTAAAGTTATTTACCAGCTGCTGCATCGCCGGGAACGCTTTTTTACAAGGTCCGCACCAGGTTGCCCAAAAATCGATCACGATAATTTTTCCGCTGTTTAGTGCCAAATCTTTTATTTTTCCGTCTGCACCCTGCACTTTAATTGCCGGAGCCGCTATTGGGTCCATTAAAGCAATTTTTTCTTCTCCTTTGTTTTCTTTTTTCAATTGCTCTAAATAAGCAGGGAAATCAGCTTCTTTTTTACCTTCTTTTAAATAGATTTCTTTCAGCTTAGCCGTTGCGCCTTCTGATAATGTATTAGCTCTGGCTGCATTTTTTAAAACTTCTAAAACAGGTTTGTTAAAAGTTTCTAAAGCTCGTACATGAATATCGTTGATACTGGCTTTCTCGTAACGTTTTTCAAATGACAGTAATTCAAAAGTTTCCAGTACTTCTTTGTACTTCTTAAGCATATCGTACATACGGATCTGAATTACCAGTTCGTTGTCCAGCTGGTTTTTGGCATTTTCTACCGCCTGATTTGGCGACCAGTAAATACCCTGCATATACGATAAGTCGTTTACTTTTTGCTGCATTAACTGAATCATAGGCACTGCCATAGTTTCGATTACCTGAGGCTCTACTGATTTTAAATACAATGCTTTCGAAATATTCTGATGATAAGCATCATTAAGATTAGCAAAATTCATAGTTGGAATTAACGCCAGAATACTCTTGTAATCTTTGGTGTCAAAATAATACCCAAACTGCATTTTTACAATATTGTCATAAAAATACTGCTGGTGCGGCGGTACTTCTGAATTATACGGGAAAGCCGTTAAAAATTCGGTTATTACTTTGTTACGTTCAGCAGCATCCTGAATTGGCATTATTTTTTGATACGCTTTGAATCGAACATGGCTTCCTTTTGGAAATTGTTTTTCAATTACCGTTTCGATTGAATCTGCTTTCGTTTTATTTTTCAGATCAAATAAATAAATGTGATGTACTTTTTCATACACTTCTTCCGGAAGTCCTTTTAAATTCTTTGCAAAATCGGCTAAAAATTTACTGCCCAGTTCTTCAAACTTCTCTGGTTTTTGTTTTTTCAGAACTTCAAAATAAGTATCAAAAAATTCCGGGAATCTGTCGCCATGGTCTTTTACTTCTTTTTTCAGCCAATACTCCGTAGCATCTCCTTCGATACTGAAATCTTTGAAATAACCGCCAAACTGACCGTTGAAATCTTTGTTTCTGAAAGTTGCCCAGGCCAGATCTGCTCCGGGCATTTTTACTTTTGGTTCTTTAAAGGCAACCAGCATGTATCCGGTATCCTGTCCTGTATCAGTAACTAAGCCGTTTTCGGTATTGCCGTAGAATTTGAAAGCCATAAAAGCACAGTTTTTCGGCACGGTAAAATCGGCACTGTAAACAGCGCCATTTTTCTTCATTTTAAGGTCTTCAATTTCCCAACGGTAATCATTAAAAACATAGGCGTAACCGCTAATATTTTTGACGTTTTCTAATGGTCCTCCTTTTGGATCGTAGGTCATACTAAAACTTGCCCCAGGAATCGGAATATCTATCATTCCCTGTAATCTTGACTTAACTTCCTGACTTGCAACCTGTAAAGTAAAGGCGCAGAAGGCCAATACCAGTAATTTGATATTTCTTATTTTTTTTAACATTGCTGTGTTTTTTAATTCCCTAATTCAGGGTTTAGATCGATGTAATTTTGATTAATTGGGAATACATATCCGTCACTGTTTGGTTCCAGCGTATACGTCTGCCCTTTGAATTCTCTGGTATAGGTTTTCTGATAAAGCGGATCCAGATTAAGTCTTTTCTGATCGAACCAGCGGAATCCTCTCCCAATGAATTCTTTTTGTCTTTCAGTAAGAACCAAATCAAGCGCCTCTTTAGCCGTTGCAGCAGTTACCTCATAAGCCGTTCCTGATTTGAATCGTTTTGCTCTCAGGATGTTTAAATTTTCTACTGCCTTCTGCGTATTGTTTAATCGCGCATAACACTCTGCTGAGATCAGGTACATTTCCGGAACTGATACCCCTACATTGATTCCGTTGGTATAACTGTAAGTTGCAATTCCAAATCCTCTTCCGGTATGGGAAGGATAAAAATTGGTTCCCGGAATCGTGTAATAATCGTAGCGTAAATCATCCGTTCCAAAACTGTTCAGCAATTCTGTTGACAATGGTGCTCCGTTATAAGCCGTTAATAATGTTTTTGAAAAAATCACTTCAGGATTCTGAATCAGAACCGGATAGCTGTAACCGGATGCAAATGTTTTTAAATCGATTAAAGTATTCTGCATCTGCAGTGCTTTCTGCGCATTGTCGAGACTTAACTGATATTGTCCCATATACAGATAGGTTCTGGCAAGTAATGCATAAGCCGCTCTTTTAGAAGGCAGTACATTAAACTCCGGCGTATCCTGAATATCATTAGCCAGTGCATCTTTTAAATCAGAAATAATCTGATCGTATACCTGTGCTACAGTGCTTCTTTCCAGAGAAGAGAATAATTCCGGTTTTAACAAAAGCGGAACTGCTTTTTCTGAATTGGCAGAAGCCGGATTAAACTGAGGACCGTAAGTATTTACCAGCTGCAGATAAGCAAAAGCCCTGTGAACAAAAGCTTCGGCATAAATTTCTTTTTTCTCTGCATCGGTTCCTTTTTCACTGCTCATAACCCCGTTCAGGATTACGTTGCTGTAATACACTGCTTTGTACAGACCAGTCCAGTCAGAATCGCCTTGTGACGGATCGTAAATTCTGTCCTGCCAGGTATAACTGTTGCTCCAGATAGTGGTTACTCCGTTTTGGTAAGCTGTTGGAAAATCTACATCGGCATTGGCAATCAGATAAATTCCGCCCGAAGCCGTCATGTCGTTATAATTATTAGCAAGGCCTCTGTAATCAGAAGTATATTTTAAAACTCGGTTGTTTCCCACCTGTTCTACCTCAACATAATCTCGGCAAGAGTTTAACAGAAGCATTGGAAGGACGATATATAGTGTGGATTTTAGAAATTTCATAGTCGTCTGTTTTTAAATTAGAAACTGCAGTTAAACTGTAAAGTGTAATTACGCTGTGGTGCCAGTGTATTGTAATTACCGTTTGATAAATATTGCGGATCGATTCCTAAATCATTTTTAACCCACAGTAATCCTAAATTTCTTGCTGCAAAATTGAAACTCAATGACTTTATAAACGTTTTTTCTAACCATTGTGATGGTACATTATACCCCAAAGAAACCTGTTGTAACCTTACATTGTCCGCCGGCAGTACATTGATATCAGCATTCTGGTAGCGGTTTAAACTGTTGTAGCTGATGTTAGCAAGTCCGGGAACATTCGTAAAGGCTTCATCTCCGGCCTGTCTCCAGCGGTCAGCCACCAATTCGTCTTTGGCAACTGCCCCGTACTGAACTCCTGAATAAGAAGGATAGTTCTGTAACACTGTATTTCTGAATACGTGTCCGGCATAATAAGTAATCTGAACTCCTAATCTGAAATTTTTAAATGAAAAATCATTTACAAAACCTCCAAAATAAGGAGCAAAAGTAGTTCCCATTTTTTTCAGGTCTTCTTTCTCCATTACATTAATCCCCTGATTGGCATTAATGATGGTACCGTCTTGTTTATATACTGTGGACTGTCCCGCAGCATCCAGCCCGGCCCATTTATAAGCATAAATAGTTCCAATAGCATTTCCTAACATAGGTGCAGAACCAAAATACTGATTAACACTGTTTAAAAGATAACGGGAATCAGTTACTTCATTAGTGTTGTAAGCCAGATTAAAGCTGCTGTTCCATTTGAAAGCGCCGTTTACAATAACCCCGGAAAGGTTTACATCGACACCGTGTCCTTTAAGTGAAGCGGTATTGTAATTTAAATACCCCCAGCCGTATGTTGGATTAAAAGGTAAATTAGCTAAAATATCTTTTGATTCTTTGTAATACAAATCAACACTTCCTCTTAAACGGTTATTAAATACTCCGTAATCCAGACCAAAATTCAGTGTGGTAGTCGTTTCCCATTTAATATTCGGGTTTTCCGGTAACGAAATATAAGCAATTGGCAATTGGGTATTATAGTCGACAGATCCTACTCCAATAATAGCACTCTGGCTTCCGAAACCGCCTCCTGGCGCACTTCCGGCTTTTCCGTAAGTAACACGAAGTGCCAAATCGCTCAGCCAGTTAGTGTTTCTTAAGAAAACTTCTTTGTTAAGGTCCCATTTTGTTCCCACCGACCATAAAGGCAGTGCTCTGTTTTTTCTGGAAGCTCCCAATAAATTATAATCATCAAAACGTACACTTCCGGAAACATGGTAACGGTTCATAAAATCATACGATCCTAATCCGTAGTAAGACAAATAACGGTCTCTGTATTTGCTGATACTGTTATCAGAAGTACCTATCATAGTCTGCCAGCCGTAAATTGTAGTATAATAATCGGTTGGGTTTACAGACTGTCCGGAGTTGGTATCTTCATTATAGCCGTAATATCTCTGGCTGGATCCTTCTCTTCTTTCTTCTCTGATTTCAGAACCTGCTAAAAAGTGCAGACCATTGTTTTCATTGAAGTTTTTGTTAATGTTCATTTGTAAACGCATACTCTGCGATTCATTAGCAGAAGTTGTATTGTACAAATAAGAACCAACCGGGATTCCGTATACTAATTTTCGGGCTGTATTCACCGACGTTGCTTCATTAATCAGGTTTCGGCTGTAATAACTGTCTAATTCACTCAACGATTTGGTTTTATTACCAATAGAAGTATACATTCCTGACGCTTCAAAATTTAACCAGTTGGTAACGGTAGCGGTTAAACTTGCATTTAAACGAATGTTAGCTCCTTTGGTAATAACATTGGAATAATTCAATTCATCTAAATAATTGTAAGTCCATGGCAGATACCCCTGATTTTCAAAACCCTGTGCAATTTCAGGTCTGAAAATAACATAACGGTTAATTCCGTTTCCGTTTGCATCTGCAATCATATCATACGGACGTAAAGCGAAATTAGATACATTAGATAACGCTTCATTTGCCGTATTGTTTACCTGAAAACTGGAAGATACATAGTTAACCCCTGTATTTAATTTCAGGAAACTTTTAAGCTGGAAAGAATTGTTTAAAGTAATGTTATAAGACTGAGACTCGTTGCCTCTCATCGCTGCCTGGTCATTATTGTATCCTAAAGACAAATAGTAAGAACTTTTATCTGTTCCTCCGTTAACCGACAAATCGTACTGTCTGGTTAATGAACTTCTTAATAAATACTTGTTGATTTGCCCCAGATTGTCGTTTTGTGAAAGCTGGTTCAGTAATTGATCTCTTTCGGTCATCGAGATTTCGCCTCTCATTTGTCTGAACATGATGTTCTGGGCGGCACTAGGATTTTTGGCCTGCCAGTTACTGCTGTCGTCTACTACAAATCCGCCGCTTACCAGATCTTTTTCATAATCGATATACTGAGCGGTATTCATAACACGCAGTTTTCCTAAATCCATTCTTTCACCAATGGTCGTTGTAGTGTTAAAATTGATGGTTGGTTCTCCTTTTTTTCCTTTTTTAGTTACCACTACCACAACACCATTTGCGGCACGTGAACCCCAGATCGAACTGGCTGCGGCATCTTTTAAAACGGTTATGCTTTCAACATCATCAGGGTTCAGGTAACTTAAAATAGAACTTCCCGGAACTCCTCTTCTACTAAAGGCAAAATCATTAATAGGCTGCGGGAAACCGTCAATCACAATAAGCGGCGATCCTACTCCGCTATAGCTGTTTGTTCCTCTGATGGTTATAGAACCTGTTCTTGGATCTACATTTACCCCTGCCATTTTCCCTTCCAGTCTTGAAGCGACATCTACAGTAGGTACTTCGGCAAGTTCTTTGGCTCCTATCACTTCAAATGATCCGGTTACTCTTTCTTTTGGAATATCGGTATATCCGTTTGAAGCTACAACTGCCACGCCGGTAAGTTCCATAACATCCGGAGTTAGGACAACGTTAATTACTTTTTTATTGGCTACACTTACGGTTTTGGTTTTATAACCTAAATATTCGAAACGAAGAGAATCTGAAGCGGTTACAGCAATTCTGTAGTCCCCTCTTTCACGTGTAATATCCCAGTTTTTTAGTTTTCCTACCAATATTACATTTACTCCAATTAACGGATTACCGCTTTTATCAGTAACTGTACCTGTAACTTCATATTGTTCTTCCTGTTGTGACTTTTTGCTTTTTTTGATAACAATCTGTTTGTCAATAATAGTATAAGTCAGCCCCGTATTAGACAGTGCAGCATTTAATATTTCAGGAACAGTACCATATCCTTCTAAGCTTACTTTTTTCGCAGAAGATAATAAGTCGTCATTATAAAAGAATACGTAATCACTTTTCTGCTGAATGGCTGTAAAAAGCGATTGTAATGAAGCTCCCTTAACCTTAACTGAGATTTCATTCTGCGCTTTTGCCCCATTAGCATAAATACTGGTTAAACCTAAATACAGAACTAAAATGAATACTCTCATAAATAAAATAAAAGTAAGGTTGATGATTTTTTTAGGCAATAGCGAGCCCTTATCATGATTTTTATTCATAATTTTGTCTTAGTTATTACAATAATTGCATCCGCAATTAAAATTTTACATAGCCAAAAGATGTTCCAGCATCTTTTGGTTTTTTTTTGGCTGGTTAGATTAGTTTATTTTTGGATTCTGTTTTTATATCATAGGCATTTATAGTTTTTTGTTATTAGTATTTAGTTAATAGTTATTTCACGGGTATCTTCATTATATACGAACTCAAAACCTGTTGTCGCTTCTAATGTTTTTACCACTTTGTCTAAATCGTCATTCAGTTTAAAAGCTCCCGAATAGGTTTCTTTTGGGTTTATTTCTTTTTTCACTACAAAATCAACATTGTAGTAGCGTTTGAGTTTTTCTAATACTAAAGGCAGTCTTTCCTGCGAAAATTCATAGTAGCCTTTTCTCCATGAAAACAGTGGTTCTACATTTTGTGTAACCGCTTTAATCGTCTCTCTTTTTTTGTCTAAAGCGGCAATCATACCCGGTTTTAAAATGGTTTGAAGGGTATCGATACTAAACAAGCCCTTTTTAGTATAGGCCACCTGCACTTTTCCTCTTAACAAGGCAGTCGATACTTTTGCATCTTTTGCATAACTGCTTACATTAAATAAGGTTCCCAATACACGAACGCTGTAATTATTAGCTGCTCTTACAAAAAAAGGTTTCTTTTCGTTATGAGCCACATCAAAAATTCCTTCTCCTTCCAGATATACTTCTCTGTTATTTTTATCAAAAACGGCAGGATAAATTAATTTCGATCCTGAATTAAGCCAGACTTGTGTTCCGTCTGCCAGGCTCAGCTGTGCCCTTTTTCCGTAAGGAACCAAAACCGTATTGTATAAAAGTTCTGAAGATTTCTTTTGCTGAATCTCCTTGTTATTGACATTGATATTATTTCCCGAAGCATCATAAGCAATAGTAGTACTGTCGCCTACATTTACAGCTTCCTGATTCGATAACACTAACTGAACCTGATTGCTTTTCTCAAAAGAACCGTTTGTTTTTGTACTGTTGGCAAATGCTTCGATTGCATTAATTCGTACTGACTGAGGTTCCTGTTTAAAAGTCGCTACAAGTCCAAATAAAATACAGAATACGGCAGCCGCACTCCACGACATTATACGGAGTCTTCTTCGCCTGGTACGCTGCTTTTCGAATGCAATACTTTCTGCAATTCGGGCTTTTAAATCAGCTTTAGCTTCTTTGGGTAAAATTTTGAAATTTGGGTACAAAATATTTTTCTTTTAGATTCTATAGTACCATAAGAATCAAAAGGCAAAAACATAGACAAAAAAAATAATGTTTTTTTAAAGTTTTTTTAAAGTTTCGAACGAAGCTCTTTTAAAGATCTATAAATCAACGTCCTACAAGATTCCAGACTGATTTCTAAAGTAGAAGAAATTTCCTCATAAGATAAATCTTCGCTGTAACGAAGGTGAAGGGCATAACGCTGTTTTTTAGTTAATGAGGCTAAAGCCAAAGCTAAAACGGCGTTCTTGTTCAGCGTAATTTCGTTATGTATTAATTCTTCTTCTGCTGAATCAGTTTTATAAGTGCCTTCAGCCACCGTGTCCAGACGGATGACTTTGGTCTGCGATTTCAGTTTCTTAAAGATATCATTCTGAAGAGATTTGAACAGATAGGATTTCACTACAACTTCAGAAGCAATAGTAGAGCGGTAACGGTGAAGGTCTACGAAAATATCGTGTATGGCATCCTGCACCAATGCATCATCATTGGTGTACTGCATTCCAAACGTAAAAAGTACATTGATATACCGATCATACAATTCATGATAAGCCTGAACATCTCCTTTTTTTATTTGAGTCCATAAATCAATATCTCTCTTTTCATTCTTCATTGAAGATTATCCCGCTTTTAGACTTGTTTTCAGTACAAAACTAAAGAATTTCAAAAATTTTCAATTATTTTTTCATAATTATTTTAAACGACCTCAAAAATTGCTGAAATTTAGATAAAACACTGCGATTTTGATTTTTTCATAATTAAGATGTTCAATAATTTTCTTTTATTTATTGCAGTAACGACTAAACTTACAAATTTTTTTGGTAAAATTCAAGACCGTTTTTTTACCTATAATCTTAATACTACAAGAAATAATACTAAAAATGCGAAAGAGGCATTAAACAAGTACAATTCATTTACGATTTCTGTATTAATTCAGTTTTAAAAAAAGGATATTTTTTTCTGTTCCTGTTTCCCTTTACTATAAAAATAGTTTTACCTTAGCCATCATTCTTTAAATCTTAATTCCCAGCAGACATGATTAATTATAACGGTAAAGTTTTTAAACCAGTCAGTAATACTGAAAATGGAGAAACTTCCGGCGAAACCACTTTTTATTACCAACAGAACGGAAACATATTAACTTCTGAATATTCAGGAGGAAAAATAAAACAGGGGCATCTGATAGCACTTGTTGACGATAACGGAAATATTGATATGCGTTACCATCAGGTCAATGAAAAAGGCGAACTGATGACGGGCACCTGTAAATCGGTACCCGAAATAATGGAAAACGGTAAAATCAGACTGCACGAAACCTGGGAATGGACTTCGGGCGATAAATCAAAAGGACAATCTGTTATCGAAGAACAATAAAATTATGTTATTTACCCGGAGGAACCAGATCATCCAGATCTGATAATTTGTAATATTTAAGATTGTTCAGTTTCATGTATTTACAAATAAACTCCAGAGTTTCTATTTTAGTCTGGTAGTTTTCTGTTACTTCCTTTACAGGTTTATGACCGCATAAAAGCAGGATCTTATTGTGTTTTTTGGCATAATCGAGCAATTCCAGAACATACGGAATACTAAAATGGACATGACTGTTGTCTATGTCAAAGGCAAATACAATTTTGGAGTTATTAAAATAGCTGTCCTGTTTTTCAGGAACTTCACCTCCAAAAGCCCGGCCTCTGATAATTTTAAAATCGTCGGATAAAGCCTTATCGAGTTCATCAGAACGCATTCCGTAAGGATAAGCAAAGGACGTTACATTAAATTTTTTCTTTTTCATGGAAACAATCATAGGATCAATTTCCTGCTGCATATAGGCATCTATTCCGTTTTGTTTTACAAACTTTACCGCGTTGTAATGGTGATAGCCATGTCCGGCAATTTCGTGACCATACTTTTGCATTTCAAGGAGTGTTTTAATTTCCGGTGCCCCTATAGAATCTATACGGCAGACATTAAAAGTCGCTTTCCAGTTATATTTTCTCAAAACACTGTCTGCTTCGGACCACTCGTCGACATACGCATCGTCAAAAGACAAAAGCACACCTGCTTTGTAAGGCTTTGGTGTTTCTTTTGGTTTCTTGTTGTCACAGGAAAAAAAAGTAAAGAGCACTACTAATATCATTATTCTAACGGAAAGTACTTTCATAAGCAGCCTATTAAAAATGAAAAACGAAATGGAATTTTATATCCTATTGTATCTCAAATATAAAAAGTTTTTTAACATCTTTTACGAGCCTTTTCCAATCTGTAAACTTATTTTTTCTACCTTATTTTCGGAGAAATACTGTAAGTTTTAGTTACTTTTATGTCCTGTATTTCCCATCCTGTTATGATTATCAAGAAAAAACACCATTGGTTCAGAATGCTTTTTGAATGGAAAGGTTCTGTTTTACCACAACTCCTGCCAAGACTGCTTTTATTACTGCTGTTTTCACTTCTGGTAGTTTATTTTAAGCCTTTTCTGCTGGAACATCAGCTTCACATTAATCCGGCCGCTTTTACCTTATTCGGAATAACTCTGGCTATTTTCCTGGGTTTTAGAAATAATGTAAGTTATGACCGTTTTTGGGAAGGCCGAAAACTTTGGGGTGCTTTACTTAATGATACCCGTTCTCTTGCCCGACAGAGTATTACATTACTTACAGATCAGGAATACAAGTTGAAACAGGATGAATTTATAAACCTCCTTACGGCTTTTGTTTACAGCCTGAAACATCAGCTCAGACATACAGATTCTGAACCGGATATGAAACGACTGCTGCCCGAAGAACTGGCAGAACAACTGAAAGACAAACATTATAAACCCGTTATCCTTTTAAGAGAATTGGGAAACTGGGTCAAAGAAGCCCGTATTAACGGAAAAATAGACAGTATTACCCAATTAGCTTTTGATGACAATCTGAACAAACTTTCGGATATTACAGGCGGCTGTGAAAGAATTGCCGGAACACCTATCCCCTATACTTACAGCGTTTTACTGCACAGAACCGTTTACCTGTATTGTTTTATGCTGCCTTTTGGCTTTGTTGAAACACTGGGATGGATTACGCCTTTTATCATTGTTTTTATAGCTTATACCTTTGTAGCACTTGAAGCTATTGCCGATGAACTGGAAGAACCATTTGGTACACAACCCAATGATCTCGCTCTGGATGCTATGGCACAGATGATCGAAAATACGCTTCTGGAATTAAATGATAAAAAAATAAATCCTGTACCGCCTGCTGATGATTATTACATAACCTAGTTAATCAGCACCGCCATCGACACTGTCAAAAGTTTCTCTTTCCTTAGGCCGTATACTGTATTTTACAGAGACCATTGGGCCATAGTATACGTCAAACTGGGTTCCGTTGGTACGCAGCTGCATCTGCCCGATAATTCCCGCCAGAAAATGCAGATTGGGTGTTATTCCTGCACTATAATATACTGAAAGCCTGAAAATATCAAAGTGTTCTTCGGCATAATCCTTTGAGGCAAACTTGAGCATTAGTTCAGTATAATACCCTAAATTGGGTGCCAGAAACAAGGGTTTTTCTTTATTCTGACGCAGATAGTGATTGACTCCAAACCTTGCTCTGAGGCGTGGAATAGTCTGCGGAACACCATTTCTATCATCAAAAAATTTGGTTTCAAAACGTACCTGTTCAAAAATAGAACCTTTGGGCATATCCTGAGAAAATGTGCCCATTACAATGAGTCTGTTTTCGAGGGTTTCATAATTCCCGGCTTCTTCTACGGCATATTTCTGATTGTGGGCATATCCCAGCCAGAGTTTTATATTTTTAAAACCTGAATAAATAAGCCAGGGCCTTAGCACGACACGTTGTGTATACTCAAACGGATTACCGTTTGTATAAGCTCCCTGTGTCACTAACTGAATATCGGCCTGACCGCTTAAATGCCATTTATCGTAAATTGGAAAAGCAACGTCGGCTTCTTCAATAGATGCCGGAATAAAACCTATTGAATAGGGAGCATCCTGCGCTTTTGTACTTTGTAAAGCAATAAGACACAGCCCTGCTATAAAACCCTTTTTAATGATGTCCATAAGTTAATTTGTTAGGATTACAGCTTTACTGACTTAATCTTAAAAGAACCATATCAAATTAAAAACGATTTGTTTATTTAACCTATTTTTTTACAAAGAGTTAGGTTGCAGGTTATAACATGAAACAAATTTTACCCGGGTCTTTATTCAAAAACTGTTTAAAAGCGTCTGATATTTAAACGTCATTACAAATTGCTGTTTTATTAACAAAGAATAACAGCCCATTGCGTAATCCATTGTGAATTGGACAGACTGAAAAGTTTTGCCGAAGTTCCGTTTACAATATCGCCGCTTTCAACTCCAAGTGCGCGGTCGTACTGTCCGTGTTTTGGAACCAGTATATAATAGCCATTATCCAGTTTAAGAAACTTCCATCTCTGGTTAGGGCCGCCGTTTTTCTCCTGCAGTATAATAGCAGCTCCCATTTCACGACTGATGCCGCTTACATCCAAAACAGAATTTGGTGTGTTTTCTGCTTTCAGATAAAAAAAGCCGTCTCCTTCTCCGGTATCGATTAAACGCCAGCGCTGATTAGGCTGTTCGTTAGATTGATGAACAATAATGGCAGTACCGTTGGCTTTACCATTCCCGCTTACATCGAGACATTTACTCAGATTTAATCTCGGGTGAAGTTCTATTACCTCATTATGTCCGGGATAATCTTTATTTATAAAATGAAACGGATTACAGGAAATAAGCCTGCCGATTAAATTACCTGATATTTCCGGGAAATCCATTGGTATAATACCAAATCTTGTTTTCTCCTTGTCCCATAAATAATTTGTCATGAGAGGGTTTACCACTTTGGCAATGCTTTTAGGACCTTCGTCTCCCGTACCGCTTGAAAAATTAATATAAAACTTTGGTGATGCATAAGCGGCCAGATCAAAAGTCTTTTTAACATAATCTGTAAATTTTTTTTCAAAATGAGAATTCCACGATTTGTATTTATCCTGTACATGGTAATCTATCGAATTGTTTGTAAAAGATTTATCCCCATTATCAGGCCATTGATCCGAAAGATTCAGTCCTATTTCCGGGTTTCCTCCCAGCTCAAATCTGCGGATTAACACAATTTTGCCTCTAACCTCCCCCATGGCAGGTACTGTATTAGCAGTATAAAAAAGATTGGGATATTTAGGAATATTATAATGAACCAGATCCTCATAAAACTTCTTAATAGTGGATTTAAAAGGATCTTTTGACTCTAATTTTACCGACATGAAAATAGTTTCTGTTGGATTATCCCTTAAAAATATAAAACAATCTTTTAGCACAGTTTCCGTAAAACTAAGATCCATATCGGCAATGCCATGCCAGACCCATAAACTATGATCTTTACCACCCAGAATCTTGGGATATAAACGCATATCCAGAAAACGAATGCCCGCATTTAATTGTTCCGTGATAGACATCGACTGGCATTTGGTTAAAAAACTGGTATTTAAAGCACGGTAAGTACCACTGTCATGAGTACCGGGAATAGTAAGCAGTGTGATTTTTTTATCGTTAGGGATGTGTTCCATCCACTTTCTGTAATAATTTGCCATAACTTAAAGTTTTTTATTCGTATTCTTAACAAAAATAAAAAGTTACTACCAGCTCCACATAGGTATATCTACCTGTATTACAGTTCATAACATGAAAATTAAACAACAATTCGGGATTTATATGTAAAAGATCCAACTATTCCTGCTGTACTTTTACAGTATTCATTTAAAATACAGCCTCATGGAAAATGCGATCACAAACCACAACGAAAACTGCTGCAGTTCCTCTAATCTTAGATTTTTTTCAGGAGAAAACAATGAACTGGTATTTGTAAAAAGCTATAAAGGAGACTGGGGAGACTGGGATGAAAAACCTTTACATGATTCAGCCGCAGACAGTATTTCTGATTCAGCCGACTGTTCTTTTCCGAATTTTTAAGACCTCAGAATTTCCTCTGTAAAAGTTTAAAAACAGGTATTTCTACTTTAGATAAAGAAATCTAAATGGGCTATTTTTGGACGATAATTATTACAATACTCTTTATCAAACCCAAAAATAATCCTGAATTATGGAAGTAAATCCGGCTCAAAAACAAAAAAAAACGACTTTAAACAGTAATGATCTGGCTTATCATACCTGGGTAGCTGCACCAGACGGCCCTCAGATCATTCAGAATTTTCAAAACGGGGATTCTGTACTTGCTTTTTCTGCGAGCTCGAGCGATGGTTTAATCAAATTAACCTCTTCAGTATCCAAAATAATATTTAGTAACGGAACTCCCGAAGCCAGAATGTATTCAATGGTCTACATTCATTTTGAACTGGGCAATTCAACCCAAAGAATTGTTTGTACTTTTGATCAGCCTTTTTTATTGAGCAGTGGAAATTATATCACTGCCGGAAGACTTATTCCGGGAATGGAACTTGTAGACAAAGATGGTAATCCTGTTCAGATTACAAATGTAAGTATTGGAGAGTTTTATTTAGGAATTCAGGGCATTGCAACCGATGCTTCTTTTAATGCTATGCCGGACGGACATTTAATATTGGCAAATGGTGTCATCATGGGAGATTTTATATTTCAGATCAATTTCGCCCAACTGCCGGACGAACTGAAATATTAAAAAAAGCGCTGTCATTCAAAACCTTTTTTCTAATTTGTAACCTTAAAAAATAGTATGCCCTGGACTAGTCTTGAAAAACTATGGAAAAACTCCCTTGAACCTTCTGCTGCTGCAGCTGCTGATCATAACCAAATATGGGATGAAAGTATCAAGAAGCTCTATGAACTGGGAATTGGTATGGAAGATACTCTGCAGTTTTTATATTTTGAAAAACCCGATTTCGAAACCTTTAAAAAATGGATTATCAGCAGAGAGCGAAAAGCTGATACAATTGACTTAACTGAGGATGTTCTTTCTGAACAGGATTTAGAGTTCTGGAACAAAAACGGGTACATCGTTGTTAAAAATGCCATTTCGAAAGAAGACTGTGAAAAGACCCAGAAAGCCATCTGGGAATACTTAGGAATAGACCCGCATCAAAAAGAAACCTGGTATAAGGAGCATGAAAATCAAAAAGGTCTGATGCTTAATTTTTCGGATCACGAAACATTGAACAAAAACCGGCTCTCTCCCCGTATAAAAAAAGCGTACGAACAGCTTTATAAAACTACTCATATTTATAAAATCATTGATAAAGTCAGTTATAATCCACCCGAAACTAATGAATTTTCTTTTATGGGAAGCGGCTTGCACTGGGACATTAGTATAAAAAAACCGCTGGTATTTGGCTTTCAGGGACTTCTTTACTTAACCGACTGCGGACCAGATGACGGCGCTTTTCATTGTGTACCGGGTTTTCATAACCTAATAAACGACTGGCTGGATCAGATTGAACCCAATGAAAATCCAAGAAATAAAGCACTCAAAACCTTGCAGCCGAAACCTGTCATTGGAAATGCAGGTGATTTTGTAATCTGGGACAACCGGTTACCGCACTGTGCTACACCAAACAAAGGTCAAAATCCAAGAATGGTGCAGTACCTAACCTATCTTCCAAACGATTATAAAAGTGCCGAAGAATGGGTCTGAACCGTTAACGGAAATCGAAAATACTTTTAAGCTCCAAAATTGTCTTTCCAGAGGGAAGTACTTTTGGGGCTTTTACTAATTTTTCGGCCAGAAGATCTGTTGGAAGCGGTTTAAACTTAGTCAGGATTCCAACGGCATTTAGCGCTTTAAAAACTTTTACGGCCGCTTTTTCGCCCAGTCGGTCCGAATCTTCCCGGACCAGCGGACCAGGTCTGAAAATAATATACTGTTCAAAACGAAGTCCGGCTATATAATCTTCAAGTTCTCCTTTCATTTTAGAGTAAAAAACACTGCTTTTGGCTGATGCACCATAAGAAGAAACCAGTACAAAAGACTTTACTCCGTTCTCTTTAGCCGCAAAAGCAAAATCAGCCGGAATATCATAATCTATTTCCCACTGTTTCTCTTTGGAACCCGCAGCTTTTAAAGTAGTACCGAGACAAGAAAACAAAACATCGCCTTTTATCAGGTCTTTAAAAGAATCAACAGTATTAAAATCAACCAGCTGCTCTTTTAATTTGGGATGCTGCTTTCCTGAAGGTTTTCGAACAAAAATATGTACCTCTGTATATTCAGGATCTTCAAGCAGTTTATCCGTCAAATACTTTCCTGTTGAGCCTGTAGCTCCAATTACTAATGCTTTCATACAATTCAATTTGGACAAAGTTAAAGGTACACAAAATACAGCTATTCCTTATTTAAAAAACCATTATCGTTTTTTGACAGTTTAAACAAAGTAAAATTGACGTTTTAAACAAAATCGAAATCGCAGACCCGTTCTAATTTTGTCCCATAACATTTAAACATACAAAAAATGAAAACCAATAATTATCAGGGAAAACTGCAAAAACCGCTTCATTCAGGATTTAATACGAAATCAACTTCAGCCGAAGTAATCAATGGAATAGACCTAACCGGAAAAATTGCCATTGTTACGGGAGGTCATACGGGAATTGGATTAGAAACCACCAAAACACTTTCAGAGGCCGGAGCAACCGTAATAGTAGCAGCCCGTGATCTTGCCAAAGCTCAAAATAACCTTAAGGGAATAGCCAATGTAGAACTGGAAGCCCTGGATTTTATGAATCCGGACGCTATTGATTCTTTTGCCTTAAAGTTTTTAGCATCCGGCAGACCGCTTCACCTGCTGATCAACAATGCCGGAATTATGTGGGTACCTTTACGCAGGGATTCAAGAGGTTACGAATCCCAGCTGGTAACTAATTATCTGGGGCAGTTTCAGCTTACGGCAAAATTATGGCCGGCGCTTAAACAGGCTGATGGAGCACGGGTTTTAAACGTATCCTCTTTTGGGCACCAAATGGCACCGTTTGATTTTGACGACCCTAATTTTCTTCACCGTGATTATCATACCTTACAGGGATACGGCCAGTCTAAAACAGCCTGTAATTTATTTGCACTCGAACTGGATAACAGGGCTAAAAAGTTTAATGTAAGGGCATATTCCCTTCATCCGGGCAGTGTCCTGGGAACTGATCTGGGAAGAGAAGAGCCTATTGAATTATTCAAACAAATGGGCACTCATGATCAGGACGGAAACCTGAAACCGGAAGTTGCCGCTTTATTAAAAACAATACCGCAGGGAGCCGCTACCACTGTCTGGTGTGCTGTTAGTCCACAGCTGAATACCATTGGCGGGGTTTACTGTGAAGATGCCGATATAGCCGAATTAGATCTTGGAAATATCGAACATAAATTCGACGATCCTTCAACTGTACGCGGTGTTCAGCCCTATTCTTTGGATGAGAATAATGCTAAAAGATTATGGGATTTGAGCGAACGCCTTTTGGAAATCACATTTGATGTTTGTTAAAAAAGAATTATACCGTCAGGAATGTTATCTTTGGTTTATCATTGAACAGTACTGACGGTTAAAAATGAATTGTATGGAACATGTTTCTAAATATTTGACCAAAGAAATCAAACTTTCCTGTTATGAGGATAAGTTTTTCAAATCGGATCTGGTTTTTGAGGACCATATGCTGATCTGGTTTATATCTGGTGAGACCAAAATCATTCAGGCCGATGCTGTTTATACTTTTAAATCAGGTGATATTTTTCTGATTCCGAGAAATGTACTGGCCGCCATCATCAATTATCCTAAAAACGGACAGCCTCATAAAACGGTGGTGATGCATTTGTCAGCGAAGCGATTAAAAGAGTTTTATCAAAAAACAGAAGTCACTGTAAAAGCTGTCGGCGAACCTAAAATTATCAGTTACAGCAATCATCCGCTGCTCGAAAGCTGTCTGACTTCTTTGATGCCCTATTTTGACATCGAAGGTGAATTTCCAGAAAATATAGCCTCTTTAAAAATAACCGAAGCGATTAGTATTTTAAGAGAGATTGACAAAAAAACTGACAGCATTCTGGCGAGTTTTGATGAACCGGGAAAAATTGATCTGATCGATTTTATGCAGCGAAACTTTATGTTCAATCTGCCTCTCGAAAAACTCAGTTATTTAACCGGAAGAAGTCTCTCTACCTTTAATCGGGACTTTAAGAAATATTTCAAAACCACACCTCAAAGATGGCTTACCCGTAAAAGACTGGAATTGGCGCATTATCATATAGCCGAAAATAAAAAGAAACCAACCGAGATTTATTTTGAAGTAGGTTTTGAGAACCTTTCCCATTTTTCTTTTGCCTTTAAAAAACAGTTTGGCTACCCGCCTGCCGCTTTGGCGGAACAGCTGCATTAAGGTGCTAAGATCTTTTGTTTTAATCTCACAGAGGCGTAAAAACACAGAGTTTTTTATTTCTAAGTAGTATATTTAATACGGATAATATTATGTGAACTCTTAACGTCAGGATTAAATACAGCCCGATTTCCTTTCACCTTTGAACCTTTGTACCTCTTTACAACAAAAACTCATACCTTCCTGCCATACATTAAAAGTCTTTTAAAAGAATAAATTGCCGGGAGTTTGGGAAAATGTTTTGCTATCCGCTCTTTATAGGTTTTAATAAAAAGAGTCTGCTGTTCACCTTCCAGTCTTTCGATATACGGAATGAGTGCCGAGCCCGAAATAAAGTTGTACAGCGTATCATGATCTCTGGCAATAATAGGATATACTTTTTGCAGAATCTGAATATTTTCCAGACCGCCGTCAAAAAGTATTTGGGCATATTCGTCGATACTTAAAACAGGAGAATCTCTTTTATAGCCTTTCAGATCTGTTTTAAAAGGCTCTTCGTTTACGAGTTCAAGAAGTATTTTATTAAGTTTATTTTCGGGCTGAACAGGCATTTGTACAGCAAACTGGCCTTTCTCTTTAAGCAGTTTTAATAAAGCCGGAAACAAAGTTTCATGATCGTTTGACCATTGCAGGGCGGCATTACTGAAAATCAAATCCCATTTTTCTCCTGATTCCAGTATTTCTTCTGTTGTCGCTTGACGAAAGTGAAGCCGGTCGGTTTCCAGAAGTTTTGATTTTGCCAGCATTTCGGCAGAAGAATCTATTCCTGTAAAACGGGCTTCGGTAAACTTATCGGTTAAAATGGCCGTCTGTTCTCCGGTACCACAGCCTAAATCTATGGCTTTCATGTCGTCAACCGACTCAATAAATGCAACCAGATCATAAAACGGCTGATAACGGATATCTTTAAAGGTATTGTATATTTCGGGATTCCAGGGCATATTTCTATAACTTTAATTAGGCCAGACAAGTTACAAAATTCCAGTGAAACGAGTCTTTTTATTTATCCTCGCTTTTGGTTTTATGGTCATTTTTCTTCGGAATTTTATACTCATTTTGTTTTTCTGAAGAACTGGTATAAGTAGAACCATCTCCGGCATTTTCGCCGGGACCAATTCCTGTTCCTGTTCCGCCTTTTTCTGTTCCTGGAACGGTTTCTTTGCTGGGAATTTGAGTCGTACTGCTCTGTGAACCTGTATTCGGTGTTCCGGTTGTAGTAGTAATTGCGGTACTGTCTTTAGACTTTTTAGTGCTGTCAATCGGAACCGTACTGGTTTCCACCTCATCGCTGTATCCATCCTGCTTATTTTTACATGAAAACAAAAACCCGGTCATAAGAACGAGTATTACACTGATTTTAAATACTGACTTCATACTTCTGATTTTAATTTAATACTGGCTTAAAATTTTACTGCATACAAGGCAGCTGCAAAACATTGGCATTTAAAGGCTGTTCTATTTTTCTTTCTAATTTTTCAGTATTTACCGTTATATAAATCTCCATGGAACCCGTTCCTACCTGAAGGCCCAGAATATGTCCGCCATATGCGTCGAATTTATCATCAGCAGCTACACCATGAATGTGCAGAGTAGGTTTGTCATTATTCCAGGCTATAGAACCTGTAAGACTGCCCATTTCAACTTTATAAAATGTTTTAGGGTGGAATTTCTTCTGCCCAAAATCATAAAAACCAAAAGTGACTTCTCCCGCAAAACCTATTCCTGTAAAATTTGCTGACGGGATTTTTTGCTCTTTCGCAAGTTTTTCAATTTCCGCCGGAACATTGTCACCTTCCCGTAAAACCATCAGCCAGCCATAAGGTGTTTTAGTATAACGGCACTTTTGATTTTCGGCTTTCTGCTGTGCCTGAATTCCATTTACAATCACGTAAAAAAACAATACAAACACCACTTTTTTAAACGATACATACATAAACAAAAACTTAAAAAATTACAAAACTTTAAAATTAAAAGTATCCTGATACAAATGTTTACACGATTTGACCGGGATATTACAAAACTTCAACTTTGGATTTTAAATATGGATTGAGATGCAATAAATACGATTTTGGACTGTTATTAAAAGACAGAGTGTTTCAAAAGAAACATGGCATTTCTAAAAATTAATTAAAGTATATGAAAAAAATAGTGTTTCTGATCCTATTTAGTACTTCCCTGCCCTTTTATTCGCAGGAAGGTAAATACAAGCCTATTCAGTCCAAAACCCCGGAAAGCAAAGAAGTGATTCCGCCTGCTCAGACACCGCCTGCTGATGAGCCCAAACTTGCCAAAGATCCTATTGTTTTAAAAATAAACCCCGAAGAACTTTTCAGCAACAATAATCTGTATAAAAGGGAGGCCAATGTTGAAGGTGTTTTTTACAGACGAAACGAATATTTAGGGGCCTTTGTAACGAAATCACCAACGTCAACAGTTCGTTATCGTGATGCCGCTTTTGTTGACGGAGATAAAATCAGGGTATATCTAAATGATAAAGTAATTGAACCGGAAGTAAATTTGGTTGGAGAATTTAAAGGTTTTAAAATAGACCTGGTAAAAGGAATTAATAAAATTGATTTTGAAGCTTTAAACGAAGGTTCAGCATCCCCAAATACAGCTGAATTTCAGGTATACGATGACAAAGGAAATGTAATTGAAGCCAGTCAGTGGAATGTGGGAACCGGCTATAAAGCAGTTATCATTTTATATAAAGAGTAAGTCCAACTTCTGTTTAGTGAAGAAAGCCTGTAGTACCTTAGTATACTGCGGGCTTTCTGATTTTACAAACTTTTATGATATAAGTATAACCAACAAATAAATACTTATGATGTGTAAAATATTTATACCATAGACAGTCCAAAATAATAAAAAATCTCCAGAGGAGCGAAATATTCTATAATATTTCACGCAGATTTAAAAAAGATTTCAGCAGATTAGCGCAGATTTCTGGTGGTATAATCTGCTCAATCTGCGGGAAACTAATTTTTTCTCTCGCAGATTCTGCAGATCGGGCAGATTATTTTTGATATGCTTAAAAGCTATTTTGGACAGCACCAAAAATCCAACCTATGAAAAAGCTCCGGAGGAGCGAAATATTCTATAATATTTCACGCAGATTTAAAAAAGATTTCAGCAGATTAGCGCAGATTTCTGGTGGTATAATCTGCTCAATCTGCGGGAAACTAATTTTTTCTCTCGCAGATTCTGCAGATCGGGCAGATTATTTTTGATATGCTTAAAAGCTATTTTGGACAGCACCAAAAATCCAACCTATGAAAAAGCTCCGGAGGAGCGAAATATTCTATAATATTTCACGCAGATTTAAAAAAGATTTCAGCAGATTAGCGCAGATTTCTGATGGTATAATCTGCTAAATCTGCTCAATCTGCGGGAAACTAATTTTTTTCTCTCGCAGATTAA
>NZ_JBMDKA010000037.1:0-53113 GCF_057809475.1 Flavobacterium sp. FG19 | reverse complement strand
CGTCGGGAACATGGGCATTTTCAGGTAAAATATCCACATGATCAAACAGCAGTTCTTTCATAAAACGAACATAACTGTTGATGGAGTTGGGTTCCATTGGGTAGTATTCATCCAGATTAAAACTGATTACGTTTTTAAAACTCAGTCCTTCTTCTTTATGAAGTCTTACTAGTTCTGCATACAGTCCTTTTGGAGAAGATCCTGTTGCCAGACCCAGAACACAGGATTTGTTTTCTTTTTGTTTTGACCGGATCAAAGCCGCTATTTCCTGAGCTACTTCTTTGGAAGCTGCTCCCGAATTTTCAAAAACAACCGTATTGATGTTTTCAAAACGCTTTTCAAAACCGGTTGCCTTGTCGATTTTACTTTTTAACATTGTTGTTATTTTTAGTATGTTTTGATTTAAAATTAAAGCGCCTGTTAGTTTAAAAAAAGGCATAAGTTGGGCTGAAACACTTTCAAATACAAGATTTAAGTGCTTAATTACAATACTTTATAAATGTTGTATGTTTTGTGTCCTGAGAGTATTTCAGGGATTTACCATTTCCTGTATTTATGTCCCTGAAAAGCAAAAAATACAATCATCAGATAGGCTGGCAGTAGTATCAAATAAGCGATCTGATTACCGCTTTTTGCTGTTTCGGCCATTCCCGCCGCTTCATTAGAAGCATTAATCGTATCTGCCAGCAGACCGTAAAGTAACGGAAATACGGCTCCGCCAATAATTCCCATAATTAGTATGGCACCGCCAATTTTGGTGTATCCGCCTAAATCCTGAAGTGCCATAGGCCAGATCGCCGGCCAGCACAAGGCATTGGCCAAACCTAATAAAGCCACCAGAATAATGATAACAGGCAGTTCCGGAATTCCCGGCAGCTGAATCATCATTTTCGGGGATAACATTACAATTAGAAAAACCAGAATAATCCCCAGAAATCCGGATACTTTTAATGCAAATACCTGCGATACGTATTTTGGAATTAAAGTAATCCCGAGTATATACCCCAGCACCATAAAAGTCATCGTAAACGAAGTGAGTTTTAAATAAAAAGAGCCGCTTTCGCCGTATACGCCTAACTGTTTTCCGAATCCGCCAATAGAATCTCCGGCCAGAACTTCAGCCGCGATATACACCATTAGGGTAATAACTCCAAAGACAAGCTGCGGATGTTTAAACGCTTCTTTAATCTGCTTTAAAATACTCATATGTTCTACCTGACCTTCATCATCTAAATTAATTTCAGGAAGCGGGGAATATTTGACTAAAACCGCCAGTGCCAGCATGATAAAAGCCATATAAATATAAG
The DNA here is from genome assembly GCF_057809475.1 of Flavobacterium sp. FG19. NCBI lineage: Bacteria > Pseudomonadati > Bacteroidota > Flavobacteriia > Flavobacteriales > Flavobacteriaceae > Flavobacterium > Flavobacterium sp. FG19. The sequence continues at coordinate 51,806 of NZ_JBMDKA010000037.1, read as the reverse complement.
GCGTTTGTAATTGCAAAGCCAGCTGATCCAGGGCTGTTTCTTTCTGAACCTGCGTCATCACGGCAATTTTATCGGCTGAATAATCTCCTATATTAGATAAAACAAGCGATGTTAAAAGCAGCGGAGCAAGAAAACCGGCTAATTTATTAGCAATTCCCAATACACTGATACGGGCTGCCGCGCTTTCACGGGGACCAATTACCACGACATAAGGATTTGCCGCCGTCTGTAAAACTGCCAAACCTGTTCCCATAACAAATAAAGCCACTAAAAACAGGGCAAAAGTGCGCGCTTCTGCCGCCGGATAAAACAGCAAAGCGCCAATGGCAATAACGAACAGTCCTAATGAAATACCATTTTTATACCCTACTTTTTCGATTAAAAACGAAGAGGGTACCGCCATAACAAAGTAAGCAATGTAAAAAGCAAAGGTCACAAAATACGACTGAGATTCGGTTAACTCACAGGCTAATTTAAAAAAGGGGATCAGCGGCCCGTTAAGCCAGGTTACGAATCCAAAAATAAAAAACAGGGAGGTTAAAATAACCATGGGAATCAAAGTACTGTTTTGATCTTTTTTTAGGGCAACATCTATTTGTGACATATTCTGGATTGGTTTTAGTTATTATTCTGAATTTATTTACTGACTAGTTCCTGATGATAAAAAAGGATGGTTTCTTCTAAGGCCTGATCAAGGGTATACTTCGGTTTAAAACCTAACTGATTAAACTTTTCAGGATTGGCTCTGGAATGTTTGATGTCTCCCGGTCTTTCTTCTAAAAATTTAATGGAAGACTTTGAATTGGTAATACTTATAATTTTTTCGGCCAGTTCCAAAACCGATGTACTGTGTCCTAAAGCAACATTATAAGTTTCGTCTCCTTTTTGGGAAGCCAGAATATTGGCTCTGACCACATCTTTTACATAAATAAAATCCCTTGTCTGCGAACCGTCACCATAAATTGTTATGGGTTCGTTCTGCAGGGCTTTATTAATAAAAATAGGTACTGCCGCTGCATAAGCCGACTGCGGGTTCTGACGCGGGCCAAATACATTAAAATAACGCAGAGAAGCGGTTGGCACTTTATACTGGTCAAGATACATTTTTAAATAATACTCCCCGTCCAGTTTGGTTATTGCATAAGGGGTCATAGGTTCCGGAAACATGGTTTCTACTTTGGGCAGCACGGGATTGTTCCCGTAATTAGCCGCCGATGTTGACAGCACTACTTTACAGCCTGCATTTTGTCTGGCCGCTTCCAGTATATTAATCGTTCCGATAGTATTGATTTCTATACATTCTTTTATTTTTAATAAAGATTCCGGAACACTTACCAAAGCAGCCAGATGAAAAACAGCATCTGCCCCGCTGATAACTTCCTGTACTACAGCTTCATATCGGATATCTCCTTTTACCAGTTCCGCCTTTATTCCGTTCAGGTTATGTTCGAACCCCGTTCTAAGACTATCAAGTGCTAAAACCTGGTGTCCTTCGCCTGCTAAATATTCGGCAATATGGCTTCCTATAAAACCGGCACCTCCGGTAATGACATATTTTTTCATCTTTTTTATTTTAATGATCCTATGAAATTCAGATTGTATTCTTCCATTTCCCTGAATTGTCGGGAAAGGCTTTCAATAAGCTTAAACTGGTTTTTGGAACGATCCAGATTGTGTTCCGGATATTCGGTTTTATAATACACATCGTCATTTAGAAAATCAGTTAAAAAACGAAGTGCCATTATAAATACCATGGTTTTGGCTCCAAGCGGCAGGTATTTTATTTCAAGTGTTGAAAGGGATGCGTTTGTTTTTTCCAGAAAACCTTTCACATAGGCTTTGTAAAACTCCAGATTGAAATGTACGAGCTCCAGATTTTTTTCGTCTTCGGCAGCCGTATTACAAATCGTCCTTATGGCATCGCCAAAATCATAATGGATAATTCCCGGCATAACGGTATCGGTATCAATAACACAAAGTCCTTTTTTGTTGGTATCAAAAAGTGCATTGGAAATTTTGGTATCGTTATGGGTCACCCTTAGTTTTATTTTTTTACTGTCTTTCAGATTTTGAAGAATATGCATTTCTTCTTTTAAATCCTGAACCTTTTTTATTAAAGCTTTCGCCTGCTCCATTCTCTGCCCGGAAGCTTCTTTTAAAGCGGCGTCAAACTGACTGTAACGAAAAGCCATATTATGGAAATTCGGGATGACTTCAATTAATTTACGGGCATCAAAATCGCTGGTCAGGTTTAAGAATTCGCCAAACAATTTTCCGCCTTCATAGGCAATTTCTTCGCTCTTAACGGTTTCAAAAGTCAGACTTCCTTCTATATAAACCATTACATTCCAGAAACTGCCATTCTGATCCAGATAATAAAAAATCCCTTTTTTAGTACCTATAAAAGTTAAGACCCTGCGTTTAAGTTCTGCCTCCGGTAAATGTCTGAGTTTTTTCTGCAAATGTTTACTCACACTGACTTTATTGGCAATAAGCCCCGGAACATCTTTAAAAACTCCTTCGTTAATGCGCTGCAGGATAAACTGTTTACCAGTATCGACTGTAACGAGATAGGTATCATTGATATGACCGGAAGACAGTTCTTCAAAGGTTTTAAAAACCTCTGTATGGTCAAACTGTTTGAATATAAATTTTAACTGATCGGCTGTCATATTACCAAAGATTTGCGGGATACACTTTTTGAGCTCTTAACTTTTCAATTTCTTTTTTTACGATTTCCTTATCTTCTTTATAGGTTACCCCAAACCATTTCGCATTAGACTGAAGTACTTCAACTGAGGCGTTGTCTGATTTTAAAATTTCACTTACAACAGAGGTAATAAAGAATTCTGCTTTTAAATCCTGATCATTTTCTTTAAGGAACTGTTCAAAAAGGGCACCTCCAAATTCGAAACATTTAGGTGTAAAACCCCAGAAATTCATAGATACAATAGTGTTTTCATCAATTGGGATAAACTCACCGTTATCATCTTTACGCATCAGTCTGCCGTCTATTTTTTCGATATGGGTACGTTCTGTTACGTCTGTCAGGAAATTATTTTCGTCTACCTGACATTCTCCTCTGGATACAAAACCGTGATCTGAAACGGTATTTTTAAGCAAATAAGCCATCATATTGAAATTATAGGATTCTTTATCCATTTCGGTCAGGGCTTTGGCCATGATTTCGAAGGCTTCTTTTCCGTAAAAATCATCGGCATTAATTATGGCAAAATTTTCGGTTACCTCATCTTTTGCCATTAATAAAGCGTGGCCGGTTCCCCATGGTTTTTTTCTTTCCGGATTCAGGTATTGAGGCGGTACATTTTCTATTTCCTGAAAAACATAACCTGTTTCGGCTTTTCCTTTCAGTTTTTTATCAAAAATCTCCCGGCACTCTTCTTCAATATTTTTACTTATAATAAATACAAATTTTCCAAAACCTGCCTGTAATGCATCATATATCGAAAAATCCATAATTGTATCTCCTTCGGGCGTAAATGTATCTAACTGTTTCAATCCTCCATACCGGCTTCCGATACCTGCCGCCAAAATCACGAGAGTAGGTTTATTGCTGCTCATCTAATTAGTAGTATTAATTGGTTATTATTTTTAATTTTTTTTTGTCTTCTTACTCTTTTTTCTATCAGCTGAAATCAAAGGCAAATTCTCAATTAGCAGTTTTTAAAAACTTCTTTATTAAATCGAAAAATAAATATTAATCTGACAATTTTTAAGTTAATATACTAGACTATCTCATTAATATTCGGCTAAAGTATAGATTAATATTCTATAAAAAAAGGAAATTGTGTTAAAATGTGCTCGAACACAATAAAAAATGTTTTCGAACACATGTAATTTAATATTTTGAGATATTTGATTTTTATATATATTTGTTTTTATATGGAAAAGATTTATACGATTAAGGATATTGCAGAACTGGCAGGAGTCTCAAAAGGCACTGTAGACCGTGTTTTGCATAAGAGGGGAAAAGTATCTGAAGATGCCTTAAAAAAGGTAAATGAGGTTTTGGATAAAATTGACTATCAGCCTAATCTGATGGCGCGAAGTTTAAAGAAAACCCAGATCTACTCTATCTGTGTCCTGCTTCCTGATTCGGCCGGCGATCCGTACTGGCAGCCTTGTATTGAGGGGATCAACGAAGCTAAAAAAGAATTTAAATCTTTTAATGTAAAGGTCGAGATCTTTCTTTTTGACCCAACCAGCACTTCGTCATTTGTAACAACTAACCAAAAAGTACTGGACAGTTCGCCTGATGCTGTTTTACTGGTTCCTTTATTTCATAAGGAAGCTATTGAAGCTATAGAACATTATAATTCTAAAGGTATTATTTCTAGTATATTCAACAACCAGCTTAAATCAAATGCGATCAAAAGTTTTGTGGGACAGGATTTGTTCCAAAGCGGCAGAATTGCGGCAAGACTATTAGATCTCCTTATCAAAAAAGGCACCATCGCTATCGTTCATATTGACGAAGATTACGAAAATGCCATTCACATGCAGGAAAAAGAAAGAGGTTTCAGGGATTATTTTACAAATCTTGAAAAAGCTGTTTTTGAAATTAAAACTTTCAAGGTCAAACATCCTCAGTTTAAAAGTACACTTAAAGAGTTTTTAGAAGCCAACCCTGATATTGAAGGTCTTTTTGTAACAACTTCCAAAGCTTATCAGGTTGCTAAAATCCTGGCCAAAAAACCTGAAAAGAAAATTGCACTTGTAGGCTATGATTTATTAGAAAACAATCTGGAATACCTCCACAATAAAACGATTGACTTTTTAATTCATCAAAACCCAAAAAGACAGGCGTATCTGGGCGCTGCCAGCCTGATCGAACATTTTATTTTCGAAAAGGAAATCAGTCCTGAAAAACTGCTTCCGATTGATATTGTCAATACTGAAAACGCTAAAGATTATTCTCTGTAATCAGCTTAAAACAAGGGCTCCGAAAGCACTCTGAATATGAAAATCAGGTGTTTTTGTATGGGGATCAACCCAGGTAATCCACACTGGTTCATAAACCAAACGGGCATTCTGGCTGTATTTTGCCCTGAAAAGTCCGGCTTCGATAACATTGTCCTTAATCAGCTCAAAATCTTTTAAAGAAGAAATACTGATGGCAATTTCGACCGTAAAATAAGCCTGAGCGATATTCGATTTTACGTTCAATTGACCTTCAGACCAGTTCCAGTCATAATCAAACTTTCTGCCCGGATAAGCAATAAAATCCATTACTCGGGGTCCCGGATCAATTTCCAGACAGTAATACGGATTTAAAGATGCATCTTTTCTCATGAAAATTTCAACACGATCCGAATTAGCTATATGCGCTTTTGTATCACCGCTTTTGTCTGTATACACATTTTCATCATACACTTTAAACAAAAAAAAGAGCTGTTCAGTATCCCATAACGCTCGTAATTCTATCTTTTTTGGAATGGCGGTATCCCAGGGAGAAGTAAAATCAGTTAGTAATTCTGCTTTCTGCCAAAGCTCATGATCTCCTGAACCATTAATCTGCAACGTATTTTTTTCGATTCTGTTTACGTGGTATTTTTTCATTTTTAAAAGGCTTATAGTATAAAAAAGGGAGCAGAAAAAAAGTTTCTGCTCCCCAAAGGTACTATTTTAAATAAATTTTATTGTGGGTTATTTCACCGTCGGCATTAATCTGAAGGATGACTAGCTGCGAACTGACTTTCAAATTGGAAATATTAATATTTACAGCATCGACCGTACTAAAATCCTGTTTTAAAAGTTCTCTTCCGTTTAAATCCAATACTGAAATACTGGCGGCGCTAACACTCTTTCCGAAACTGATATTGATTACATCTGAAGCCGGATTTGGGAAAACAGCAAATACCGGAGCTGGTTCTTCTACTGCTGCTGTTTCTACCGCTGCTTTTTTAGCCGTCGATCCTGTCTGCAGTTCCGAACATCCAATATCGACACGTCCGTTTCTTTTTCGGATATCATCATCAAAATCCAGGGTTCCGGAATAGGTACTATTGTAAACAGGATCTCCTTTGTCTGCAGCAAAAGCACCGGAAGTTAGTGTGAAATCAAAAATAGAAGCGTTTACAAATCCCGGCAGTCCCACTACCGAATTTACATCCTGTCCGGTTGTTGTGGCAAATTGTGCCGGATTATACGATCCGGTTGTGGAACTTCCGTTAAAACTGGTTCCGGTTAAGTCGATAATAAAATCGGTATTTCCTTCTCTGTAAAACAAATTGTAATTGGAAACAAAACTGGAAATAGAATATCCGTAGGAAGCCAAAAGTGCTTTTTTACCAGTGGTTGCATACATGATATTGTTTTTGAAAGTAATTCCCGAGCTGTTCTGAAAATGCACTTCCCCGCCGTAAATATCGGCAATGGTCCCTACTGCCACTCCGTTAATAGTAGTCACTCCGTTAATTACGGCTCCGGTTCTGTTTTTATAGAAGGTATTGTTAAAAATCTTTGTATTCTGAACACTGGTCGTATAACCACTGCCAATAACGCCGCCAAAAATAGCTCCCGTCACGACATTGTTGTACACAGAATTGTTGTGAATAAGATGCCCGGTTGAAACACCACCGTTTCCGGTCGACGTATTCTGTTCAGCCCCAACCGCAAGTCCAACTCCGCAGTTGTACACTTCATTACGTTCAACGGTACAGTTTAACGCCCCGTCAATATAAATACCTGCACTATTGGCTACGGCACTCATACAGTCAAAAACTTCGTTGGAAGCAATCACACCATTTCGGGCCTGATTGTTTGCAGCTGCCCCGGTTGACAAATAATTTCCTGCAGCCACGATTCCGATATTGGCAATGTCATACACGGTATTTCCTGAAACCGAAAATCCGTTTACGTTTCCGGTAACCGTTACGGCTTCACCCCAGCCGGTGGCGCAGTTGTTTACTTCGTTATTATCGATTTTTACATTGGTAATCGCATAGGTACCGCTGCCGCCGTCAACCTTAATAGCATTCGCTACAATTCCGCTGTTGGCCGGAATCGAAGAAAGGTTGTTACTAATCCATCCGATATTTCTAACGATACAGTTTTTAATGGTAATATTGTTTAAATTGGCTGTGGCACCGGAATTGGCTAAAATCCAGATTCCTTTACTTCCGTTACCAATTTTATTGGAAATCGTTAAACCGTCTATGGTAACATTACTGGTATTTACGATTCCTAAAACATAAGTATCAGTGCTCGTCCAGCCCGAAGCATTAATTACTACAGATCCCGACCCGCTTTTTTGGATCGTTAATGGTTTTCCCACATAAATAGGCCCTGTTGCCGGATAAGTTCCCGGAAGTACCAAAACCGTTCCTCCCGAAGGTGCCGCCTGAACTCCTTTTACAATAGTTTTATAAGGCAGTGCAGCGGTACCGGTACCGGTAGTGTCATCTCCTGTTGTAGCTACATAGGTTTGTGAAAAACCTTGTATAAAGCAAAATAAAATAAAAAATGTAATTTTCTTGATTTTCATAATTTTGATATTTTGGGGTTAACAACTAAAAAAAATGATAGATAGAATATTGCAATATTTTTCTATTTTAAAATCAGTCTTTCTTTTCTGTCATCACACAAAAATGCATGGTGATTTCGGTGCTGTTTTTTCTCTCCTAAACAGCTCAAAAAGAACTTATTTCTGACTAAAGTAACTAATGTATCTTAATTCGCAAGAAATAAATGATAAAAAATGTGTTCGTACACAAAATTTAATGTTTTTGAAAGTTTTATACTACATGTTTTTACACCTGTTTTTGCGAAACAACAAATGTGTTTGAGCACAAATAAATATTATACTACAAATTAGAATTACTGCCTTATATAATCTTGTTTTGATTTTCAGTCTTACTCATAAAAAAAGTGCCCTTAAAACCTTTGTTTTAAAGACACTTTTTTATTTATAATTCTCTGTAAAAACGGACTCTTATTTTTCTTTATAAATCAGATACGGCATTCTCCTTTTTTTAATAATCTTTTGGTGTTTCAGGATTTTCAAAAAAAAGAGCCATCTATCTTGATGGCTCTTTGAAGGTATTAATCAACTCGTTTTACTGACAGTTTATCTAAACAAAAGTAAGCGGCAGTATTGATTCCGTAAACCGGATCCGAATCTGATGAGTCCATCTGGAAGATCAGGTATTTTATATCTCCTAAACCTTTCAGTTTGGTTGTATTAACATTTACCCAGCCCGTTGGCATTACTAATGAAGAACCTGTATGATTGGCCAGTGTATGTACAATTGGTTCGGTAATGGTTCCGTCTTCTTCCACACCATAAATTAACAGATCAAAATGGTCTCCCGAAGTAAAGGCTCTCGCGAAACCGTCTCCGTATAAACAGCCGTAATAAGGCCACGGGTGCATATTGATTTTTAATCCCTGAACTTCATACAATCCGGTATCTCCGATTTTAATCCAGTTAGAGAAACTGCTTTCGCTAAAAGTAGTCCCTTCCGGATTCTTCGGATCCAGATAACTTGACCAGTAGGCTACAATAAAAGGGCTTCCTGTAGTTCCCGGAGTTCCCGGCGTTATGGTTGCGGCAGTATCAAAACCGCTTCCTGCCATAGTCCCCCACTGGTGAGCCACCCAGCCCGCAGATCCACCTGAACCTGCAGAACCATAATTGGTAATATCGTTTACGTTGGATACAATAAAACCATCCCAGTAATTGTAGCCTGCAGAAGTTGCAGTATGGGAAAAGGTAAAAATGTCTGAGGTTAAATTTGTACCGGACACATACGTATTCTGCCAGTATTTACCGCCTGTTGTGGTAGTACCGCTCGTTAATAGTGAACTGGCCAGGTTAAGCGTTGTGGTGGTTCCAATGGCCGGATCAGTAACGGCTGTTTTAGCAGTCAGGCTTTTACTGCCGGCAGCAGATCCTGCACTGTTATCAAGTAAAAGATCATCATCGCTGTTACAGGAAGACAATCCTAAAATCAGACCGAAGGTCAAAAAATAAACTACTTTTTTCATGATTTATAAAATTTAGGGTTACTACTTTTTGGGTGGTCAGGAAAAGGGTTTGGCAATTATTCTGCTTCCTGAAAATGTAAATCCTGTGCATTATTAAAAGAACTCGTTAGTACATCTGCTGCTCCCAGGGAAACAAAAGTGGGAACATATACTTTTACAAAATCGATTCCCGGTAAATGCACTTTATTACCATTAGCGTCTACCGCCCAGCTGATATCAATAGAAGGATCTTTTATACCGCCATATCCCCAGTCAAACGTACCTACATTAAAAGCTGTGCCTTCGCCATCACTTACATCTTTGACCGGAATGGCTATTTTGGTGCCTTTAACCGTATAAGAATTCCCCAGCCATTGCGGATAATAATTATAGCGTCTCCATTTTTTGGTTCTGGTTATAAATCCCGAAGTATTCTGATTATCCGTCCATTTCAGGTATTCCTGATCAAACTGCCAGTCTAAGGTTCCGGTTACAGCCGTTTTATCCGGATCCGGTTTATGATAGGTTATTTCATAATTTTTAACCGTAGAGGATTTATGGTATTCGCTTCCGGCAATTTCGTACCATTCGTCGGTATCCGCTTTTCCGTTTTTATTGGTATCGTAAGCCACATACACACTTACGGGAGAATATTTTAAAGAACCGCTGTTTGTAACCATCTGAATAGAAAAATCACGTTTTCCGTAAGCATTGATCACCGTATGATCAAAGGCAGTTACGATATAACCTCCAAAAGTACCCAGATGAACAGCTGCCTCATCATTAAGATCCTGCTGTGCCTGAGCCATCGCCTCTACTTTGGTTTCAAATGGATAATCATCTGCGTTATAACCCGGAGCCGGAACATAATCAATCAGCGTTACTGCTTTTGAAGTATACGTTTTACCGGTTCCGTAAACAACTGCTTTAGTAGATGCTTTTTGAGTCAGTTTATCTAAAGTTACAGTAAGATCTATATCATACTCATTTGGTCTGGATGCTATAAAAAGCAGTGTTTTAGTGTCACCTATAATGGAATCTTTTACTGATCCGTCTGTTCCGGTAACTTTAACAGACCATTGGTAAACAGCTTCTTTCCCGTTATTGTTTTCAATCGTTACTTCGGGCTCTATTGCTACAACATCATACTGATCTGCGGCAAAATCTGCTGTTAATTTTACCGTAAGTACCGGATCTTTAACAGGCTCTTCAATCACCTGTCCGTCTTTGGTATCATCGCTGCTGCAGCCATAAAAAATACCGACAGTTAACAGACAAAGTCCATATTGGATATATTTTTTCATTTTCTTATTTATTAACTTTTTTTAGATTGTATTTTTTTAAAATATGAAGATCTCCTGCTCCTGCAAATACGGCAGCCATTGAAGACTGCTGCTGGCATAATCCCATAGGTTCGCTTACACAGTTTACTACTTTTATAAAATCGATTCCGGGAAGATGGGCTTTGTTTCCGTTTTTATCGACTGCCCAGTCAATGTCGATATCCGGATTTATGGCATTTACATAGCCCCATTCCGGAGGTGTCGAATACCATAAGGTGGTTTGGTTTGGACGCGCCGGTTCAAAATTAACATCGAGTTTCATTCCTTCGTAAGTCACTTCAGCCTGCGAAGCCCATAACGGATAAAATTCTTTTTTCCCTTTTGGTCTTGCCAGATAAAAAGTTTCTCCCTGATTGTTTTCGCAGTAAACATGTTCATAATCCAGAAAAAGCGCGCTTGAAGTCACTAACGGCTCTCCTTCTGCTTTTTTATGATAGGTAATTTTAAAATCCTTAATGGTGTTTTCTTTGGTATGCTGGCTTCCTATTATTTCAAACCATTCGTCAGCATCCGGTTTTCCGTTTTTATTTTTATCATAAGCCACATAAATCAATCCCGGTGCCGGCGGATTGGCTTTGGCAGTCGACGGATTGGATACATCACCTCCGTATACTCTAAAGTCGCTTATTCCCGGAACATTCACCACAGTATGGTCAAATCCTATCACAATAGAACCGCCAAAACCTCCTAAATCTAACGGATATCCCACACTGGTTTCGTTAATTCTTCCTAATGCGGTCTGCATTACTTCTTCTTTGGTAAAATCTGTTTTAAACAAATCATTGGCAAACATGCCCGGTGCCGGATCAAAATCGAAAATACGGGTGATGTACGGGTTGTAATTAACGGTTTCATTTACGACATTGATCACGGTAGTTTTAGTCGACTTTTTATCGGCTTCAGAAACATGTAAAGTCAGCTCATACGTTCCCGGATAAACGGCTATAAACTGCAGATCCTTAGCAGTTCCAACAATGGAATCCGTCTTTTGGTCAACCGGATTTTTGGTCAGTACCCATTGGTAATCCGGATTACTGCTTTTGGCAGAAGCCGTTATGTCTAAAACACTAAAAGTACTGGTTTCATACTTTTCCTGAAGGGTAATTTCGATCTGTGTCGTCTCTTCAGGTTTGTCATTATCACTGCTGCATCCTATGGCTAAAAATGCCCAGACAGCTAATAATAAACGGATAACGTTCTTTTTCATGGTTTTGGATATAATTATTTAATTGAACTTATTAAGGAAAGGTTTATCGGGTTGGGATATTCTCGCCCAGCAGGTGCAGGTCTGAAGCTCCCATAATTTCAGTTGAAGTCTCACCAAGCCAGCCTGCCTGCTGGTTCAGACCGTTGTACACTTTTACAAAATCTATGGCCGGAAGATGTACTTTGTTTCCGTTTTTATCTACAGCCCAGTCAATATCAATAGCCGAATCGTTGTCGTTATTCGGGGCATTATCTGCATAACCATATAAAAAAGCATACTGAACAAAATAACTTCCGTTGCCGCTTTCATCCACGGCATTGTCCGGCAGTCTTGTTCCTTTAAAAGTCACTGATTCTTTGTCTTTCATCCATTTAGGCCAGTAATCCAGCGAATGGTTGTACGCATTGTTCTGCGCCAGATAACCGTCTTTCCCCTGATTGTCTTTCCAGTATATATATTCTAAATCGGTAAAAAGCACCGTTCCGGTTCCGCCGCCCGGCACAGGTATTTTATCAGGATCGGGTCTGTAATAGGTAATTTCATAATTGGAAATTGTTTTTTCCATTTTATGTCCGGCACCTTCTATTTCAAACCATTCATCATCCGGAAGTCCGTTTTTATTTTTATCGTAAGAAACCATGATAACTCCGGCTTCGCTGCTTCCTCCGCGCATTTCGGCATTGGGGTTTGGATTGGCTTCTGCCCAGAAAGCATTTCCTAAAACCCTGAAATCCCTTCTGCCTTTTAGGTTTACAATACTATGGTCAAACCCAAAAACAATGTAACCACCAAAAGCGCCCAGCGAAACCAAATCGCCGTTTTTCTTGGCCAGATACGAATTGGCTCTTGTTAAAACCCGCTCCGGGGTATCGCCGTCATTGGCTGCCGGTAAATCGTTTATAAACTGTCCCGGTGCCGGATGAAACTCAAAAACTTTAGCGATAAAACTTTTCAGTTCTTTGGTTTCGGTACTTACCTGAACCGTTACACTCTGAGTGGTCGTTTTTCCATTGTCTCTAATACTGACTTTAAAGGCATACGTTCCGGCTTCTGCCGCAGCAAACAAAGCTTCCCTCGAAGTCGTGTTTGCCAGGGCATATTGTTCTGAAGAACTGCTGCTGACCGTCCAGTTATACACTGCATCTGCACTGGCCGCCGCTTTTGGACTTATGGCTGCTATGGCAAAACGCTGTATTTTATATTCGTTACTTTCGCTCCCGCCTTCCGGTTCTGAGCTGCCGTCGTCGCCTCCGGAACAATTGACCAGCATTACTGCTGAAAATAAAAGCAGTACCAACTGAAAAGGTCTAAAAAATTGGTGATACATATTTTCGGTTTTTAATTTTTAGTTATAAAAGCAATATGCGCCGGAATATTCCCGGCTGTGGTTTTCCATTTTAACCTTCCGTCAGGGGTAAAACAGTAGATATATCCGGTGACTACATAGTTCTGGGCGTCGGTGATATAAATTTCTTTGGTTTCGGGATTAACCTGAAGTCCGTACGGAATCATGATTTTTTTATCAGTACCATCTGTAATGATTTTATCACTGATTACTTTTTTGGTTCTGGTATCCAATATACCGTAGGTAATTTTATTGCTATTGGTCAGATAGCTCCATTGTACACTGTAGAAATAGAGCAGATCGTCAACAAGGCACATGCCCAGAACGGGAAGATCGAGCTGTTGTTTTTTCTCGTCGGTATGCGTATCAATTACAAATAAATTAGAAGGAGTGTTATAATAATCGCCTCTTGAACTGACATAAATATCGCCCCTGCTGTCAATCTGCATGCTGTACAAATTGATGCCTACATCTATTTTTTTGATTTCAGTAAAAGTTTCCAGATCAATTACAGAAACAGTCCGGTCGTAATTAGGTACACGATAGCCTCCTGAATTGGCTACATACAATTTTCCGTTATGCACGACCATCTGTTCGGGCTGATAACCCACGGTTACTTTTCGTTTTATTTCCAGCGAAGTCGTATCAATCTCGGCTACAAAACCTATTTCGGCATTAGGATCAATCGCCACGGGACCGGAATAGGAACTGACATAAGCTTTGTCTTTATAAAAAGCAACATAACGGCAGTTGGGAATGTCTATTTTTTTGATGCGTTTTGCCGTCCATTTTTCCAGAATCTCTACTTTATTGGAGCAGTTAATGACGGCATATACTTTATTTCCGTAAATTTTTATGTCGTTACCCACATCTCCAAGTTCTTTAACCACAGCCGGATTTCGTTCTGAATACACATCTGTGGTATAAGTTCCGGTTCTGTAATTAAAGATATCGATACTGGCACGGTTCATTCCCATATTACCTTCATTGAGCAGGTAAAAACCTTCAATTTTTCCGTCATTTCTGGGTTCGGCTACTGTTTTATCTGCCGACAGAAAAATGGTTTCATCTTCCCGGCAGGAAACCAGAGAAATGGCAATAAATAAACCGGTTAGTATTTTTATAACGACCTTTTTCATAGTGCGATACTGATTATAAACTTAAACGTTCGTCCGGGCATTGGATAATTATAAATTACCTCATACTGCTGATTAAAAGCGTTATTCACTTCTATGGCAGCGTTACATTTATAGCCCTTAACAGCAAATGATTTTTTTACCGAGGCATCGTGTGTGTACCAGGGCTGTACTTCGTTGACCGGAATATTGTTTACGTTTCCGTTATAGCGTTTCCCTACATAAATAAAACTGTAATTAAAATTCCAGGATTCATAGGCCGCATTCAGGATTCCGGAGCCGCTGTGCCACGGAGTATACGGAATCTGATCGCCATAAGAAGACATTTCCAGGCCAACGAATCTGGTAAAATCGCGGCTTTCAGAATAGGTGTAGGTTACATTCGCATTTAAGAATACTTTATCAAAATGAGTTCCTGCTGTAAGCACCGTTTCGATTCCTTTTCCTCTCACCTTTCCCATATTGGTCATCATCCAGCGGAATAAATTGCCCGTTGGAGCGGCTACGATTTTATCTTTGGTATCGGTATAATAAGCATCTGCCTGAAAAGAAAACTCATCAAAAAAACCTTCCTTTTGAGGAAAATGATAGGTAAACCCAACATCATACTGATTCATATATTCCGGCCGCAGCGTACTGGATCCAACCATCGTATAATACAAATCATTAAAAGTGGGCATCCTGAAAATACGTTTGGCAAAAGCCCTTAAGCTGAAATCGTATTTTTTAAAGGGAGTATACCCCAGAAACAAAGCCGGAGTATATTCTGTTTTGTCAGGAGCTTTGGCATTATAGCGTACTTCTTCCTGCACATAAGTCCCTATTACATTTCCTAACACTTTTAAGCCGCCCAGTCTGTAGGAAGTTGCCAGAGAAAACAAGGCCGTATAACGCTGCGGAAAAGAAAACTGGGTTTGGATTCCTCTTCGGGTCGCATTCAATTTATTGTACTGAAAATCGGTTGAAAGTGAAATATCCCAGTTTGCTAAAATACTGTACATATTGACTGCCGAAAAATAAACTTCCTGCTGATAGTAGCTATCGTCTGACTGCGCTCCTTCGGTCACGGTTTCACCCAAAACACTGGTGGTATCTCTGGCCACGTAATGCGTATAATCGTAGGCATATTTGGCCCTGGCCTGAAATTTATATTTTTCAGAAAACTCTTTTACCAAAAAGGACTGGGCAAAAAAGTTCTTATCGTACTGCCTGAATCCGTCTGAGAATTTGTTTTCGACTATGGCACCTGGCGCTCCCCTTTGAGAATCGTAGTAATACACTTTGGCATCCCACGAACCTTTGTTTATTTTCCCGTAAAGACCGGATTCAAAACGCAGGGCTTCAATATCGCTGTTCCATCTTGTAGCTGTGGTATCATAAGCCACTGTACCATCCTGATTTTTTCTTTTGTATCGAAAAGTATACTGCCCGTTGGATTTTATGTATTCAGAACTGACACTTAAGCTTACTTTATCACTAAGCTTTTGTTCCCAGCGAAAAGAAGGATCATTGTAATTAATCGACATGGTTTTATAACGAAAAAGCAGATTCGTTTTTTTGCTTCCGGTAAAAACCGGGCGTTTGGTTCGCAGATAAATAGTGGAAGCGGCTGAGAAATCTTTGGCAGACTGAAATATTTCGCTTTTCTGTCCATTGTAAAGCGTCAGGGATTCCATATCGTCGAGCGAATATTTCCCTAAATCGGTTACTCCGTTCTGGGCATTCCCCAGCTGGATTCCGTCATAAAAAACCCCAACATGGTGGGTTCCCATATTTCGTACATCGACCGTTTTTAGTCCGCCCAGTCCGCCATAATCTTTAATCTGGGTTCCGGCAAAATAACGAAGCGCATCGGCCACATTATGACTTGCCAGATTTTCAAGGGTTTTACCCGAAAGAGTCTGTACGGGAATCACCTCCTGAAAAGGTTTTGCTTTTAATACGACCTCTTTTAAAATTCGTAAACTATCCTGAGATACCTGCGAATGAAGTACAAAAGGAACTATGGCAAAAAAGAATAAAAGTAGTTTTCGGGCTTTATACATCACTCATTTAATTACTTAAACTTTCTGTGATGTATTCTAAAGAAACCAAACGGAAAAAGTCCCGTTATCAGAATAACAGGTCTGTTCTTGCTCTTCAACTTTGTACCACGAAAGTCTTAAACTATGTGATCTTGGCAGGTCTCCTGACTTGTTCCATCTTTAAAACAGCCTTCTCATCCGCAGCAGCGAACAATGGCATAAGTAACGTTTAAAGACTTTACAGAACTTACAGTAGCGGGCCTGTTCAGGATTTACACCTGATTCCCTTTTAACCGTTTTTTTACAAAATTCTAAAAAAACAGACCAAAATCAGGTACAAATATAAGATTCTCTTTATAAAAAAATAATTTTAACCGTATTTAATTACAATTATAACAAGAAAGCTAAAAAACTAATAAATCTGTTTTATGAGCCCCAATCCTGATTTTAAGAAAGACACTGCAGTAAAACTCCTCTTACTTTTTTATACTTTTACATTTCAACTCCTGCTCATAGTATGACAACAGATATTATAGAATTAAATGATTTTATTGTTTTAATTGAACAATCCAATACCGCTAAAACAATAGTCCAGAAATGCGAAATTGACGGTGATGCCGTGGGTTTTGCTTTTTATGGTTCGGGCAATGTGGAGCTGGAAATCAAACATAATAAACAGACTAAATATCTGGTCAATACTACCGGACTCGCGATTTGTTTTTTTGGCAATCAGAAAGTCGAATTCTCACATAAGATTGAACCGGATAAACCGCTGCAGTCTATCAGTATTTTTACCAAACTCAAAAACCTCAACGCACTGCCGCAGGCCGAAAAAGAAATTTTTGAAAACCATCTGCCGCAGCTGTTAAAGCCCAAAGAGCATTTTGTAAAGGGTCCCTCTTTTTATATGACGCTCGAAATGCAGCTGGCCGTACAAAAAATATTTAATACGCCCTATACCGGAAACACCCGTTTGTTGTTTTTAAAAAGTCAGGTCAATGAGCTTCTGGCGCATTTTTTTGCCCTTTTAACTTCTGATAAAAAACCGGATTTGTCTGAAGCTGACAAAAACAAACTTTTTCAGGCCAAAGAAATTGTAACCACCCATTATACTGCACCGCCATCGATCACCCAATTATCTAAAATGGTAGGACTTAACAGCAGCAAACTAAAAAAGAATTTTAAAGAGTTATTTGGAATTCCGGTCTTTAAATATGTACAGGAAGAACGGTTAAATAAGGCTTATGAACTGCTTCGTGAAAGCGAAAAAACGGTACAGGAAGCGGCCTGGGAAGTGGGTTACGAAAGTTTAAGCTCCTTTTCGAATGCCTTTCATAAAAAATTCGGGATGCGTCCCAATGAAGTAAAACAGCAGTTCCTTTCAAACAAATCATAATTCTTTTACGACAAATTATTGTCCTGTAATCGCGTCAACTTTGTATTAGTAATCTTTTAAAAAGATATTGATATGAAAAAGAAAATTTTAATTCTGGGTGCCCGTGGAAAAACGGGACGCAGAGTAGCCGCCAGATTAGAACGTAACCCCAATGTTGCACTTCGTTTAGGATCCCGGAACGAAACGGCTCCTTTTGATTGGGAAAAACCGGAAACCTGGGAAAAAGTACTGCAGGGAATGGATATTGTTTACCTTACTTTTCAGCCTGATCTGGCGGTGCCTTTTGCTGCAGAAGCCATTGAAAACTTCACACAGCTAGCGACAAAACTGGGAATACAAAAAATAGTGTTACTTTCCGGAAGAGGCGAAAAAGAAGCTCAGGTCTGTGAAGAAATCGTAAAGAAAAATGCACTGAACTGGACCATTGTTCAGGCGAGCTGGTTCAGCCAGAATTTTAACGAAAGTATTTTTCTGGAACCAATACTGGCGGGAATTGCCGCACTGCCGAGAGCCGAAGCACTGGAACCTTTTACAGATGCCGACGATATTGCCGATGTCGTAACTGCCGTTTTACTGGACGAAAAACACAACGGCAAAACCTACGAACTAACAGGGCCAAGGCTGCTGACTTTTAAAGAAGCCTTTAACGAAATTGCCAATGCCTGCCAGCGGAACATCACTTTTCAGGCGCTCACTTTAGACGAATATACACAAATGCTCAGAGAATACCAGGTTCCTGAAGATCATATCTGGCTGGCCAATTATCTTTTTGAACAGGTACTGGACGGAAGAAATTCCTATACAACCTCGGATATTGAAAAAGTTTTAGGCCGAAAAGCAAAAGATTTTAAGGCTTACGCAGAAGAAACAGCCAAAACCGGAATCTGGAATCCTGAAAATTAAATGTTATGTTGTATCTCAGAGCTGTATTCTCCGGTATTTTGGTCTGGCTGGCCGTTAGTTTATCCTTTTATATTCTGGGGCTGATTCCCATTTTAAAAGAATCTTTTTTCTGGCAGTCTGTAATGGTGTCCTTTTCCATTGTATTTTTTGCGATTGGTGCTGCAAAGATCTATTATCTCAAAAATGATAACCTGAACGGCCTGCATCTTGGTATTATAATGTCACTTACGGCTTTATTTCTGGATGTCATCATTACAGTTCCTTTTGTAGAAATCCCAAACGGAAGAAGTTATGAAAGCTTTTTCACTAGTCCTGTTTTATGGATACTGGCTTTTTTAAATGCTTTTTCTGTTTTTCTCTGGTCCGGACAAAACCAAAAAAAAACTCCTGCTTAGTGGAACAGGAGTTTTTCAGGATTAAAATATAAAATAGTAGTTGTGGAAATTTCTTAACCTCGGGTCAGCCAGCCTCTTTTATGAGCGGTAATGATAGAATACGGTGCAATCCAGAATAATGCAAACGTATAAAAAACGCTGTAGGAATAGGCCCAGAATGATTCGGACAATGAGTATCTTTTAGCATAAAAGAAAACCGAGAAACTGGATACCAGCAATATTCCTAAAAGAGCTGAACTAACAAATAATAACGGATGCGTTGCTATAAAATAAAACATAAAAATAAAAAACGGATACGTCATTATAATTCTGATTGACTGTTCTGTAAACAATAATCTGGATCCCAGTTTAGATTCTTTTCTAAAATCCTTCCAGACATATTTCGCCATCATGATGTTTTCACGAACATTACTTCTTCCCCATCTGATGAACATTTTGTACAGTCCCTTATAGTTTTCCGGAACATTAGTCAATACATAAGCATTTCTTTGAAACAATACGTGGTGTCCCTGCTTCAAAATCATATTGGTCATGGCGCGGTCTTCACCAATATCAGAAGGCTGTCCCATAAACGTCTGGTCAATCCATTCCGGCAGACAGGCAAAAACAGCATTTCTTCTGTATGCAGCCAAAGCGCCCGGTGTACAAAGTACAGAACCTAATGAACTTTCGGCAGAACGCATAAACTCAAAACTCATTACAAAACTCACATTCAGCATTTTTGGCAGAATTGCTTTTTCATTGTTCAATACCTGAACATTTCCTGCCACAGCACCACATTTTTCATCTACCACAAACGGGCTCACCAAATTTCTCAAAGTATCTTTTTTCACGATAGAATCACTGTCTACTGTTACAAAGATTTCCCCTTTACCTAAATTAAATCCACGGTACAGCGCGTGACGTTTCCCTTTATTCTGCGGCTGCTGAAAAATAGAAACACGGTCGCCTAATTTCAGTTTTGCCTGCTGAATCCAGTACCAGGTATCGTCTTTACTTCCGTCATCGATAGCCAGCAGCTCCAGTTTATGCTCCGGGAAATCACTTTCGGCCAGACTCATTAAAGTTTCGTATACCAGTTTACCTTCATTGTAAGCCGGTACAATCACTGTACAGGTAGGAAGTAATTCATCTGAAACAGATTCTATGGGTTTGTATTTGAAATACAGATATAAGTTGTATAAAAACATACCGCCTTTAAAAAGGAAAAGCGCTGCAGTAATACCCAGAAAAATAAGGCCTCCGGTAGAATTTAATCTCTCCAGCTGAAGCTGATCAAAATCAGGCTGAAACTGAAAAACAAAAAAAGCTCCCGTAAGCAGTAATAAAAAAGTCCCGGCCAGGATCATAAATCCAAAAAGGCTTTTAGGTCTTTCAATATGTTTTTGAGTAGTGTTAGTATTGATTTTAAAAATCGAAGGGTTTATTTGTACATCGCTGCTGATATTGCTGCCTGCGTAAAATTGTTTTGAGATAATTGTTTCGCTTTCCATGTCCTTTTTTGTTTATTAATTCTCTAAAATGGCTTTTATCAAAAGGTCTTCTTTTGGATTTGATACTGGAAATTATATCCAATGTTAAAAGATGACATGTACCCAATTTGCAAGCGGTGTGCCATTTAGGTTTTTAACTGAATTTTAGAGGTTTACGAAAAAACACAGCCGGACGATGTGTATAATATTTTTACACTTTGTAGAATGTTTATACAACTTTTAGTGTGTAAACAGCCGTAAAATAAGGGATTTTTAAATCTGCGAAGAACTGCAGTCTGATATAAATAACGAAAGTTCCGCTGCAAAATTGTATGGCATTTTTTGGATCAGTCCCTTTCAGCGCCAAACTCTAAAACATAAATTTAAACTTACAAAATAACTTATTTCACCCATTAAATCCCATGAGGTCTATTAATTTTCATTTAAATACGTTATTTTTATAGGTATTTATTTCATCATACCACAAAAAATAATTTTTCCCCAAACAGGAAACCGTTCTTTTTTGTTTTTATTATTTAATTCCAAAAAACTGATTATTACCCTATGAACAACGAGATTTACAATATTTTACTTGCTGACGACGACGCTGATGACTGCTCTTTCTTTGAAGAGGCCCTTGATGAACTATCGCAGGCAACAACTCTTGTAACAGTGAATGACGGCGTTCAGTTAATGGATTTTTTAGCCCAAACCTCTGCAAACAGTCTCCCGGATGTTTTATTTCTTGATTTAAATATGCCCAGAAAAAATGGTTCTGAATGTCTTGTAGAGATCAGACAGATTGAAAGTCTTAAAGATTTTCCGATTATTATTTTTTCTACTTCTTTAGATACTGAAATTGTTGATGTAATGTATCAGAAAGGGGCAACCTTCTATATTCGAAAACCCGGTGATTTTTCAAAATTAAAAACGGTTATTGCCAATGCCCTGACGGCTGCTTCGCAAAATAATTTTAAGCAGCCCGAGAGAACGAATTTTATAATTCAACCCTAAAATCTTTTTAATGGCAAGCCGTGTACATAAGGAACATTATTTTCTGGCCGATGGCGGCGAAATGGGAGAATTAATACGTTCTAAAGACTGGAGCAAAACCCCTTTAGGCGATCCTGAAAACTGGCCGCAGAGCCTTTGTACCATGACTTCGGTAATGCTTAACAATCCTTTTGGAATGTACATTGCCTGGGGAAAAGAATTTACACAGCTTTATAACGACGGCTTTCGTAAAATTATTGGTCCTGATAAACATCCGGATGCTTTAGGAACCAGTCCAAAAGAAACTTTTTCTGAAATCTGGTCTTTTACCGGTCCTCTGTTTGAAGAAGTAATGCAGGGAAAATCAATCTCTTTTCCGGATTTTGTAGTGCCTTTAAACCGTAACGGTACAATAGAGACCTGCTATTTTGATTTTTCGTACTCTCCCATAAAAATAGAAAACGGCCAGGTTGGCGGCATTCTGGTAACGGTTATTGAAACTACGGCCAAAAAAAAGGCAGCCGATACTTTAAGAGAAAAAAACGAACAGCTCAAAAGCAACATGATGCAGGCACCGCTGGCCATGTGTATTTTTAGGGGAAAAAGTCATATTGTAGAAATTGCCAACGAAAAAATGATTCAGTTATGGGGAACCACTTCTGAAAAAATACTCTACAAATCTATTTTTGATGTACTGCCTGAAATAAAAGACCAGGGACTCGAAGAACTCATTCAGAATGTGTATAGTACCGGAAAAAAATTTATCGCCAACGAACGACTGGTCGAACTTTCCCGGGACGGAAAAACAGAAAATACCTATGTCAATTTTATATACGAAGCCCTAACGGACTTTGAAGGCAATATCTCAGGCGTTGTAGCCATGGCCATCGAAGTAACTGATCAGGTGGCGGCCCGTACAAAACTGGAGGAAAGTGAACAAAAAATAAGACAGCTGGTTGAAAATGCCCCATTTCCTATTGCCGTTTATACCGGCAGAGAAATGCGTATCGAACTCGCTAATGAATCTATTATAAAAGTCTGGGGAAAAGGCCCGGATGTTATTGGAAAAACCTATAAAGAAATCCTGCCTGAGCTCCACAATCAATCTGTTTTTGAGCAGGTTGAAAGTGTTTTTGATACCGGAAAATCCTTCCATAACAAAAATGCACAAATCGATATTACCATTAACAATAAACTCGAAAGCTTTTATTTTAATTACAGCTTTACCCCTTTATTTGATGCCAATGGAAAAGTATATGCCGTTATGAATACCGCCGCCGAAGTTACCGATTTACATCTCGCCTCCAAAAAAATTGAAATTGCAGATAAGCGATTCCGGAATACTGTCAAACAAGCCCCATTGGGTATAACCATTTTAAGAGGCCCGGATTATATTGTAGAAACCGCCAATGAAGCCTACTTAAAACTCGTAGACAGAGAAGAAGCAGATTTTGTGGGCAGACCGCTGTTTGATTCACTGCCGGAAGTTAAAGAAACCGTTAATTCGCTTTTAGAAAATGTTCTAAAAACCGGTATTCCTTATCATGGTAACGAAATGCCTATTCCTTTAAAGAGGTATGGAAAACATGGAATCTGGTACTTTGATTTTCTGTACCACCCGTTAAGGGAAGAAAATGGGGAAATAACCGGAATTATTGTAACCGTAACAGAAGTAAGCGAAAAAGTAGAAGTCCGAAAAAAGATCGAGCAAAACGAAGATTTCCTCAACATTATCGTAGATGCCAGTGAACTGGGGACGTGGGAACTCAATGTAAAAACCCGTGAACCCCGCTATTCACAGCGTTATCTCGAAATCGTGGGCGGATATAAAGAAAATGTCGTACTTTCGCATGAACAACTCCTGCAGCACCTGCATCCTGATGACATGAACATTCGCAACAGAGCCTTTAAAGAAGCCGTCGCATCAGGAAACCTGCACTACGAAGCCCGCACCATCTGGCCGGATAAATCAGTACACTGGATTGAAGGCAAAGGAAAAGTATTTTATGACGAAAACAACAATCCTGACAAATTAATTGGTACCGTTCGGGATATTACCAGTGAAAAAAAACATCAGCAGGAACTCGAACAAAGTGAAAAAAGATTCCGAAACCTTGTTATGCAGTCCCCTATTCCTAAAACTATTTTAAAAGGAAGCGATATGGTGATTGAAATTGCCAATGCTGCACTTTTAAAAAACATCTGGAAGAAAAAAGAAAGTGATGTTCAGGGCCAAAGATTATTTGATATTTTTCCTGAACTTCTGGATCAGAAATACGGTGCTTTGCTTACCGAAGTCTATACATCCGGCAAAGTACATTCTGAAATAGAATCACCTATAATCATAAAAGGAGATCAGGGCGAAACGCTGTTTTATATCGATTTTGAATATGCCCCGATGTATGATGCCGAAAACAACATTTCAGGTATCAGGGCCACCATTGTCGATGTAACCGAAAAAGTAGAAGCCCGCAACAAAATTGCCGAAAGTGAAAAACGTTTCCGTTCTCTTACCGAAAGTATTCCGCAGTTAATCTGGGAAACCGATATAAAAGGAATTGGCCTTTTTGCCTCTGGAAAATGGGTAGAATATACCGGAATAAGACCTACCAGCGATTTTGAATGGCAGTCTATGGTGCATCCCGACGATTTTAATGAAAACATAAAAATATGGAACCACTGTCTCCACACGGGTCAGGTTTTCCGATCGGATGTGAGGATTTTAAGAAAAGACGGAAGTTACAGATGGCATGCCGTGATTGGCGAACCGGTTCTGGATGCCGAAAATAAAATTATCAAATGGGTTGGTGCTTTTACCGATATCCATACCGAAAAAGCTTTTACACACGAACTCGAACAACAGGTAACGGCAAGAACAAGAGAACTAAGCCAGATGTACGAATCTCTCAAAAAAAGTGAAGAGCGTTACCATTTAATGGTCGAAGAAATACAAGATTATTCTATTATATACCTTAACAGGGACGGAATCGTAGAAAACTGGAACGTGGGAGCCGAGAAAATCAAAGGCTATAAGGCACAGGAAATAACCGGAAAACACATCGCTGTGTTTTATACTGCCGAAGATCAAAAAAACAATATTCCTGATACCTTACTCGAACTGGCCAGAGAAAAAGGAAGAGTTGTTCAGCAGGGCTGGCGTGTGCGCAAAAACGGCAGTTGGTTCTGGGCAAGCGTCGTGATAACTGCCATTCATAATAAAAACAATGAGATTATAGGTTTTTCGAAAGTAACCCATGACCTGACTGAAAAGAAAAAGGCCGACGATAAAATCACGCAGAATGCCTTAGAACTGGAACAAAAAAATGCCGAACTGGAACATATGAACAAGGAACTTCAGTCCTTTGCTTATATTTCAAGTCATGATTTACAGGAGCCGCTTCGAAAAATACAAACTTTCGCCTCCCAGATTCTCGATAAAGAATTCGGAAATTTATCTGATTTAGGAAAAGATAAATTTAAAAGAATGCAAAATGCAGCCCGGCGAATGCAGACTTTAATTAACGATCTGCTTTCGTATTCGAGAACCAATATTCAGGAAAGAAAATTCGAAAAAACAAAACTTTCCACAATCATTACCGAAGTAAAAGAAGATCTGCGGGAAGAACTGGAACAAAAAAATGCCGTGATAGAAAGCAACGAAACGGAGGCTGTTAATATCATTCCGTTTCAATTCAGACAGCTGCTTTACAATCTGGTCAGCAATTCCCTGAAGTTTTCAAAACCCGATGTTCCGCCTCTTATCAAAATTGAAAGTAAAATTGGTAAAGGTTCTGATTTTAATGCTGAACTTCTGGTAAATGAAACGTTATATTGTCATATCAGGGTTTCGGACAACGGAATTGGTTTTGAACCGCAATACAGCAAAAAAATCTTTGATGTTTTCCAGCGCCTGCACGGAAGAGATCAATATAACGGAACCGGAATTGGTCTCGCCATTGTAAAAAAAATTGTAGAAAACCATAACGGAATTATCACTGCTGAAGGCGAACAAAACAAAGGAGCCGTTTTTAATATTTACATTCCAATGGAATAATATCTAAAATACAATCATAAAAAAACGGAAATGACTTTACTAAATCATTTCCGTTTTTGTTTCTGATTCTATTGAATCAGAAGTACTTTACGTTTCCTTTTATCGGGTATAAACCGTAATTACACCGGTAGTTTTATCTTTGATTTTCAACTCTTTATTAGTTAAATTCATGATATCACTGGTTGAACTGACATTACCAATCGTGATCGTTAAATCATTGTGAGATCTTACGTAAGTTCCTGTTGTTTCTACTAAAGCACAATCTGAACCGCTGTAATCCCCTATAACAGCTGTATTACTTAATTTTAATTCTAAATAATCTCTATTACTGGTACATCCTTCCTGATTTTCTGGAGCATCCACTAATACTTCCTTCCCATCTACAATTGTCCCTGTTTTACTTAAATTATATTTTCCTGCTAACGGAACTATTGTTTCTCCTTCGTTATCATCGCTGCTGCACGACGCAGCAAACATTCCCAAGCTCAAGGCTAATACGTATACTATGTTTTTACTTCTCATGTCGATTTGTTTTTTATTGATTTAATTTAATAATGCTAAATTAAAAGTATATACTTACAAAAAATTCCATGATTTTACGAATATTTTACATAAATCGCATTTTAACTTAAATTTTACCTTTCACATATTTGTTTAATATATAACGTGTCACTGGTTTTAGAGAAGTTCCCGTTTCAGGGTGTCTTCCGTGACCATTAAAAAAATCAATTCCGTTAGATGTCTTCGCATACCAAATTATCGCCTGACCATTTTTATCAAAGAATACAGTAGTATCAGTAACCTTTATCTTATGAAGATCAAGAATGGTTTTATCTAAACGTTCAATAGTAGTAAAACTGCCAATACCACTAATTTCCGAATCACAGTACACTCTCTCATAGTGATCATCAGACCATTGCATGCATTGCTTTTTCGGCAGAGCTAAATAAACTATTAAACCTAAAAGGCAGACGACCGTTACCGCTCCTAAATATTTTAAAGCATTAGATTTCGTTTTAATAGCAATAGTACCCGTAAGTGGTTTTATCTGCTGATCCGGAAAATCATTTAAATACTTAGGTTTTTCTGTATCTCGTATAAAATTATCAGGCATAACATCTTTCAAATCGCCTAGAACCATTTCTTCGCTTCTGCCTTTTATTCTGTACTTATTAAAAGGTCTGTTATGAAAATCTACCAAAATAGCAGCAAGATCCACCGCTTCAATATTAGCAGGATCCGTTCTTCCTTTAAAAAAAGACACTAAGGGTCTAAACTTATCTTTTTGCTCCTTAAAGAAATTCTTTTTGGCCGGATCAAACTGAAATCCAAAAAAATCGCTAAAAACTTTTAGATCATCCTGATGAGCTTCTCCAGCAAATTTCTCCCAGCATAAGTCCCGAAGTTTTCCCTGAGAAGGGTTCTCCAAATAAGCAAAATTCACTTTTTGTCTTTCAATTTCATATTTCGCTTTTATCGCTTTTTTATAATCTTCAATAGTATAGTTGTACATAGGCCTTCGGTAATTTTTAGGAATTCCTGAACATTTTCAGGAAAGGTTAAACATTGCGGGAATTCCGGGAATTCCTTATAAAAAACCACGAATAAGCGACGTTACTTTGCCTTGTAAATGAATCAGTTATCGTTCTACTTCGCGATTAGAACAAATGTACAAAACTAGTTCTATTAACAAATGCGGAAAACCGTAAGGCGGATTTTATCCGGGAAGTATAGATGAAAATCTTACTGTTCGACGCATTTCACTTCCCAAACAAAATCAGGTATTGCACCTAACCAAAAAACCGGAAAAGTTCCGGACAGCAATACCCATTGTCTAATTTTTAATCCTTAAAAAAATGAAAACTTTATATGTATGGGGAGCGTGTATCCTTTTGTCAACAACATTATTTTCCTGCACTGCTGATGAATTCGAAACAGCTGCAAAAAACACTGAAATAAAAAAAGAAGTAATTCCGGCAGACGGACAGGCCAATATTGATGACGACGGTCCTGGTGATTCACCAATTGTGGTTCCGCCACCAAAAAAATAACGGATAATACTACATAATAGAGTATTAATTAGTATTTTCGGGGAAAGTAAGTGTTATGCTTCGTTCCCCGTTTTTTTATTCCTTTATTTTATTTTTTTTCTTTTCCTGTAAAGAAAAAACGATCATTCCTATCGACTACGAAACTTATCAAAATACGGGCTTAGTCTGGAGAGAAAAAGGAATGTCTGAATTTCAGGAAAAAAAATTCAATAGTTCTTTTTACCATTTTAACAAAGCAAAATCTTCATATGAAAAAGCAAAAGACAGTGAAAACATCGTTTACTGCTTAATACAGATGGCTTCAATTCAGCAAATAAACGGAGATTATTACGGAAGTACCGAAACACTGACGGAAGCACTGCCTTACATCAGGAAAAAAGATATTTACAGCGCTGCGATCAATAACTTTTTTGGAATTGCTTACAAGGAACTGGCTATTTACGATGAAGCTGTTTACTATTATAACGAGGCTCTAAAAGACTGTACCGATTTTCTCTCCAGGCAATCACCCTTAAATAATATTGCCGTTGTTTATATTCAGCAAAAAAAATACAATAAAGCCATAAGAATTCTGGAATCTATTCTTGACAAAAAAGTATTCGAAGGAAAAGTTCCCTTAATGAATAAAGCCCGGATTACAGATAATTTAGGCTATGTTTATTTTAAAAATCAAGGCAATAATGACAAGGCTCTTGCCTACATGACAGAAGGTCTAAAGATTAGAAAAGAAAATGACGACCCCTACGGAAGCATCGAAAGTTACCTTCACCTGGCCGAATTTTATTCGGAAACCAATATTTCCAAATCAAATGAAAACGCTAAAAAAGCTTATGAAACAGCCACTAATTTTAATAGTGTTGATGAACGTTTAAGAGCATTATCGCTATTAATTGCCAATGATGCGGGAACAAAATATGCTCAAAAATATATGGTAATAAACGACAGTATTATAAAAGTCAGAAACAATTTTAAAAACAAGTTCGCCAAAATAAAATACGATTCTAAAAAAGAAAAAGACGAAAATCAAAAACTGAAATTAGAAAAAGCCGAAAATTTAGTAGCGCTTAAAGAAGCCGAAAAAGATAAAATCATATTATTTGCTACTCTAATTATCATTGGATCTTTAGGTGTTTATTTAAGAAAACGTTACAAGCACAAAAACCGTCTTGAACAAATTAAAACCGTTTATGACACCGAAACCCGAATTGCTAAAGATATTCACGACGGACTGGCAAATGATGTTTTTCATGCCATTACCTACACGCAGACCCAGCCTTTAACCAACGAAAACAACAAAGAAAACCTACTACAGAAACTTGACGATATCTACTCACGTGTTCGTGGCATTTCCCGTGAAAACAATGATATTGATACTGGTCCTGCTTACCCTCACAACTTAAAAGAAATGCTTTCTGCTTATAACAGCAGCCTGACCAATATTAGTATTAACAGGATCGAAAAAATAAACTGGGACACTGTTGAAGATTTAAAAAAGATTGCTATTCATCGGGTATTACATGAACTGATGGTCAATATGAAAAAACACAGTGCTGCTTCTGTTGTGGTTTTAAAATTTGAAAGCAGCTCCAATACTTTATTCATAGATTACAGCGATAATGGAAAAGGCTGCGAAAAAACAAAAATTATTAAAAATGGTTTACGAAATATGGAAAACCGTATTTCGTCAAATAATGGAAGCATTACTTTTGACACAGAACCCGGTAAAGGTTTTAAAGTAAAAATAACAATGTCTAAATAAGCGTTTATGTTTAAAAAAGTAATTATAGCCGAAGATTTTGAAGAATTCAATTTAGCAGTCGAACAAACTTTAAAAGACCTCAACATTGTCGATTTTCAACATGCCAAATATTGTGACGATGCTTTTCTGAAAATCAGAAAGGCTATTCAGGATAACGAGCCTTATGATTTGTTAATTAGCGATCTTTCGTTTAAAAAAGACCATCGTGAAGTAAAAATCGCCAGCGGCGACGAGCTGATTCAAAAAGTCCGTGAACTGCAGCCCGATATCAAAATCATTGCCTATTCTGTCGAAGATAAAAACCTTCGTATCAAATCTCTTTTTGAAAATGCCGAAATTGACGCTTTTGTACTAAAAGGACGCAACAGCATCACAGACCTGAAAAAAGCAATTCATACTATTTCGACTTCAGATGAGATTTTTATTTCACAGGACGTTTCATCCGCCCTGCAGCAAAAAAGCAATTTCGAAATAGACGATGTCGATATCAAAATCCTGAAATATCTGGCAGCCGGAACCTCGCAGGACGAAATTATAGAAATCTTTAAAAACACAGAAACAAAACCCAACAGCAAAAGTGCCATGGAAAAAAGACTGGCAAAACTAAAAGACTTCTTTAAAGCCAACAATACAGTTCATTTAGTCTCTATTACAAAAGATATGGGAATTATCTAAACATTATCAATTCTACTTTTTCAAAGCTCCTTCGGGAGCTTTTTTTATTTCCCGAAATTAAATTTCCGGATTATGGTTTTCCGTAAAATACTGGTTTTGATTGGTTTTACTTTTGGGTTATTAATCAATTTAATTTAAAATCATGAAAAAACTAGTTATTCTATTCAGTCTGTTCTTCCTTGTATTAGGAAACAGTATTGAGGCTCAAAATGGCCATTACAAAGGCGGAAAAGGCAGTTCTCATAAAGGAGGAAAGTACAAAAACTCCAGTACACATAACCATTACAAAAAACGAAAATAACCTTTTTGACTTCAATAGACATGAAAAGGGAAATGTTAATCGAAGTTTCTTAATTAAGAAAAACTTTTATAAACTAAAACTAAAAAACATGGGCTTTCGATTTCAAAAAAGAGTAAAACTTGGAGGAGGACTTGGATTAAACATTAGTAAATCCGGAATTTCTCCAAGTTTACGAACCAAAATGGGCACATTTAGTAAAAATGGCTACTCAACAAAAACAGGCATACCCGGCGTCCGATATCAAAACAGCGGATGTCTTGTGTTATTTGCCTTCACAGGATTTCTTGCATTTTTAATATATACACTTAAACTTTAATAACTATGGGATATAGAAAAGGATATTACAGAAAAGATGGAACTTATGTTCAGGGTCATTTTACCAGTCACAGATCCAAATTCTCCAACAAAAACAACGGATGTCTATTACTAATTTTATTTGCTATTGTCTTTAGTTCGATGATTTCTTGCTCAGAATCATCTGATTCTACAAACGACACTACAAATTCAGGTTCAAACTGTCCAACAAAAACCTGTGGCGATTTTGCGACCAGAGCACAGGCACAGGCTGCCTATAACAGCAACAAAAGCTGTTACAAAAATCTGGATGCAGATGGAGATGGAATTGTTTGCGAATCTTTAAAATAAAGAATATAATTATGATAACACTAGAACTTAAAAGCCATTTTTTGAGACTATACCAAATGGCATTATCAGACGATCAGTTTGATGTATTAGAACTCCAAATGTTATATCACTTTGCCGACGAAAGAGGGATTCCTAAAGAGGAGCTGGATAAACTTTTTCTAAATCCGGTTAATTCAGATTTTGTAGTTCCGGAAGCACTCAACACTAAAATTGAATATCTGTACGATCTGACCCGAATCATTTGGGCCGACGGAAAAGTTACAGATGACGAACTGAACATGCTGAAAAAGTACTGCCGAAAATTTGATTTTTTAGAAGAAAACATCAATGACTTATCTGATTATCTTATTGATTGTGTTCAGAATAATATTGGAAAAGAAGAAATTATTAGTCAACTAAACGCTTAAACTATGAAACCACTTTCACAATTATTTAGTTTAAAAAAAGTCGAAGATTCTCTCTCTAAAACTTATGAGGGAAATGAAGAAGACAGAGAACAGATCCGGATTACCTATTATCAAAGCGGTTTTGCAGCTTCGATAAAAGCTACTGGAAAACCCATTGTACTAAAAGCCTGCCTGCAAAACCTGTATATGAGTTTTGAAGATCAGTGCCGAAAACAAAAAATGGAACAGGATCGTTTAAAACAGCCTTATCGTGAGGAACAGGAAAAAAACAGAACTGAACTTAAAAAATCTGAAGCTGCAATTGGTATTTATGAAAAAAAAGAGCAGGATCTCAATGAAAACATGGATCAGATCAAAAACGAAATTATCGAAGTAAAACGTAATCCGGACAAATATGGAATCGAGGAAGGAAAAGGGCTCAAAGCTCAATTTTACATCGGACTTATTCTATTACTTCCCATCACGCTTTATGTTCTTGTATTTTATATTTCTGCTTCTTATTCTGCCTTTTTCAAAGAATTTTCCAATGACAGTTTAACAGCTGCCATTTTTGATGCCGATGCTTTTACAAATGCTTTTCAAGCCAGCTGGCTTGAAGGAGTTTTGGTAATAACCATTCCATTTGTTTTTATGGGATTAGGGTATGTTATACATATGGTTCAAAAAGGAAAAGGAATCAAAAATATTCTTAGGCTGGCTGCTCTCTTTACCATTACTTTTCTCTTTGATTCACTTTTGGCCTATATCATTGAGAAAAAAATATATGAATTCAATAAGACAACTGATTCTGCTCCGTACAATCTAAACATTGCTTTGGGAGAACCAGAATTCTGGATGATCATATTCGCAGGTTTTGTTGTCTATATTATTTGGGGACTTGTATTTGATTTTGTTATGAAAGAATTTGAGAATATTGATAAAATTCGGGCATTTATAAGAGGCAAAAAAGAAAACTTACTTAATCTTGAAAAATTAAAGACCGAATATGCTAACAAAATCAATGATTTTAAGCAGCAGATCGTTATAATAAACGGAAAAATATCTGAACTTCAATCCAAAATAGACGGTTTCGTTTTTCCTGTAAAAGAATATCTGCATTATCACCATCAATACAAAGAAGGCTGGTTTCAGGCAATTGGTACTGAATTGGCTTTACCCTATAAAGAGAAAGAAGAGCTTTTGCAAAGCTGCGAACTTTACTCAGAAGAGCATTTAAGCAAACTCAATTTAGTAGATCCTGATTTTCAACATTTGGTATATTCTAAAAACTAAGCTCATGAAACATACTTTACTAAAAGTCTCAGCATCGTTATTATTGATTGCCTTTTTTTCATGCAGAGAAGAACCTAAAAATGAGAAAAAAGAATCAGCTGTAAAAAATACTGTCTCTGAAAACTACAACATTAGTATTTTAGTTGATTTATCAGACCGTATAAGTCTCCGCAAAAATTCAAATCCAGCAATGGAAATCTATCAAAGAGATTTAGGATATATCAAATCAGTATCTGAAGCTTTTGCCCAGCATTTAAAATCGAAAAGAATAAGACAAATCGAGGATAAAATGCAGTTGTTCTTTAATCCCGAACCTAAAAATCCTGAGATTAACTCCATTGCAAAAGAATTGAGGATTACAGTAGACAAAAATAATGCTTCTCGTGAATTGCTTAACTCTGTAAGTTCAACTTATGCTTCAAAAACTTCCAAAATATATCAAGCCGCCATTCAAGATAATAACTATATAGGATCTGATATCTGGGACTTTTTCGACAATAAAGTTCAGGATCAATGCATAGAAAGTGAATATCGAAATATTCTGGTTATACTAACTGACGGATATATGTTTTACGAAGGAAAACAAATAAAAAACGGAAATTTATCAAGTTATCTAACTCCTCAGTTAATCAAACAAAATAATCTGAATACCAACGACTGGCAGAAGAAATTTGATACCGGAAATTTTGGTTTTATTAACGTTGGTCACGATCTATCAAATCTTGAAGTACTGGTACTGGGAATAAATCCGGTTAAAAACAATCCTTACGAAGAAAAGGTAATCAAAGCCTATTGGAGCAAATGGCTGAAAGAGATGAAAGTAAAACATTTTGAAATTAAAAATGCCGATCTGCCTTCTAATATGGATACTATTATCAGAAATTTTATTCTGGCAAAAAAATAAAACTGCTTCCCGTAAAGTTTTAAAAGAGGAATTTTAAATATCCTCTTTTTTCTGTTTAAAAACTTCTAAAAAAAAACTCTATTACGGATTTCCATACCATACTGATTTTGATTGGCTTTACTTTTGAATTATGAAATCATTTAGTAATAATCAAATCAAAAAATCATGGAATACAAAGTAGTGCCATTCGTGGCCTCAATCGATCCTAAAAAGGGAACTTCTGAACATGTTGCTGAACAGCTGGAAAGTTTAATAAAACATTTCGCCAATCAGGGCTGGGAGTATATTCGTTTAGAAGTAGTCTCGACTTACGTTCATGCGCAAACCGGCTGTTTTGGAATTGGGGCTCAGCCTGGATTTACAACCAATAGACAAATGGCCGTTTTTCAAAGAAAATGAAATATTTAATCCTGTTTGTTATCCGAATATATTGGAAGACGATTCCTCCATCTAAAAGGAGAGAATGTATTTTTAAAAAATCCTGTTCCAATTATGTTTTTGAAATAACTCAAAAAAAAGGTTTTATAAAGGGATTAAAAGCATTCTTGTTTCGATACAAAAACTGCCGTGGAAGCTTTGAAATTTTTCGAAATCCAATAAATAATAATATACAGATACTTCTTCCTTCTCAAATAATTATTAGCAGGGAAGAAATTGCTGAAAGATTAATTCAATAAAAAAACCTCGAATTCCCGTATAAGTACTCATTTTAAAGAACATAATTCTAATTAGATTTATCGCAGCTAACTAAATACCACAAGTGCCTATGCCTAAAAAATACTTACTCCTACTTTCATTTTTACTCCCTGTCCTGTTTTCCTGCAGAAGAACAGATGCCCCTCCTCCCGCTTCGCAGATCAATTCATTTTATAAACCGGTAATAACAGCCGATGACCGTAAAACAATTACGCCGGAAGAGGCCAAAACCTATCATGTTAATACCACTTATAAATATGAATACAGAACCGGAAATCCGGGGCATTATAAATACAATTATGATGTAAAAGGAATAAACAGCAAAGGCGATTCCGTTTTTGGAAACATTAATACCGAGGGGAAATACGGTGCCGGAATTTTAGTCACAGACACTGTTCCGGAAATTGAAATTAATACGGAATGGGTTTCCCACGGAAAACTTAAAGCTCTTGATAAAAAGGGAAATGAATACCAGCTTGTGGTAAAATAAAAAAACATATCATGAAATATACCTTAATCATACTAACCTTATTTTTGACTTCTTTCAGACCGCCCGAAACCAAAGTGTATATCTGCGGTTCGGCAGGAGCCAAAAAATACCATCTTAAAGAAACCTGCCGGGGTTTATCCTCCTGTAAGCAGGAAATTGTAAAAACATCACTTAAACAGGCTCAGGGGCAGGGGTTGACAATTTGCGGATGGGAAGATTAAGTCTTCCCATTTTCATTATTTAATCATTTGATAATAATGAGTTTACAATAATTTCACATTAGTTTTTTTAATTTGATATAAAACTAATCATTATGAAATTATTTAATCTAAATTTTCTGGTATCATTCAAAGAATGGCTTTTTTTAAGAGCCATGCAATCTTCTTTCCTTCATTAATAAACCGTTTAAAATAAAGGAAAGTACTATTGAATGAATAAAATTGAAAACTCATTTCTGAACAAAAACCAATTTGGTGAGGATTTCTTGTGGGGTGTTTCTACCGCTGCTTTCCAAATTGAAGGGGCACATGATTCTGACGGAAAAGGTTCTTCGATCTGGGATGTTTTTACCTCTCAGAAAGGAAAAATAAAAAACGGCCATCATGCCCTTACCGCCTGTGATTTCTATAATTCTTATGAAGATGATATTAATCTGATCCGGGAATTAAACATTCCAAATTTCAGGTTCTCCATAAGCTGGCCCAGAATTATGCCTTCAGGAACTCATCCCGTAAATCAGGCCGGAATTGCTTATTACAACAAAATTATCGACACGCTGCTGGCTTCCGGAATTGAACCGTGGATTACGCTTTATCATTGGGACCTGCCGCACGAACTCGAATTAAAAGGCGGCTGGACCAGCCGTGAATCCGTGACCTGGTTTTCTGAATATGTGGAAGTCTGTACCCGTCATTTTGGCGATCGTGTTAAAAACTGGATGGTAATCAATGAACCTTCGGTATTTACCGGAGCGGGCTACTTTTTAGGAATTCATGCTCCCGGTAAAAAAGGGATAACCAATTACCTAAAAGCCATGCACCATGTTACGCTGGCCACCGCTGCAGGAGCTAAAATTATTCGGAACCAGATTCCACAGGCCAATATAGGCACCACATTTTCCTGTACCCATATTGAACCGGCAACCGACAACGCTAAAGATATCGAAGCTGCTAAACGGGTCGATACACTTTTAAACCGTACATTTATTGAGCCTATCTTAGGTTTAGGTTATCCACAGAAAGATCTTCCGGTACTAAAAAAACTCAATAATTATATTCTGGACGATGATTTAAATAATCTCGATTTTGACTTTGATTTTATCGGTCTGCAGTGTTATACGCGCGAAGTGGTAAAATCATCCATGCTCATTCCTTATATTGGTGCCGAATTGGTCAGCGCTGAGAAACGAAATGTAATTTCGACCGAAATGGGCTGGGAAGTGTATCCGCCTGCGCTGTATCATGTGCTGAAAAAGTTTAATGAATACGAAGGAATCAAAAAAATTATCATTACCGAAAATGGCGCTGCTTTTCCTGATACGGTAACCAACGGTAAAGTATTCGACATCAAACGAACCCATTACATACAGGATCATTTAGAACAAATCTTAAAAGCTAAAAATGACGGCTTAAACGTAGAAGGGTATTTTGTATGGAGCCTGACCGATAACTTTGAATGGGCCGAAGGTTACAATGCCCGGTTTGGATTAATTCATGTTGATTTTGAGACCCAGAAACGGACCATTAAAAATTCCGGATTATGGTTTAAAGACTTTTTGTCCTAAGAATCTTTTTTTGATATAAAACAAAAGCCTTTCAGGAATTCCCGAAAGGCTTTTTCTTCAAAAAACAACTATTATAACCTTTTATAAGTTTATAGTGTTTCCTTTAAAACCGCTACCGCCTCTTTCCAGTTGTTCACTCTTAAGTGATGCGTGTGGTTTACATTATGAAATGCGGTAAACATTATAGGCTTACCCATACAGTAATCCAGATTTTTACAATGATCATCAATCATATAGTCTGTATTAATGATTCTTTTACTGCCGCACAAAATGATGTTTTCCCATTTAATAAAAGGAAAATGCTCGCCCAGCCAGGCTACTTTTTCGGCTAATGAAATGGGAAATTCGGTTGCAGCAGAGACAATAAAAATTTCAAAATTTTTCTGTAATTCACGTACACTTTCCACAGCATCCGGCATTACAGGAAGCGATCTGAAAAAATTATCTTTATTTAAAACCTTAACTAATAAGTCTCTTTCCTTAAAAGCTTCTTCTTCACTTAGGCCCTGAATACTTTCCTTTGTTAAACTGGTTCCGTATGCTGAATTATAATGATCTAGTAACTGAGATTCAAAATCGGCCAGTACACCATCCATATCAATTGCAATAGTTTTCTTTTTCATTGTAATTTTATTTTGCGGTAAAATTATGCAAAAATTGCAAAACATTGCAGTTTTTAACTTATTTTTGCAATATAAAACCGCAGATAAAATGAAAAAGGAAGAACGTCAAAAAGCGATATTAGAATATTTATCTAAAGAACACCGTGTTAGCTCCATAGAATTAAGCGAATATCTGAGTGTTTCAGAAGATACGATAAGACGTGACTTAAAAGAGCTTTCAGATCAGGGACTTTTAAAAGCTGTCCGCGGCGGTGCGGTTGCTCCTTCTCCTATTCCGCTGCATTATCGAAAAAGAGAAAAACACGATATTGAGAACAAAAAAATTATTGCGCAAAAAGCAATCTCATACTTAAAAGACGGTCAGGTTGTATTTATAGATGGCGGAACAACTTCTTTGGCATTAGTAGCCAGTTTTCCTTATGATTTAAAATTAACGGTTATTACCAACAGTTTTCCGGTAGCGGCCTTAGCAGAAGACCTGCCTAATATTGATTTAATTTTTGCCGGAGGAAAAATGTGCAAAACGTCCTTTACCACTTCCAGTATCGAAACCATGGATTTTTTTAGAAACTTCAGGGCCGATGTCTGCATTTTAGGGATCTGCAGTATTCATCACGAACGCGGTATTACCGGTATTTTGTATGATGATTCGATGCTGAAAAAGAATATGGTTCAGAATTCTAATTTCGTGATTGCTTTGAGTTCTATTGAAAAAATAGAAACAGCCGAATCTTATTTTGTCTGTCCCATAAAAGACATCAATGTTTTGGTAACCAATGTTTCACCGGAAGAAGAAATTTTAAAAGTGTATCAAAATTCCGGATTGACTATTTTATAATTTTCAAAAATTAGCTGTTATCTTATCATCCATTTGATATTTTACCTTCTAAGAAAGGCAAAAAACAAAATGAAAGCTATCTTTAATCAGAAACTTCATTTAAGGTATTCATTAGTGGTCTCAGATCATAAAACATCTGTCTTGTATCTTCTCCATTATCTTGTTCAGAAAGAAATCTAAAACCCAGTTTTTCATAAAACCCAAGTGATTTTTCATAGGCATCAACTGTTATCAATTGGCAGGCACATTTACTATTTTGCTCTAATGCAAGATCAATAACAAAATTAACTAAAGCTCTGCCAATTCCTTTTCTTTCTTTTTTTGTAGTTTCACAGACTGCCAGTCTGCCTATTTTTATAGCCGGGAATTGTCTCAGATGCCTTTTCGATGCTCGATAATCTCTTTTATCCATCTTTTAAAAGCAGTTTTAGAAGCAAATTGATTTTCCTGAACAGCCAAGGCATCATTATACTTAAATAAGCAATCGTTTTATTTTCGTTTTCCAGAATATAGGTTGTTGCTAATAAATCTTTTTTATAAGGTACGGCTTTGTCGTTTAAAAAGCTATTCAGGTCAGTATCGCCACACTCAAAAGGCTTGATCTGTGTTCTGGAGTTTAATTTGAAAAATGAAAATCCGGTAAAAGGCATTAATTAACTTTTAAAAGTTCTTTTAAATTATTAGCATCCTTTTGAATCTCTTTCAATGATTCTGTACTCACTTTTTTATCCCGGTTCAAATCGATCGTTTTATAAAAGTCAACTGCTTCTTTCCCTTTCACAACAGGCGTATTTTTAATTGGTTTTGCCATCATTCACTCTTTTATATACTAATTTGCAGGTTTCTAAAATACAAACAAAAAGTATATACACAATAATTGAGAGATAAAAAGTAAAAATAATCTTATATAAAAATCAAAAGCCTTTCAAAAATTTAATTTAAAAAGGTTTTTTTTTGATGGTATTTTATCAATCAACGAAATCTGTATTTGTATGCCTGTTTTAAAATCCCGACGTGGATTTTACCATTACTTTTTAAGTGAGAAGTTACCAGTACATATTTTTCTTCGGGATAACGTATTTCATACTTAAACAGGGTATCTTTTACTTTTATCTGAAGCTCGTGTTTTCCCACATCTGAAACTGATAAGGAAACCGTTTCATAAGAAGGCATTCCGTTTGCTGCTTTTAAGTTAATTTCCTGAACTTTTTTTTGGTCCAGAAGTATTTCCATTTTCAGATTATCTAACTTCCTGTCGGTAGGCTGTTCAAATGAAACCACCATTTTTTTGCACGCCGCAGCGCAAAGAATAAGCAATAAAAACAGAAACTTTTTCATAGCAGCTTTTTATTATTTTATAAATATAAATATTTTTCGGTTTATTTCTTATTTTCTCATCAGCAATAATACTAAATACAAAAAAGCCTTTCAGAACTTTACTTCCGAAAGGCTTTTTCTCTACAAATTAACTGGCAAAATTATTTCCATCCGCCGCCCAGGTCTCTGTAAACATGAACAGCAGCATTTAATTGTTCTTTTTTAGTATCTATCAGCTCTAATTTAGCTTCCAGTGCATCTCTCTGAGTCATTAAAACTTCAAAATAGTCAACTCTGGCCGATTTAAACAAGTCGTTTGAAACATCAATTGATTTGTTTAAAGCTTCTACCTGCTGTGATTTTAAATCGTAACCTTTTTGAAGGTTTTCGATTTTAGAAAGCTGGGTCGAAACTTCGAGATAAGCATTCAAGACAGTACGATCGTAATTGTACAAGGCCTGAAGCTGTCTTGCATTGGCACTTGAAAATTCAGCTTTAATCGCATTTCTGTTGATCAATGGCGCCGCAATATCACCTGCCAGGGAATATAAAATAGATTCAGGGAATGTAAACAAATAAGAAGGTTTAAAAGCCTGAACCCCAAAGGCAGCTGAAATATCCAGTGAAGGATAAAACTCGGCACGGGCCACTTTTACATCCAGTTTAGCCGCCACCAATTCCAATTCGGCCTGTTTAACATCCGGACGATTGGTTAACAACTGAGACGGAATTCCTGAGTTTACAGCTGCCGGAAGCAGATCTGTAAAGTTCGTTTTGTCTCTCTTAATATCCTGCGGATAACGTCCTAGCAAAAAGTTGATTTTGTTCTCGTTTTCTTTAATTTTCTGCAGAATATCAAATTCCAGACTTTTTGAAGTTAAAACCTCAGCCTGAAACTTCTGAACTCCCAACTCAGTCGCTCTCGCAGCCTGTTTTTGTACTTTTACAATTTCAAATGCATTAGTCTGTAATGCAATGGTTTGTTTTACGATATCCAGCTGACTG
Organism: Flavobacterium sp. FG19; assembly: GCF_057809475.1. Classification (NCBI taxonomy): domain Bacteria; kingdom Pseudomonadati; phylum Bacteroidota; class Flavobacteriia; order Flavobacteriales; family Flavobacteriaceae; genus Flavobacterium; species Flavobacterium sp. FG19. The sequence goes on along the minus strand of NZ_JBMDKA010000037.1, from coordinate 11,784 downwards.
TCTAAAGCCAGTAATTCATAATACGAATCGGCTATTTCAGCAATCAGGTTGGTAATCACAAAGTTTTTCCCTTCCACTGTGGCTAAATAGCGATTTACGGCTGCTTTTTTAGAATTGCGCAGTTTTTTCCAGATATCTACTTCCCAGTTAGCATAAGCCGCAATGGTATAGTCCGGTAACGGATCCGGTGTTTCAACGCCCGGTTTAATTTCGGTTGTAGCATCACCCGCTCCCTGACTGGTATAACGGCCAACTTTTTCAATTCCTGCTCCTGCACGAACGCCCACAGAAGGCAGTAAAGCACCTTTACGAACCCTGATATCATTCTTTGCAATTTCAATTTCCTGCAAAGTCATGTTCAGTTCCTGATTGTTTTTTAAAGCAATATCGATCAGTTCAACCAGGTTTTGATCCTTAAAGAAATCTTTCCATTTTAAGGCTGACATATTGGCCGTGTCCTGAGATTTTGCGTTTCCAAATGCTTCAGGAACCGGAGCACTTGTACTTGCTGTTTCAGCTGCAGGGGCTTTACATGCTGCTACGGCAAGACATAAACCCAGTGCGATACTGTATGGATATAATTTGATTTTATACATGATTGTTATCAATTTCTTCTGTTAATGGATTTTCTTCTTCATGTTTTACCAGTTTGTATCGTTCGGCTATTTTAGCAAATATGAAATACAAGCCCGGAATCACAAATACCCCGCAGATGGTTCCTACGAGCATACCTCCGGCAGCTGCAGTACCAATAGTTCGGTTACCAATTTTACCCGGTCCGGTTGCAAAAGCCAGCGGTAATAAACCTGCAATAAAAGCAAACGAAGTCATCAAAATTGGACGGAAACGTGCTTTTGCTCCTTCCATAGCAGCTTCTAAAACAGATTTCCCTGCAGCATGTCTCTGAATAGCAAATTCTACAATCAGTACCGCATTTTTACCCAATAAACCTATAAGCATTACCATCGCCACCTGAGCATAAATATTATTTTCTAATCCTGTTAATTTCAACAGAAGGAAAGCTCCGAAAATACCGGCCGGTAAAGAAAGAATTACAGACAGAGGAAGTACAAAACTTTCGTACTGTGCCGCTAATACCAGATACACAAATCCTAAACAGATCAGGAATACCCAGATCGCCTGATTCCCCTGAGCCACCTCATCGGCAGAAATACCGGCCCAGTCAATGTCATAACCTCTCGGTAACTTTTTAGCTGCCACTTCCTGGATTACTTTAATAGCTGTACCGGAACTGTAACCCGGAGCAGCAGAACCGCTTATCTGTGTAGAAGTGTACATATTATGTCGGGTAATTTCTGAAAGTCCGTATACTTTTTCCAACCTCATAAAAGCAGAAAAAGGCACCATTTCGTCACGGTCATTTTTAACATACAATTTTAAGATATCATCCGGCTGTGCACGGTATTCCGGAGAAGCCTGAACAATAACTTTATAGTTAATTCCGAATTTAATAAAGCTGATTTCGTAGTTACTTCCCACAAGGGTTGACAAGGTATTCATGGCATTTTCGATAGAAACTCCTTTTTGCTGTGCCAGATCATTATCCACTTTCATCATATACTGAGGAAAACTCGAACTGTAAAAACTGAATACATTGGACAATTCAGGCTGTTTGTTCAGTTCGGCCACAAAATCATTGTTTACCTGCTCCATTCTTTTATAATCACCTGAACCTGTTTTATCTAATAAACGAAGCTCAAATCCTCCGGCAGCACCATAACCCGGTACAGCAGGCGGCTGGAAAAATTCGATATTTGCTCCTGCAATATCTTTACATTTTTCCTCCATTTCTTTCATGATCTCCAAAACAGATTCTTTTCTGTCACTCCAGTCTTTAAGGTTTACCAGACAGGTTCCGGAGTTCGCTCCCGTACCTTCAGACAGGATTTCATAACCTGCTAATGAGGAAACCGATTTTACACCATCGATTCCTTCTGCAATTTTCTGAACTCTTTCTGCAATATTATTGGTTCTTTCTAATGAAGATCCCGGAGGAGTCTGAATAACGGCATAAAACATTCCCTGATCCTCATTCGGGATAAACCCTGAAGGAACCGTACTGCTTATCAGCCAGGTTCCGGCACAGAAACCAAGAAGTGCTACTACAGTAACTACTCTTCTGTCAATAATTTTGGCCAGCAGGTTTTGATATTTACCCTGTGCTAAATTGAATTTTTCATTAAAAGCATCAATGAATCGGTTTGCCGGTGTTTTCTTTTTAGGTACACCATGATTATTTTTTAACATCATCGCACAAAGTGCCGGTGTTAATGTCAGAGCCACAATACCCGAAAGTATAATAGCAGTCGCCATCGTAACCGAGAACTGTCTGTAGAACACCCCTACCGGTCCGGACATAAACGCCACTGGTATAAATACTGCCGCCATCAGGAACGTAATCGCAATAATTGCCCCCGCAATTTCGTGCATTGCTTTTTTAGTTGCCTTAAATGGCGACAGATGCTCTTCTTCCATCTTGGCATGGACGGCTTCAATAACCACGATCGCGTCATCGACGACGACCCCAATGGCCAGAACCAGTGCAAACAATGTAATTAAGTTCAGCGAAATGTCGAAGAAAGTCATAAATACGAAGGTTCCTACCAGCGATACCGGTACCGCAATAGCCGGAATAACCGTTGAACGCCAGTCTCCTAAGAAAAGGAATACTACCAAACCTACCAGAATAAAAGCTTCAACAAGGGTGTGAATTACTTTTTCGATAGAGGCGTCCAGGAATTTAGAAACGTCATACGAAATTTCATAATCCATTCCTTTTGGAAACTTTTGTTTGATTTTTTCCAGTTTCGCTTTTACTTCTTCAATAACCTGATTGGCATTACTTCCAAAAGACTGTTTCAATACAATAGCCGCAGACGGTCTTCCGTTCAAATTGGAATAGATATCATACATCGAGCTTCCAAATTCGACTTTGGCAACATCTTTCAGTCTCAATAGCTCTCCGTTTGGATTGGCTTTTACAACAATGTTTTCATATTGTTCTTTCGTGGTAAAACGTCCTGAATATTTTAATACATATTCGAACGCCTGAGAACGTTTACCGGAACTTTCTCCTGTTTTTCCCGGAGAAGCTTCCAGACTCTGACTTGATAAAGCTTCCATTATCTCATCGGCAGAAATTTTATACGCCAGCATACGGTCCGGTTTCAGCCAGATACGCATTGCATATTCACGTGTTCCTAAGATATCTCCGGAACCAATACCGTTTACCCTTTTTAATTCTGAAAGTACGTTGATATCAGCATAGTTATACAGGAATTTCATATCTGTATTTTTATCTGTACTGTAAAGGTTCACGTACATCAGCATACTTGGTACTTCACGGGTAATTTTAATACCTTCTCTAATTACCAGCGGAGGAAGTTTGTTGGTAACAGAAGCCACACGGTTCTGCACATTTACCGCTGCCTGGTTAGGATCGGTTCCTAAATTAAATACTACTTTAATTGTAGCTTCACCGTCGTTTCCGGCATCAGAAGCCATGTATTTCATTCCCGGAACCCCGTTTAAGGCTCTTTCCAGAGGAATAATAACCGCTTTGATCATCAATTCACCGTTAGATCCCGGATAATCTGCAGTAACATTCACCATAGGAGGCGAAATAGTAGGGAATTGTGTAATAGGTAAGTTTAATACCGACAATACTCCTAAAAAGACAATTATGAGCGATATCACTATCGACAGAACTGGTCTTTGAATAAATTTATTAAACATTTTTATCTTTTTTAAATGATTAAACTAAAAGGAAATCAATACGCTTTCAGCACCGTTTTTCGTAACACAGCTCTAACTAAGTACCAAAAAACGGCATACTGAGCACTTTACTTTATTCTGCTTTTAAGCGTAAATGATTCATTACCTCTTTAGGAGATTCGTAATCATATTTAATTTTGTCGTTTTCTTTTACTTTCTGTACTCCTTCCAGCAGGATTTTATCACCTTCCGTAATTCCGCTTTTGATTACATATAAGTCAGGGATTTCACCTGTAATTGTAATTTCTCTTGAACTTACTTTACTGTTTTTATCCACCACAAAAACATATTTTTTATCCTGGATTTCGTAAGTAGCTTTCTGCGGGATTATAATTGCATTTTTAAGAGGTACATTCATCTGAACCTGTCCGGTTTCACCGTTTCTTAATAATTTTCCTGAATTTGGGAATCGGGCTCTGAAAGCAATGTTTCCGGTTTCATTATTGAATTCACTTTCAATAACTTCCACCTTTCCTTTTTCTTTAAAAACATCTCCATTGGCTAAAACCAAAGCCACTTTATTATCGGCACGGTCTTTAATATTGGTTTCATACTGAAGGTATTCAGGCTCAGAAACATTGAAGTAAGCAAACATCTGGCTGTTATCAGAAAGGCTGGTTAATAATTCACCTTCGTCAATTAAACTTCCCAGTTTTAAAGGGATACGGTCAATTGTTCCGTCAAAAGGAGCTCTGATTTCGGTAAAGGATAAATGAAGTTTTGCCAGTGCTACTTCAGCTTTTGCCGATTGTAATTTAGCCTGGGCAACACTTAGTTCGTTTTTAGAAACGATATTTTTATCGGCCAGTAATTTAGCATTCTGCAGTTCAATTTCTGATGATTTTTGTTCTGCCTGTGCTTTCAGGAGTTCTGCCTGGTACATATTAGGCATAATTCTGAACAACAATTGTCCAGCTTTTACAAATTGTCCTTCATCAACATAAATATTTTGTAAAAACCCTTTTTCCTGGGCACGAAGCTCGATATTTCGAACCGATTTTATTTGTGAAACGTATTCTTTGGTAAACGAAGTATCGATTTTAACCGGGTTGGTAACCGTAAATTTTTCTACTTCTTCTTTTTCTTCTTTTTTAGATGTACAACTAGTCAGGCACACCATGGCAATCAAGCCAGTGAACACAATAATTTTTTTCATGATTTAGTTTGGAAATTAAGCGATTGAATGCTTGGAATTAAAATTCCTTTGGATGTTAAAATGCATCGGTAAGCCTCAGGTCAGATCTTAATTTTCATATATGCGGAAGCAGAAAAATATACAGCAGCAAGATATGCAGGATCACAACTCAGGTAACCGATGTATACTTTTTAATCAAATTCTTAATACTCGCTGAGTAATGTAGATAGGATTTGAATGCCCGAAGACAGGCGTAGAAATTTTAAAAAGACTGGAACCATTTCCAGCAGACTGATCTGAAAGTGCCAGATACAAAGCATCTACTAAACTGTACGAAGCAGCAAAAAGCTTGTTCGTAAGTAAATTAGCATCATCATTTCCCAGAAGATCTTCTTCAAGATCAATATCAGCATCTTCGATAATAGAAGTACCCCGATCCTGATTAGTGAATTTCACTCTGTGTTTCTGTTCAAGACTGTGATGATGAGAAAAAGTATTCGCATTAAGATATTGGCCTCCGCCGAACAGAAGCATATTCATGAATACTAAAAATACTATTAACTTTCTCATTTGGGTGCGAAAGTAGTAAAAGAATCAAAACAAAAAAAGAATTTTTAACAAGGTTTAACAGTTTGGCAAAACGAAATCGTTTTCAGTGTTTTGTTATTTTAAAATTTAGGTGAAAAAGGATTCACTCAAAAACCAAAAACAACACAAATAACTAATAATCAAAACCTTAACCCTGATACAAAAGTTTTTTCTATAGCAGTACTTCCATTATAGTAAATTCCTGACCGGCTTTTATAAAGGTATGAGGAGTCTCTTTCATGCCGAATTTTTCGTAGAAAGACTTTTTACTGCTTCTGGCATTGCACCAGACTTTCTGTAAATTCCTGTTTTTGGCAAATTGTAAAATGTGTTTTAAAAGCTGCGACGCGATCCCTTTTCCCTGATGTTTTTCTAAAGTAGCCAGTTTTCGAAACTGCATTTCCTGTTCTTCTATAAAACAGGAAACTATAGAAACTAATACATCATCTTCAAAAACCCCAAAATGAAATCCTGAATTGTCTTCTTCTAACTGTACAAATTCAAAAGGCTGATCCGGCCACATAACTTCATGTCTGATCTGCCAGGTTTCTGATGCCTGTATTTCTTTTATTTCCATTTTATCTGCTTTAAAATAGTTTTCACTTTCTGTCTCTGTAAATATAAAAACCGCCCCTGATTAAAGAGGCGGTTTTATAAAATATTTTGCAGGTCGTTTTATTTAATCTGAAAAGGAATGTAAAACGGTCATTGCCTTTGCCAGGTCTTTTTTATTTACAAAAATATGATCATGATAATAGGCCGCCACCACATTACAGCTGATTTCATGCTCCGAAAGTGCTTTTGAAAAAGCGGCAGTTAAACCAACCGCTTCCAGAGACGAATGAACCGTAAGCGTAATCCAGGACATTACAACACTGTAATCCAGATTTAACTTTTGGGCTGTTTCTTCTTTAAGAATCAAGGTTAGAGCTTCTTCTTCCCTAAAAATCATATCGATCTCGTCTAAATCTAATCCGTTCAGATCTTCTGTTTTACAAAAAACATAATCGCCCGGTTTGTGCACCGGTTTCATGCTTTTTAGTAATTTCTGCAAATCTTTTTCTCCCGACATTTTTGCTGTAATTATTATTTTTATTTACTGTTCCATGAATTATTTTCCGGCGTTGCATCCATGAAAATACCTCCGTCAAGCGTAATTTTTTTAGGCAGTTTTTTGGCACTAAAACTTACCGATGCCGTTTTTTGATTTTTCTCCCATACGGCTGGAGTCTGGTGAATGGTTTCTGTTGAATTATCATCGTATACGATCACCACATCAAACGGAATCGCAAAACCTCCTTTGTTTTCTATCGAAAGGGTATTTTTTGATACATTTTTCACCGCAAGGTCAATATAGTTGTTGGTAAAGAACCAGTTGTTAAAAAACCAGTTTAAATTTTTCCCTGATCCGGTATTCATCGAGTTAAAATAATCCCATGGAATTGGATGTTTCCCGTTCCAGGTATCCATATAATGATGAAGTGTTTTTTTGAACAAATCATCTCCAAGCAGATCCTTTAAAGCCAGATAAGAAAGTGAGGCTTTTCCGTAAGAGTTATTTCCGTAACCCTGCGCCGAAACCTGAGTTGACATTGAAATTATGGGCTGATCTTCTTCTGTCGATTTGTCGTTAATATACTGCTCAACCCTGAATTCTTTATAGAATTTATCTGCTGCTTCTTTTCCATGTTCTGCAATTCCAATCAGATATTCAAAAGTCGTTGCCCAGCCTTCGTCCATGTACGCATAACGGGTTTCGTTGATTCCCATATAAAACGGGAAATAAGTATGAGCCACTTCATGATCCTGTACCAACTGTGCAAATTTTGGGTCATCCATTTGCGAATCGTTACACATCATAGGATATTCCATATCGGCAAAACCCTGAAAAGCAGTCATTTTTGAAAACGGATACGGAACTCCCGGCCAGTTATTAGAAAACCAGTCCAAAGCAAACAGATTGTTTTTAACCGAATGGACAAAATCAGTTCCTTTTACATTATAAGCCGCCTGTACGCTGGCACGACGGTTTGTTTTTTTATCTACCACAACGCTGCTGGCATCCCATAAATAATGATCGCTTAAACCAAAGCAGACATCTGATATGTTTTTGGCTTCAAATTTCCAGGTATTCCATTCGTTCTGCTGGGTCACCACTCCGTTTTTCATTTCCTGCTCGTTAGCAATATGCAGGATTTCATTTGTTATATAGGATTTTTTCAGACGAGCTGCAAATTCCGGCTGTAACACCTCATCCGGATTTAATAAATCGCCTGTAGCGTATACCACAAAATTTTTAGGTGCTTTTACAGAATACACATAATCATTAAAATCATTATAAAACTCCTGACGATCTGTATGCGGTAATCTGTCCCAGCCATTATAATCATCAAAAACAGATACTCGCGGATAACTGTAGGCAACAAAGAAAGTTGATTCGTCAATCTGCCCTTCTCTTCCGCTTTCTTTAGACAAAGGATAATTCCAGTCAATATTAATTGTTATTTTAGAATGCGGTGCAATGGCTTTTTTCAATTTCACATTCCCCACTGTTCCCCAGCTTCTGGCATCTTCTTTATAGACTTCATTGGCTACTTTTAAAGACGTAATCGTTAATCCGTTACTTAAAAAATCGTCGCTTACATTGCCGCTTCGGGGTGCCGAAGGTTTATGAAGGTTGTTTACAAATCGTATGACCAGATTTCGTAAACTGTCATTACTGTTGTTTTCGTAAACGATCGTTTCGGTTCCGGTTACTATTTTGGTTTTGGCATCTACGGTAATGTCCATAGTATATTTACCATGGTTCTGCCAATAATTTTTTCCGGGTTTTCCGTCCATTGAACGGGTTCCTTTGGCATACGCTTCTTTAATATTTCTGGGCATATAAAGCTCTTGTGCAAAGCCTGACTGCACCAAAAACAAAACCGCCATAAGAACAAGCTGAGATAGTCTTTTTTTCATAGGTAATTTTTTGGTTTGATAATTTAAAATGATAGTTATAAGACCGGGATTTTAAAATAAAGTTACATTTTTTGTAAAAATACTATTAAAAAGTTAGAAAAATAAACACTATCTTACTCATTTTCAACTCGTATCCGCAGCAAACTATATTTCTTATAAAGAAAAACCGCCTTAATCCAAACAGAAAAAGACGGCATCTACAATTAATATATAACCCTGATACTACAAAATATAATCGGTATTAATGAAATTGGATTCTTTGCTGTTAAGCAGTTCCTGCAGGATTTCATTATTATAAGCGATATCTTTTGAAGCGACAAACGTACGAATTGAGAAAGAACGTAAAGCATCCGGAATACTTAAGGTTCCTACAGCTGAATCTTTACGTCCTGTAAATGGAAACGCATCCGGTCCTCTCTGGCAGGAACTGTTCAGGTTTACGCGGCATACTAAGTTTACCAGAGCATCGATAAGCGGTGCCAGGGTTTTTATATCTTTCCCGAATAAACTTACCTGCTGCCCGTAATTAGACTCGGCCATATCTTCTAAAGGTTCCTGAATATCTTTGAAAGAAATAATTGGAACTACAGGACCAAATTGTTCTTCGTGGTACACGCGCATTTTGCTGTTTACCGGATATAAAACGGCCGGAAAAATATAATTATCGGTATGTTTTCCTCCTTTTTCATTCAGGATTTCTGCGCCTTTGCTTACAGCATCGTCAATTAATCCCTGAATATAATTTGGTTTTTCGGTTTCCGGAAGCGGTGTCAGAGAAACGCCCTGATCCCAAGGATTACCAAATTTAAGTGCATCTACTTTTTCAGAAAACCTTTTATTAAATTCTTCTCTGATAGATTCATGAACGTACAATACTTTTAAAGCCGTACAACGCTGTCCGTTAAAAGACAAAGTTCCCGTGATACATTCCTGAATAGCCAGATCTAAATCGGCATCCGGTAAAATAATGGCCGGGTTTTTAGCTTCCAAACCTAAAATTAAACGAAGTCGGTTTTTATTTGGATGCTGATCCTGTAAGGCAATCGCCGATTTACTGTTTCCAATTAAAGCCAGTACATCGATTTTTCCTGATTTCATAATTGGCGAAGCTACTTCACGTCCTCTTCCGTACACGATATTGATAACGCCTTTTGGAAAACTGCTTCTAAATGCTTCCAATAATGGAGAAATACATAAAACACCGTGTTTCGCAGGTTTAAAGATCACGGTATTCCCCATAATCAAAGCCGGAATTAATAATGAAAAAGTTTCGTTTAACGGATAATTATAAGGCCCAAGACACAAAACAACACCAAGAGGTCCACGGCGGATCATAGCGTTTACCCCCTGCACTTTTTCAAAATGCGAACTGCGTCCGTTTAATTCTTTATAGCTGGCAATTGTATCATAGATATATTCAACCGTTCTGTCGAATTCTTTTTGCGAATCGCCAAGGTTTTTTCCAATTTCCCACATTAAAAGTTTCACCACTTCCTCACGGGTTTCTTTCATTTGTTTAACGAAATTCTCCATGCATTTAATACGGTCAGCCACTTTCATTGTAGGCCATAAACCCTGGCCTTTATCATAAGCAGCGTTTGCCGCTTCAACAACTTCTGCCGCTTCTGCTTCGGCCATGAACGGAATCGATCCTAATAATGTAGGCGTATATTTTTCTGTAGACGAAATCGTTGAAAACACAGGTGTGGTCTGTCCTGTCCATTGTTTCAACTCCCCGTTTACAAGATAAGTATCCTGATTTATAAGGGTTTTAATTTCAAATTCTTCGGGTATTAAACTCATAATCTGGCAATTTTTAGTTTGGTTATTAATAGTTTTTTAATGAAAAAAGAGGCTTTTTTTGCCTCTTCTTCTTTTTATGGTTGTACGGTTTCGCCTTCCCAGTCCAGTATACCACCAAGCAGATTGTAGGCATTTTCTATACCCAGCTCGTTCATGATCTGACATGCTTTGGCGCTTCTGGCTCCGGAACGGCAGTACACGTAATAGTTTTTATTTTTATCCAGTTCTTCTATTTCATAAATAAAACCCTGACCTTTATTGATATCAATGTTTAGAGCATTTTCAATATAGCCATCATTAAATTCGTCCTCAGTTCTTACGTCCAGTATAACTGCATTCTCGTCAGCAGCCAGCTGATTAACCCAATCTTCTTGTGATAAATTCATAGTATGTGTTTTTTGTAAAATTACGACGTTTCTAGTTATTAAAAACGTGCCAAATGCGATTTCGATTATTATTCTCAGAAAACGTTTTAGAGAAAGTATTATAATCAGTGATTTACAAATTTACTTACTATTTTTAAAAATATAGTCTGCAAAACCGATAGAAAATAGGATTTTTTCATTTACATAAAATTCATCCTAAATATGATTTTCTGACAATTAATCCCATTTCAATCTGTTATCTTTACAAAAAATTACAATTTTTAATTTCTTTTTGATAAAATATTCCGTTGCCGGTTTTACAGATTTCCGAAAAGAAAACAGCAGAAATCAGCGCTGCGGCGATTAAAAAAGTAATTTAAAAAATACAGCAGACAATTGCTATTTAAGAAAAAATGTTCGCCATCAAATTCAAAATTAATACCGGAATCAATTCGGGAAAATTTGTGAAATTAGCGGCAGAAAAAAAACAATACATGCAAAATTCATTAAAAACCATCTTTCCTAATTTCTCCAATGAACTTATTGCAACCATTGAAGAAAATGGAAGCCATCAGGAGTTTAAGGCCGGAACTATTTTAATGCGTACCGGACAGTACATTAAAAACACGGTTTTGATTACCAAAGGAAAAATCAAGATTTACCGTGAAGGCGAAGACGGAGGCGAATTTTTAATGTATTACCTGCAGCCCGGACAAGCCTGTGCTATTTCGATGATCTGCACGGCCAAAAGTGAGAAGAGCCAGATTATGGCCAAAGTAGTCGAAGATGTTTCGGTTATGATGATTCCGCTGCAAATGATGGACAAATGGATGATGGAACACCGTTCCTGGTATGAATTTGTAATCGAAACGTACCGAAGCCGTTTTGAAGAGGTATTGGAAGTAGTAGACAATATTGCCTTTCGTTCTATGGACGAACGTCTGGAATTTTATCTAAAAAGACATTCTGATGCCTGCGGCTGTTCTGAGGTAAACCTTTCGCATCAGGAAATTGCCACTGAATTAAATACATCGAGAGAAGTAGTTTCGCGTTTACTAAAAAAAATGGAACAGCGCGGACTGGTAAAACTCAACCGAAACCAGATTGAATTGTTAAACACCAATTTCAATAATT